>CAMDDX010000032.1 GCA_945893075.1 Planctomyces sp. SH-PL62 | reverse complement strand
CCGTGGCCGTGTCTGAATCCGCGGGGTGTCGCTTTTCACCCCACGGATTCAGACACGGCCGCGGATCAAGCGGAACGAACTGGGAACGTGAGGAAATTCGATCTGCCATGAAACAACTCGCACTGATTCTCGTCCTTATCGCCGGCACGTCGTTCGCCGCTGAGAAGCCCAACGTGGTGTTCATCGCGATCGACGATCAGAACGATTGGATCGGCACGATGGGGGGGCATCCGTTGGCGAAGACTCCGCACATCGACAAGTTGGCGCAGCGCGGGACGTTGTTCCTCAACGCGCATTGTCAGGCTCCGCTGTGCAATCCCTCGCGCACGAGTTTGATGCTCAGCCTGCGGCCGACGACGACGGGCGTTTACGGATTGGCTCCGTGGTTTCGGACGCTCGATGAGTGGAAAGACCGAGTCACTCTGCCGCAGCACTTCAAAGCACACGGGTATCGGACGCTGACCGCCGGAAAAATTCATCACGGCGGAGTCGGCGGGCCGCAGCAGCGGGCGAAGGAGTTCGATGTGTGGGGCTCGGCGGGAGGGATCGGCGCGAAGCCAGCGAAGAAGCTGATTCCACCAGCGCCGATGGGCAATCATCCGCTGATGGACTGGGGCGTCTTTCCGCACCGGGACGAAGACAAAGGGGACTATCAAGTCGCAAGCTGGGCGGTCGAGCAAATCCAATCCGCGCCGCAGGACCAGCCGTTCTTTCTCGCGGCTGGATTCTTTCTGCCACACGTTCCGTGTTACGCCACGCAGAAGTGGTTCGATCTGTATCCCGACGACGACAGCGTGCTGCCGGTTGTGAAGGAGAACGATCGTGACGACACGCCACGCTTCTCGTGGTATCTGCATTGGAATCTTCCCGAGCCACGGCTGAAGTGGGTTCAAGACAACCAGCAGTGGCGGAATCTGGTTCGCTCGTACCTTGCGTGTACGAGCTTCGTCGACGCGCAGGTTGGCCGCATCATGCAGGCGCTCGATGAAGCGGGACTCAGCGAGAACACGATCGTCGTGTTGTGGGGCGATCACGGGTGGCATCTCGGCGAGAAGGGGATCACCGGCAAGAACACGTTGTGGGATCGCGGCACGCGCGTGCCGCTGATCTTCGCCGGTCCTGGTGTGAGTCGCGGTGGCCGCTGTACTCAGCCTGCGGAACTGCTCGACATCTATCCGACGCTCATTGAACTGTGTGGCCTGACGAGTCGCACCGATCTCGAAGGTCTCAGCCTGTCGCCGCAACTCAAAGACGTGAACGCCAAGCGCGAGCGGCCCGCGATCACATCGCACAACCGAGGCAATCATGGCATCCGCAGCGAACGCTGGCGCTACATTCGTTACGCCGACAGCAGCGAGGAACTCTACGACCTGCGAGCCGATCCGCACGAATGGACGAACCTCGCTGCAAAACCAGAACATTCCGCGATCATCACCGAGCATCGCCGCTGGCTGCCGAAGATCGACGTCCCGCCTGCAAAGGGGAGCGAGCATCGCGTGCTCACCTTCGACAGCGACACGGACGAAGCGGTCTGGGAAGGCAAGACTATCCGACGGAATGACCCGATACCTGAATGAGCGGCAGACGCGATCAACTCGTTGAACGGCAAGTCGCAATCCAATGTAGGGTGGGACAAGCTCGCTTCGAGCGCCGGCCCACCATTTTTTCTGCACGTTCATTCTGATGCTGGTGGGCCGGCGCTCGAAGCGAGCTTGTCCCACCCTACGAAATGCGCGCAGCCCGATAAGAAGATGAAACCTGGTCGCACGAGTTCTCTACTTCGTCGCGGCCGGTTCGTTCAGCGTCAGTTCGTTGCGGACTTTCTTCACGCCCGGTTCCAGCTTCACGACGTTTTCGGCGAGCCGTCTTTGCGAAGGTGTGTCCACAGTTCCGCGAAGCACGACTACACCTTCGGCGTCTAGCTCGTAAGTTACGCCGCGCAGCGCCGGAGTTTGACTCAAAGTGTCGAACCGGGGTTGCAGCGTGGAGCGAATCTCGGTGGTCGGTCTCGGCAGCTCATCGAAGGCGACTCTGAACTGCGGGCGGATCGCGCGTTTCGGATCCTGATTCTGCTGTCCTTGGCCGTTCTGGTTGTTGAAGTCGTTCTGGTTGTTGTTGTTTTGGCGGTTATTTTGTTGCTGCTGCCGGTTGTTTTGCTGCTGGCCGGTGCGCTGGTTGCCGCCGACGAAACCCTGCTGTTGATTGCGTCCGCCGATGAAAGCGTTTTGATTGTTGCCCTGAGTAAACAGTGACTGCCCCAACGCGGCTTGACCGGTTCCGGCCGTGCGATTCGCGGCGTTGTTGCCACCGACGGAACCGTTGGCGGCCCCGCCGGCCGCTCCACCGCCACCGAAGCCACTGGTGGCTCCGGCACCTCCGGCGGATGCCGGGCTGCCGCTAGTGAGCGCGTTGCCCGATGAGCTGCCGGTGCGCGTCGTGCTGCTGAATTGAGCCGACGCCGTTTGCGAGAACAGTCCGCAAGCAACGGTCGCCGCCAAAAGTCTCACTGCGGATTTCGTGTGTTGTCGCATGGTCACGTCCTCAAGATCGGAGAGTCGGCAGTTTCAGAAGGTCTTTGACCTGCTTCATCGACGCGGGGCATCCTAACCTTTCGCGGTTGAGATGCCACCAGAAAAGAGGGTCGAACTATTCCTCGTCCTCAGAGACATCCTCTTCTACTGTGTGCGGAACTTGTCGAAGGTGTCGACGCACCGGGCGATCTGAGGCGTCATTGGGCTCGTCATCCACATTGAACTCGCCATCAGATTCGTTGTCGGATCGGGCAGATCCTCGACGGGCGGGCCGTTGGTAGCGGGGATTGATCGACGTCTCAGCGCCGGAAAGTGTCGTCGAGCTAACTGGTTCTCCGCGTTCGGCACGAATTTGGAGGAAGGTCTCTGCAATCTTGTCCGGAGTGATGCGATCCATGCGACTAAAGTTGTCGCTGGCCGTCTCGTCTCGATGCAGCTTCTCTGGTTCATACCCTTCGGCCGCACTCTTAGCTTTAGCGGCGTCGTAGCCGGGCAAAGTCACTTTGGTGACGTTTGAAAACACCGGAGGACTATGTGGCTGTATGAGTCGCACGCGAAGTGCAAGCTCCGTCTGGTGATGTCCTTTGCGTGAATAGGGCACAAACAATTGATACGCCGGACCAAATTGCGTGGAGGTCAGTTGTGCCTTCCACGAGCCAGCCAAAAAATCGAATTGGTGTAGTGGCTGGGTTTGTTCCTCAGGCGAACCGTGGTCATCGAACAGAAAGATGCGCACGTCACCGTCCACTTCGACCGACGAGACGTTGCCTCGAGTGAAAAAGAAAATCTGGCCGGACACGCCGCGAGCCGGCAGGTTGTCCACGCCGGTCCCTTCGGAAGCGTCCCACAAGCATAGACAGCGCACTGCCGGGTTCTCGGCAGTTGCTTTGGGAAAGGTTCCGCGGTGAGTCAGTTTGGATAGCAAACTGGGAGTGGTGCAGCCCGGTACGATCAGCAATGCGATGAAAAGTGCGAGCAACAGAGCACCGCATCCCGAACGCAAACTTTTTTGGCGGAATCGATCCATAATTCGTTCTTTCACCCCTGAGTACCTTCGTAGGGCTACTGACCTCGATTGCCGGCCGAGACCTTCTCTCGCCGGAACGTGTCCAAGATCGTCGATTTTCCCGCGGACTTTGTGGAACCGGTGGAATTGGTTCGGACGATCGGCGGAGTATTTGTTCGATTATGGTTACTGAGTTGTTGATAGCTCGCGCCCTGAACGTCACTGGCAGGCTCATCGTTCATCGGCGGCACTGGCAGCACGCGCGGCGCATTGCTGCGAGACGGCGGGGGCACTTTCTCGGTCGGTGCTGGCAGAGGCGGGGTCGGAGTGGAATTCTTGGGATTCCACAGTTCTCCCGGCGAATAGACCGGCGGGATAGAACCGTCGGACGGAGATTCGGGAATACCGAACAAGGGACCGTGCAATGCTTCGGCCTCACACTCGGTGTAGTGCAGACGCTCGGATTCGATCTGCTTGATGATCTCTGACACACTGTTGTTCTTGACGATTCGCGGGGTCAGGAAGATCAACAATTCGGTGCGTCGCATGGACTGCGAATCGAATCGAAACGCTTGGCCAATGATTGGGATGTCGCCCAGCCACGGCACTTTTCGAGTGATTCGATCGTCCGTCTTTTGGATCAAGCCGCCGAGCACGATCGTTTGCTCATTGGCAACCGAGACGGTGGTCAACGCCGTGCTGATGATTTTCGTCGGAGATGTGATTGGACCGGACCCCGGTGAGGCAGCGACAAGTTGCACACTTCCCGTGGCGGACGTGTCATACTCGCTACGCTCCGCATGGACTTGCATGACGATGCGGTCATCCGGCGTGATGCGCGGAGTGACCTCTAACAAGATGCCCGACGGATCACGGATAATCTGCGGCGTAAATTGTCCGGCGATGCCGCTCGCCGTGATGCCGTTCACAACCGGCACGATTTTGCCGACGTTGATCGTGCCCAATTGGCTGTCGAGCGTACGGATCTGTGGTCGGCTAAGGATTTCCAGTTTCCGAGAGTAGGACAATGCACGCAATAAAACATTGACCGATTCGGACCCCGCCGACAAAACGAGTCCTCCGTATCCGAGATTGCCGTTCGTGCGACCGACCGAGAAGTTGCTCAGCCCTTGCGAGCCAACCTGGCCGGGATTCGGTGCCGAGATATTGTTGCCCTGCGTTGCGGTATTGAAGAGGAACCCTGGTGAACCAACGACGTTCGGTGTGGATGTCTGTAGAGATTGCGGCGTGATGGTGGTTGTGGTCGTCGTGGCTCCGGTCCCCGGTGTTACCGAGGTCGTGGTGCTCTGGGTGAGTTGAATGATCTGCTGCGTAATGTTCTGAATTCCGGTGATTCCCGTGCCGCTGGCGATGTTGCTGCGATTGAACAGAATCGAGTCCTGGAATCCGAGTTCGACACCAAACTCATCCGTGTTGTCGAGCGTCACCTCAACCAACAACGCTTGAATGACCACTTCCGGTTTGGCCGCGTCGACGCGTTCGATCATCTCCGAAATGTCCTTGAGATAGCGTGGCGTCGCGCTGATCAACAGGCTGTTCGAGTTCACTTCGGCGACGACGACGATTTGCCGTTCCAGTTGCTCGACATCGCTGACCAGGTCTTGATTGCCCTGCCCCACCAAGTTCTGCTGCCCTTGCAGGAACAGCGTGATGGCCGTGGCGACCTCTTGAGCCGGACTGTTCTTCAAACGGAAGACGGTCATGGTCCGCTGCCGCGCGTCGCTGGCGTCCAGCCGCAAGATGATCGCTTCGACCACGCTCAACGCTTCGGCCCCGCCGACCGCGATGATGCTGTTGGTGCGGATGTCCGTCGAGAACTTCAGCGGGATGAGCTGGCTGCTGGCATCCTCGGCCCCAGACAGTTGGATGCCGAGCTGTTGATTTTGCTGACCACCGCCGCGCTGTCCCTGTCCTTGCTGCTGCTGATTGTTGAAGAGCGTGTTGAGCATCGTGACGATCGACGATGCGTCGGCGTTTCGCAGTGTGAAGTGCTTGATTTCCGCGACCATTGACGAGGGTTTGTCAAACCGCTTCACGAGCGCCTGAATCAGCGCGAGGCTTTCTTCGGGAGCCGTCACGACCAAACTGTTGGTGTGCGGGTCGGAGTTGATGCGGATGTCGGCCAGGATGCCCGATTCCACCATCGCTTCACCGTCCTCGGTGTCGAGCAGTTGCAGCACAGCGCTCTTCGCCTCACGCAGTTTTGTATCGACTTGACCGCCGGCCGCTCCGCCTCCGCCTTGTGCTCCGCCTTGCGCTCCCCCTTGCGTGGCTCGCGCTTGCTGCGGCGGGCTGATGACGCTTTGAAGCGCCAGATTCAACAGCGTGGCCATGTCGTCCGCGACCGCGTTCTTCAACGGGATCAATTTAATCTGATTGACGGACTTCGAACCGACTTGATCCAACTCTTCGATCAGCCGCCGGACCTCTTCGAGATCGCGCGGCCGAGCCTGCACGATCACCGAGTTCGTTCGCGCATCGGAAATCGTCTTCACGCGGCCTCGCAAACCGCCGGTGGTTGAGCGTGACGTCGTCCCCGGTGTGGTGGCTTGTCCGCCGGTGCCGCCAGTCGTGGTACCGCTAAAGAAGCTGTCGATCGCAGTCAGCACTTGACTGGCGACCGCGTATCGCAAGCGGAAGACTTCAAACTCATTCGTCGGGTCGATCGGCTGGTCGAGCTTTTTGATCAACATGTCCACGGTCGGCATGTCGCGCTCCGACGCGAGCACCATCACCGCGTTTGGCTTGCCGATCGCGATGACGACGATCTGCTGCGTCTGATCGGTCGCCGAACGGCCGCGCGAGCGATTCAATCGCTCGTAAACGGTCGTCAGTAAGTCCGCCATCGATTCGCCATCAACGTACGTCAACGGCCGCACATTCACGTCGGGGACCGAGCCGGCCAGCATGGATTCGATCTGTTCGATCAGTCGCATGACCGCTTCGACGTCGGCCTCATTGCCGCGCAGGATCAGCACGTCGTTGAGTTCTTCGACAGTGACATCCCCCTTGAGCGGACCGCTGATCGACGGTGAATTGGGCTTGTTCGACGGGGCCTCCATTTCGGCGGCTTCGCTGGGCTGCTTGGGATCGGCGGGGTTCGTCGGAGCCGCCGGTTTGGACTCGGCCTTCTTCTTGGCATTCTTCTTCGCTTTGGGCTTGGCTGGCGTCTCCGCTTGCGCGAGTTCCGTGTCGTCCGTCGATTCCGCGGCGCGAGCTTGAGCCAACTGCTTGATCGCCGAATTGAGCGTCTGGGTGACTTGTCGTGGATCACGTTTGGTCGACACCAGCCGCACGCTGCTGTCGCCGGCATTCGAGACGATGTCGAGTTTCATCACCAGGTTCTTGATCGCCGCGACCTCCGTCGGCGGACCGTCGATCAACAGCCGGTCCCCTTTCGTGTCCACACCGATGGCGAATCGCGCCAGGCGTTTGGGAGCCGCTTTCGGCAAGCGCGAGGCGGCGGGTCCGCGGTTCGCTGCCGGAGCGTCTTTCCACACCACGAAGCCGGGCAAACCGTTTGGTCCCTGTTCGATCAACTCAGCGTCTTGCTCGAACGCCTGATACAGCGACCGGGACAAATTCCGAGCCGTCTGATGCTTCAGCGTGACGGCGACCCAACGGCGCGGCGTTTCGGAGAGATCGAGTTCCTCTTCTTGGCCGTCGTCGTCATCCATTTCGTCATGGGCGACTTGCTGGATCATGCTGTTGCGTCGCGGATTCGCCGTCTTCGGAGCGCTGGCCGTCGCGTCCCTGGTCGGCAGTTTCCGTGGCGGTGCATCGCTGGTGTTGTTCGGCTCGACCTCTTCGCGGACCGCGCCTACGACCGGCCGCGCGTATTCGCTGCGCGCGTCGCGCAGGAAGACGAGATCGAGATACTGCCCGCGTTCGAGAATTCGGAAGCCCTTCGGTTCCAGGTCGCGGTTGAGAATCTTCACCGCATCGTTGAGTGAGTAGCGGCTCCAATCACTGCGCGAGAAGCGTCCCGGCGGCACCTTGTCGATGATGAGTTGCCGGCCGCTTTGCTGCGCGACGTCGCGCATCACGTCGCCCCAAGTCTTGCTGAAGTAATTCAGCTTGATCTGCTTGTCACCGGGATTGAGATGTTTGTCATCGGAGACGGGGAGCGTCCCGTTTGACAACAAGGCGTCGGCGGCGGCTTGTTCGGCCACGACGGGCTGCGCTGCGGCGGGCTTGCCCGCTTTCTTACCGAAGAGTTTCACCTCGGCTGACAGGAACTCCGCGTGCCACATGCTTAGCGAGCATGTGATTGCCGTCAGTCCCACACCGATCAATCTCAGTCGTCGCGGTTTCAAGGCAGCCTCCTTGCCGATGGGCCAATTCGCAGACGTCATTGTCTGCGTGGCGGCGATTTCCGGCGGCACGCTCCGCGCACCCTCCGGGATCGACACGACCCGTCATCTCTTTGTTATCGGCAAAGTTTCACATGCCGGTGAGACAAACCGGATCGGAAATGTCGGCGGTGATCACAGCAAACTTCGCAGCTTGCCTGTGTTGCCAGTAGCCTGACTCTCTGAGTCGGGTCGTCTCAATACGGAAATCTCTCGATGAGGCCGAGTGAACTGTTTCAGCACCGAAGGTGTGTGACTCGATAGCCCAGGCCAACGGCCTGGGGATGTGGACCCGATCAATTTCCAGCCCCAACGGGGCGAAACTCCGAGTGGTGAGTTCGAGTCACGCCCCGTTGGGGCTGAGGGCATGTTGTCGAAAACTTGCCCCAGGCCGTTGGCCTGGGCTATCGAGTCACCCACCTTTGGTGCTCATGCAAATCAATTCGAGAATTCTTGCGCAAGTGCCCATTTGCCGCTGTCGGGATCAGCGAGACGCCTCAGAAAGAACCCGACTTGGAGAGTCAGGCTACGACTTCGGCGACTCGCCCGGCTTCTTCGGAGCTTCCGGAGCGGCGGCAGGCTCCAGCTTGCGCAGTTGGCTCAGAGTCTCACCGAGATCGAGCCGCCAGAGCACGTCGTCCTTCTTGAGCAGGACCGCTTTCTTATCGATGCGCACGACCGTCGCCTCGATGTCCGCATAGCGCAGCACTTCTCCCTCGTGCAGCACCAGCGAGCGATTATTGGCTAAGTCGGAGAGCCGAATTTCTTTCTTGCCGTCCACTTCGAGGATGCCGGTCAATTTGGTGAACTGCGCCAGGTCATCGCCGACGTTGATGGTGATGTCTTGCTTGACGGTGTTGGGCGGGTTGCCGTTGTCGGCGACTTGCACAGTGACTTTGACCGGTCCGGGGACGAGCGTGGCGGGGGGCGTCCATTTGAACTCGCCGGTCGCGGGGTCGATCTTCGCTCCTTCTGGCGCGCCGGTGCCGAGCGAAAAAGTCAGCTTGGTTTCCGGATCTTCGTCGGTGGCTTTGACGGCGAGGACGAACTCCTTGCCGAGCACCGCTGTCCGCTCGCTGATCGTCGCGAACTTCGGCGGCTTGTTCGTTTGCTTGAGCGTGACGGTCAGCGGTTGCGCGAGTGGCTCGCGCAGCCCGGGAGCTTTCACAGTCACTTGCAGCTTGAAGTCGCCGAGTGCTTGCTCATCATCCGGCTTCCAAGTCAGCTTGCCAGAACGTCCATCGAGCGACAGTCCGCTGGGCGCGTCTCCTTCGAGCGTGAACAGCGGCTCGCCTGCCGACAGATCAAAGCCGGTGGCTCGGCACAGCAGGTCGAGCGACCCTCCGCGCGAGACCGACTTCGTGCCGACAAACTCCAGCTTGGGCGCGTATGGCACCGGCTTCACGAACGGGTTCCGTTTCAAGATCGGATCGAAGTTCGCGATCGTCCGTTTCGCGAACTCCGGATGGATCGGCACCAGTTCCACGGCCTCATCCGTCAGCAATGCGACCGATTGTTTGGTCGTCGATGCCGTTGAGTTCGCATCAGGCGTCAGCGTCCAACTGGTGCCCGACGCTTCGCTCACCTCGAAGTAATGTTTGCCGACGCGAACCAGGAACGGTGTCTTGGTCGGAAAACCTTCGGCGTGTCGGACCGTCAGCGGTTGCGTTGGGTCATGCCAGTCCTCGGTGATTTCCGTGCGGGGGAACAACGTCGGCCCGCGCGGCGGAGCGTCACGTAGCGACAACGCCTCGAACTTCATGACGACCACCAGCTTTGGATTGCCGGTGGCGGCCGGACTATCGAGGCTCAACTGCGTGATGCTGTGCAGCACATCGGCCTGGAAGAACCGAAACAAAAACAGCCGCACCTGAGCCAGCGTCGCTTCGGCTTTCAAAGTCACACCGATGGCCACGAAGGGCTGGTTCGCGGCCGTCCGCGGCGGATCGGGAACGACCGACACATTCGAGAATTCAGCGACCACTTCGGCCATGTCGGTCAGCCACTGCTGATACTGCGTGGCCGCCTCAGTCGGCTTGGGCGAGAGACTGCGGCCCTTCCATTCCTTGAGTTGCTTTTGCTTGGCGATCACCTGCAGTTGTTTGTAGTCACGGTCGTTGCGCAGCGTCTCTGCGTTTTTCCGAGCGGACTCGGCGACGACGACCGGCTCGATGTACCACGACCACAGCGTGGGGACGAAGCCAATCGCGACCACCGCCGCCAATCCGCCCGCCAAGAGTTTTTCGCGCATCTGCATGGGATGACCTCTGAAGCAGGGGTCAGGCACCGCAGAATTCAGAATTGGCGGAGCAGAGTGTTCTGGCAACACACAGCTCGATTCCGCCAATTCTGAATTCTGCGGTGCCTGACCCCGGACAATTCATTTCTTGACGCTCTTCAAATCCTTCTTCACCGGCCGCCAGGCCACATCCAAATCAAACTTGAAGGGATAATCGCCGTCGGCTCCATCCCGCTTCTGTTCGTGCGGGACGACCGACACACCCTCGTTGCTCAACAGCTTCGAGGTTAAGTCGTCAATGTCGTCACGTTCTTTCGCGAAGCCGTCACCACGCACCGTCCCCACCACTCCGCCTGATCCCGGCAGACAATTCACCTTGCGGAGATAACGACGGTCGGTCCCCTGCATGGCCTCGGTCAACTCGAACAAGCGATCCAACCACGCCACGCGCTGATCGGCCCATTTGCCGACACTGTCCACGTTTTTGACCATGCCCGCCGCACCATCCAACTCTTGCTTGAGCTGCGCGGCTTTGTCCTTGTGCTCGAGCGTCTCCGCTTCCAGCGAACCGACCTCGTACCACTGCCACCCGAATGCGCCGATGAGCAACGCCGCTGCCGCCGCGCTGCCGACGCTGCCCCACAATCGCCGCAGATCGCGCGGCACGACTGGCTGGCGCGGATGCAGAAAGTCCAGCGGCTGAGCCAGCCGTCCGACCTGACCAAACAACAATCCGACCGGACCGGTGAATAAAGCGTGCGAGGTCACTTCGCCCCCCGCATCGAACGTCAATCCCGGCAACACCAGCGGGTCTTCGACATGCACGTCGCAACTGAATCGCTTGCGAAGCACTCCGGCCAGTCCGTGCAACTTGGTCGGCTCGCCCCACAGCCAGGTACGCGACAACGTCAGCTCCGGATGCTGTCGCTTGAGCGAGACCAAGCTGCGATTGACCTCGGCGACAATCGCTTGCTGTTCGCGTTCCGGCGTCGTCGCGTCGTCGGGCAGCCGCGCGGAGTGCGTCAGCAACAACCCTCGATCTCGCAGCAGTAAGATTTCGACGTGCTGCTCGTGTGCGACGATCGCCAGCTCGACCGCGTGTCGCGGCGGCGGATCGGTCTTCTCCAGCCGCGCGATCAACTCCACCATCGCCGGCGCGGTCAGACTGACTCCCGCCAACTCGCAACCCGTGCGCGACAGCACCAGTCTCAGTGAGTCCAGTACTTCGCGACCGATCGTCGCCACCAGCACTTCGCGCCCGGCCACGCCGTCACGCGGCGGCAGCGGCAAGAAATCCAACAGCAACGTGTCGAACTGCCGCGCGGATTTCGCCGCCGCTTGAAACTTCACAACGTTAGGCAACTCGGCATCCGGTACGTTGGGGACTTCAAGCACTCGCACGACCGCGTCCTCGCGCGGCAGCGTGACCAACACGCTCTTGGCGGTCAGTCCCAGTGACGCGAATTGCTCGGTCAACCAACTTCCGGCGGCCGGCACGTCGAGATCCGGCGACTTTCCTTCCGGCCACTCCAGCGTGAAGGCCTTCCGCACACGCACACCGGCGGGCGTGACTTCGGCGTCGAGTCCGCAGACTTGTCGATGTTCCCAATCCAGAGCCAGAAAGTCGGGCATAATTTATTCCGTCCTAGAACGGGGTCGGGTGTTCGGTTTTTCGGAATTGGCGGGGACGACGTTTCATTTGCAAACCAAGCTTGGTGCCCGCCAATTCCGAAAAACCGAACACCCGACCCCTCGCTCATCAGTTGCGCAGCCGCGACATCATCCGCCGGAGCGACCGCGAAAAACAAGCGGTGAGTGGCGGGATCGGACAACAGTCCGCCGACTTGTGCCGACAAATCCGATTCAGCCGTCCGCCGCGGCGGATCGCCCTGGGACAGCGTCGCTCAGGGATCACTCGACGGTCACGCTCTTGGCCAGATTCCTCGGCCGATCCACGTTGCAGCCGCGCAGTAAGGCGATCTCATACGACAAAAGCTGCAACGGAATCGAGCAGACCAGCGGCTGCAAATACTCCTCGACGAACGGCACGTAAATTACGTCGTCAGCCAACTGATCGAGCTTCGCGTCCCCTTCGCAGGCCAGCGCGATGACCGGGCCTTTGCGAGCTTTGATCTCTTCCAGATTGCTCATCACCTTCGGATAGATGTGGCCGCGCGGAGCGATAAAGACGCTCGGCGTTCGCTCATCGACCAGAGCGATCGGGCCGTGCTTCATCTCGGCGGCCGGATAGCCTTCGGCGTGGATGTAGCTGATCTCTTTCAGCTTGAGTGCTCCTTCCAGCGCGACCGGGAAATTGTAGAGCCGGCCGAGATACAGGAAGTTGTCATAGTCGCAATACCGCTGCGCGATGTCTTTGATCTGCTCATGGCATTCCAGCGTCTTGCGAATGGCGTCGGGCATCGCTTGCAGGTGCGAGATGATGCGCTGCCCGGCGGGATACGACATGTTCCGCAACCGGCCCAGGTACAAGGCCAGCAACGTCAGCACGGTGACTTGAGACGTAAACGCCTTCGTCGAAGCAACGCCGACTTCCGGCCCGGCGTGCAGAAAGATCCCGCCGTCCGCCTCGCGCGCAATCGTCGAACCGACGACGTTGCAGATCGCCAGCGTCGGATGCCCTTTGCGTTTGCATTCGCGCATCGCGGCCAGCGTGTCGGCGGTCTCGCCGCTTTGCGTGATCGCGAAGACCATCGTGCTGGTCGAGAGCGGCGGGTTGCGATATCGCAGCTCGCTGGCGTACTCAACTTCGGTCGGGATGCGCGCGAACTCTTCGATGAGGTACTCGCCGACGAGTCCCGCATGCCAACTGGTGCCGCAACCGGTCAGCACGATCCGATCGATGCGCCGCAGTTGCTGAGGCGTCAGATTCAAGCCGCCGAACTTCGCGGTCGCTTCGTCTTCGTCCAAGCGCCCGCGCATGGCGTTCTCGATCGTTTCCGGCTGCTCGAAAATTTCCTTGAGCATGAAGTGCTCGAAGCCGTTCAAACCCGATCCGGCCTCAGCCTGTTCCAGTACCTGCACGTCGGGAGCGTGTTTGCCGGTGTCGCGATGATGCAGTTGCATCCCTTGCGGCGTGAGCACGACAAGCTCGTGATCGGAGAGGTAGACCACTTCCTGCGTATGTCCGGCGAGCGGCCCAGCATCGCTGGCGAGAAAGTATTCACCCTGCCCCATGCCGATCACCAGCGGGCTGCCCAACCGCGCGGCGACCAGGAAATCCGGGATGTCGCGAAACAAAACGCCGAGACCGTAAGTCCCTTTGAACTGCTTGATCGCCGCCTCGACCGCCTGAACCGCGGTGTTGGGTGATTCCGGATCTTCGCCCATCTTGATGAGTTCGCTGAACTCGTGAGCGATCAAGTGCGCGGCGACTTCGGTGTCGGTACTGCTGCGAAAGACATAGCCGAGCGTCTGCAAATGCGATTTCAAGGTCGAATAGTTTTCGATCACGCCGTTGTGAACGACGACCACTTCGCCGTTGCCCCCCACATGCGGATGCGAATTGACGTCGCTAGGTTGTCCGTGCGTCGCCCAGCGCGTGTGCCCGATACCCAGCGAGCCGTTGACCGGATGCTTTTCCAACAGCCGAGCCAATTCCTGCACGCGGCCGGCTTTCTTCCGAATAGAAATCTCGCCCCCATCAATCACCGCAATCCCCGCGCTGTCGTAGCCGCGATATTCCAAACGTCGCAGTCCCTCCAACAGGATGTCCGCCGCGGGTCGAAAGCCGACATAACCAACAATGCCACACATGGTGATCGTGCTCCGTCACGCGGGAGAAGGGATTCGGACAACCAAACAACCAATGTCGTTCGGTCGCTGAGGAGGGAAATGATTGGCGAAGAGTGCCGAGAGAAATCCGGCAGGAGAGAAGCGATGCCAGTCAGAAAAACTAGCGGCGGGACCGTATAAGAATTTGGCCGAATGGGTCAACACGATTCGCATACGGCAGTACGTGATTGGGATTGCGGATTGGAATGTGTTGCGCTGCGGCTTCGCACACGGATGCGAGAGGCGCACACGGATCAAGGAGTCAGTCGCCCCGCCTCCATCCGTGTGCGCCTCTCGCATCCGTGTGCGAAGTCCCTGGATCCCGTTCGTGTCAGCAATTTGAAATTCCGCAATCTGCCGCCCATAAAAAGGAAAACCCGGCCTCTGGAGAGAAGCCGGGTTCGTGGGGGGAGGGATTCTTTTGGGTGACCGGGCTGATGCCGAACACCGCGAGGGAGAAAGAGAGATTCTGAGGAACCGGAGGGAGGAGGGAGAGGAGAGACGTGACCTTGTCGTTGGTTGTCATCGAGGCTGAGGAGAGAGAGTTCAGCGAGTTCGATAACAGGAGGTTGGAGAGAGCACCAAAACTTTTGAGAAAGACCGGCGACGGACGTCCTTGTCCATCGCCTTCCATGAGACGGACATCCTTGTCCGGCTCGTTCGATCGGACACGAAGGTCCGACCGATGTTTCATTAGCGAGCGTTTTCCGCGATGGTGATGATGGAACGCGGAGTCGTCTTTTCAGCGGAGGCAGTCCGTGTCGGATGCCAACCAGTGACGCGGGCTGAGTCCGGCATCTTGGCGGCGACAAATCGAACGGCTGGAGTCGCGGCCGGTTCACGAGTCGCCTGCGGGCTGTCGTCGAACTCTTCGTTCGCGGAACTGCGGCGATCGTAGGAGGACTTCTTCACCGGCGTCTCACCCGAATTCGAATCGGTCGAGCGAGTCTTTTCGGTATCGCGAGTTGCCGATCGCGTTCTCGGCAGGTCGGTTTCCGGAGTCGGACGCAGAGCGGTGTCGGTACTGGCCGGCCCGAACGCCAGCGCACTACCGGCTGGAACGAAGCGGTAGGTCGTCTGAGTGGTCGGAACCTGCTTCACCACCGTGACGGGTTGCATCACCAACACGTCTTCGTTGATGTAATTCATCGTGTTGACCGCGACCTTGCGGGTCGTCTGAACCGCGATCGTGCGAGGGACGTTGTACGTGACTTGCTTCGTCCCTTGGATGGCGACTCGGCGAGTCACCGGAATTTGTTGAGCGACCGTTTGATTGACGTACTCACGGGTCGCGAACTGCGATGGAGTGAAAGCTTGACGGGTCGCGAAGCCGATGCGATTCATCTCGGCGATGAAACCCGGACGGTTGTCATACTGGCACGCATCGATCTTCTGGTTGACGTGCCACTTCGTGACCCATTGACCGCAGTTGCGTTGGACCGTCTGGCACTCGGTGACGTCTTGGTACGAGCAGGTCGGCACGTTGACCGTCTTTTGATCGACGACCTGCCGATACTCGGTGACGGGTTGATCGACATAGCTGGTCTGCATGACCGGCTTGCGAACTGTTTGTCGCACTTGGCGGTATTCGACAACCGGGACTTGTCGCATGACCGTCTCGGTCACGGGCTGAGCCACCATCGCCAGAGCACATCCACACGAATTGCTGTAGGCAATCGGCTGGACTCCGCAAGCACCGCTGCTGCATCCACCTGCCGGAGCCCAAGCGGCTGGCTGGCAAACCGGGCCGCAACTTGGTCCGCACGGATACGGACGAAACAGGCCACCGAAGGGTGCCCATTGCGCGGAGACCGGAGTAGCGGACGCTAAGCACAACAACGCTCCCAGCGCGGGAGCAAAACGAGAAGGCTTCCCAATCATGGCACCATCCTGTTGAGGGCGAAGTGGGGCGAGGAAAAAATTCGCTCGGACGAACGGCTTGTCGGAAGGACACGGAACTGTGTCAGAGAGGCATCGAGAAGTGACACGCGAACTGATTTCGTAGAGTCGTTTTCAAAGCGGCCAGTTGCGTGGGGGCGGGTGTGTATGGCAAGCCTCTCGAAAGGGTCAAGACGGCTTTCAAGATTTTGATCGCGATAGCCGACACGTCGAGAAATCAGCGGTTTCCCTGGAGTGCGGTGGCTCGACACCGCCCTCCATCATTTGAAATATCGATACTCAAAGTTTCAAAAACCGTCGCCACGAAATCTCGGCTGAGCATCGGACGTTTCCTTCACATTCAACGTCTTTATTCCAATTGAATGGAGGGCTGCGTCGAGCCGCAGCACTCCAGGGGGACTCCGAAATCAAATCTGTCTATTCGCGATTTCGTGTTTGAGACTAACTTCCGAGCCGCTTGTTCGAGTCACATCATTCAATGTGCCCAATGAGATTTCGGAAGGTTTGATCTTGTTCCGCTGTTGTCTATTCACTGTCGCGTGTCTGGCCGGGTTGAGTGGTTGCAATCCATTGCATACTCGCGTCCCGGACTTATTGCCGCGCACCAGTGAGCAAGACAAAGCGTTGTGGAACTATCACGATCCGTTCCCGGATGACTCACAAGGACCGACGACGGATCATCGTCCGGCTGGTGGGCGACTCCAGCGAACGATGCCGCGACAAGCGCTCGAAAAAGATTCCATGACGATCCGTCCGCGCGGCGTCTTCGAGCCATCTCGGCCCGAAGCGAGACTGGATGCCAAGACCGCGAACGTCGTGCAACCGTGACAATCCTCCGAGTTTGACGGGATTTCACGCGGTTTTCACCGAGTTTCGGTCGAAGATCGGCTTTCGGCCCTCTCCAGCGACCGCTATAGTCCCCGCCCCTTCGAGCTTGCCTCGCTTTGGCCCACCCGCTTCTTTTCTCCTGACTGAACTGATCTCGATATGTCCGTCGCAGCGACCTTGGATCGCCCACTCAAAGTGTCTTTGCACACGCCTACGACCCCACACGGTCACACACACATGCCGAAACCGGATCATGTTTCCGAACCGGAAACTCCGAAACGCCGCAGCGACATCCGCAACATCGCGATCATTGCGCACGTCGATCACGGCAAGACCACGCTCGTCGATGCGCTGCTCAAGCAGAGCGGCCAGTTCCGCGATTCCGAGCTGCGCGAAACGTGCATGCTCGACTCGAACGATCTGGAGCGCGAGCGCGGCATTACGATTCTCGCGAAGAACATCGCGCTGAACTACAAGGGCGTGAAGATCAATATCATGGACACCCCCGGCCACGCCGACTTCGGCGGTGAGGTCGAGCGCGTGCTCAACATGGCCGACGGCGTGCTGATCCTGGTCGATGCCTTCGAGGGACCGAAGCCGCAAACGCGCTTCGTCACCCAAAAGGCGTTCGAGCGCGGGCTCAAGCCGATCGTCGTCGTCAACAAGATCGACCGTTCGGAAGCTCGGCCGCAAGAAGTGCTCAGCGAAGTCTTTGATCTGTTCGTCGAACTCGGAGCGACCGACGACATCCTCGACTTCCCGTATGTGTTCGCATCCGGCCGCGAAGGCTACGCGACTGACGATCCAAAGGTCCGCACGAACGACGTGCAAGCGTTGCTCGACAAGGTGCTGGAGTTTGTTCCCGGCCCCGTCGTTGATCCCGACAGCCCGTTGCAGATGATGGTCACGACGCTGGAGTGGTCCGAGTACGTCGGCCGCATCGCCATCGGCCGCATCGTCAGCGGCAGCGTGACGACCGGCCAGAAGATCGCCGTGATGAAGGCCGATGGCAAAGCCCTGAGCGGTGAGATCACTGAGGTCAACCTGTTCGACAAGCTCGGCCGCGTGAAGACTGAAGGAGCCGAAGCCGGCGACATCGTGGCTCTGATCGGACTGCCCAACCCGGAGATTGGTGACACGGTTTGCGACCGCTTCAATCTGCGAACGTTGCCGCGCATCGAAGTCGACGAGCCGACGCTGTCGATGCTCTTCACGATCAACGACTCGCCGCTGGCCGGTAAGGACGGCGGCAAGTTTCTCACCAGCCGCCACATTCGCGATCGGCTCGACCGCGAACTCGAACACAACGTCGCGCTGCGTGTGGAAGAGGCCGGCTCGAAAGAAAAATTCCTCGTCTCTGGCCGAGGCATCCTGCATCTCTCGGTGCTGATCGAAACGATGCGCCGCGAAGGCTACGAGCTTTCGGTCGGCAAGCCGCAGGTCATCATCAAGACCATCGACGGCAAGAAGAACGAACCGTTCGAGACGCTGACGATCGACGTCCCTTCCATGTACGTCGGGGCCGTGATGGAGCCGACCTGCACACGCCGCGGCCAACTCCTCGACTTGGTCGCCAGCGAGAATGGCATCAGCCATCTGACGTTCTCGATTCCCGCTCGCGGCCTGATCGGCTTGCGAACGCGATTGCTCAACGCAACGAAGGGTGAAGCGGTCATCCATCACCGCTTTGATTGCTTCAAGCCGTGTGAAGGCGAAGTCCCGCACCGCCCGAACGGCGTGCTGATCAGCCAAGAGAACGGCAAAGTGGTCGCCTTCGCGATGGGCAAGCTGCAAGAGCGAACCGACCTGTTCGTCAAGCCGAGCGACGAGGTTTACGAAGGCATGATCGTCGGCGAGAACTCGCGCGATAACGACATGGTCGTCAACCCGATCCGCGAGAAGAAGCTGAGCAACATGCGAGCTTCCGGCAGCGACGAAAACATCATCCTCAAACCACCCCGCGATATGTCGCTGGAGATGGCCCTCGAATACATCGAGGACGATGAGTACGTCGAAGTCACGCCGAAAACGATTCGCCTGCGCAAGGTGGTTCTGCTTGAGAGCGAACGGAAGCGTTTGCGATTGCGGTAATCGAGTCGGCGGACCACGTTACAAATCCGGTGTATCCAGCAACTCGCGTGCTGGGACATTCTCGCTCCATTTGATTCGCGCGGAAACTTGCCGCGCGAATCAAATGGAGCGCGAATAGAACACAGCGATGAGGCGACTTTTCGCGAATCGTCAGCTCTGCTGATACAGCCCGTTGTGTCGGATGTATTCCTCGACCGCGCGAGGCACTCGGAAGCGTACGCTTTGCCCCAAGCGTATTCGTTCGCGAATCTCCGTGGCTGAGAGGTCGATGGCTGGCATCGTGACGAACCGCACGCGATCCCGGACGCTTGGTCCCAAGCGACTTTCCAGAGACGACCAATCGGGCGGCGGTCGATGACCGCGATTCACGGCCACGATGGTTGCGAGTTCGAGAATCGCTTGCGGCTCGCGCCACAGCGGCAAGTCCGCCAGCGAGTCGGCTCCCATCAGGAAGAAGAACTCGCTGTCCGGTTGCTCGACACGCAGTTGCCGCAAGGTCTCGACTGTGAACGACGGACCGCTCCGTTCGAGCTCAATGCGGCAGACACCGAACCGTGGATCGCCGGCAACCGCGAACGCCAACATCTCCGCGCGTTGCTGGCCGGTCGCGACCGCTCCGCGCGGTTTGTGAGGCGATTGCCCGCACGGCAGGAACAACACGCGGTCCAGCTCGCACGCTTCGCGGCAGGTCTCGGCCAGCAGCAGGTGTCCGAGATGCACGGGATCAAACGAGCCGCCGTAGATTCCTAGTCGCGTTCGTCGTTGGTCGTTGGTCATGGATCGCTCGCGGCATAGGCCGGGTAGCCAAGCTCGCCAGAGCTTGGGGTGTCGACACTCGTGGTCCCCAATCTCTGGCGAGATTGGCTACGGCTCTCGGCTGGCTGATGTTGATTCGCCCGTTTTACACTGTCGTCCGTCGTGAGCACACTCAGGTGTTGTTGAGCAGCAACGAATTCTTGTACGTCGATTGAGGTGTGTTGTGCCTTCCAAAGCGATCAACATCGTCAAGCTCCCACGCAAACTTCCGAAGCGGCTACGGCCGTTCTTTTGGGATTGTCACTTCTCGAAACTCGACGGTGATCGGGACGGTGACTTCGTGGCCTACCGAATTCTGGAAAGCGGCGATTGGCCGAGCTTGCTGTGGCTCTGCCGTCAGGCGGGTGAGTCGGCGTTGCAGTCGCTGGTCAGGCATCACCGAGGACGCGGTCTCGACATCGAGCAACTCCGATTTTGGCAAGCGATTTGGAAGCTCTCCAAGCGGGAAGTCGATCGCTGGATTCGCGAGGAAAGTGATTCGACCTGGAATCGCAGCGCAGGTTGAACATGACCGACTGGCACCTCGAAATCCTCGGACGTCAGCAGCAGCGGACCCTGCAAGAACTGGGACCGGCCTTGCGGCCCCTTCGCACCTATCTCGTGGGCGGGACCGCTCTGGCGTTGCATCTGGGCCATCGCCGATCCGTCGATATGGATTTTTTTCTTTACGGCTCGCTCGATGAACCACAGACGTTGGTTCGCGAACTGCAAGCCGCGGGGATTCCGCTGCGAGTCCGCGACATTTCGGAGAAAGCGATTCAAGGAACGGTGCGTGGAGTCAAATTGACGATCATGTCCTACGATCACATGCGGCTGCGACGAACGGTGCGCTGTCCGTCACTCAACTGCGAACTGGCGGCAATGGACGATCTCGCTGCGATGAAGTTGTCCGCCGTGCGGTTGCGAGCGGCTCGACGGGATTATGTCGATGTCTGGGCGATGCTTCGCTCGGGGCGTTCGATGCAGCAAATGCTGAACTGCTATCTGAGGAAGTTTGAAGTCGAGGACTGTCGCAAGGTCGTGCATCAATTGCTCAACTTCGACAAGCTGGCGAATTCCCGAATGCCACGCATGTTGTGGAAAGTCCGTTGGTCCACGATTCAAGCGGAACTCACCGATGCCGTGAATCCGTTTCGCTTCTGAGATCAACGGGGTCGCTGGTTGAAGGGTTAGACAAAATCGACCGCGAGTTCGATCTCTGTAGCGACAGAATTCAAGCACGGAGGACACGGAAAACACGGATCGGCACATTGGCCATCCGCGGTTCTCCGTGTCATACGTGCCATCCGTGTTCTTCTTTAAGGCCCATGCCGATGACAACTCCACCGAACCCACATTGCTGGCGACTGTCCGTAGTTCTGATCGTGGTGCTGGCCAGCGTCGCAATCTCTCAAGAGAACCAGAAAGCCGAGCCGGCGAAACCGAAGGCCGCCGTGCCTCCGCCGAAGATCACGATTTCCAAGGAGACGACCTGGGCCACCGAGCCGCTCAAGGCGGACGGAACCGTCAATTATCTGGAGGCGGTCAACCGGCTGGTCAGCAAAGGGGTGACGCCAGAGAACAACGCCTGCGTGCTGCTGTACCAAGCGACGGGGCCAAGCCCAGAAGGAGGAAGGCGGCAGCCCGACCGGTTCTTTCGGCGGATGGGGGTCGAGCCGATCCCGGACGAAGGGAAGTATTTTCAGTCGCTCGGCAAATGGGCTCGTGAGCATCCGGAAGATCCGCAGGACATCAACGCGATCAACGACATGGTGGCCAAGTCCGGCGAGCGTCTTTGGACGAAGGCCGAATTTCCGTTGGTCGCCGAATGGCTCAAGCAGAACGAGATTCCGCTGCGCACGATCGAGCTGGCGACGGAACGTCCCAAGTATTTCTCGCCACTGGTTGGCACCGACGCGGAACCTGACGGGGCCTTGGTTGCGGTCTTGCTGCCGGGCGTGCAAAAGTCACGCGAGCTGGCCCGCGCGTTGTCATCGCGAGCGATGTGGGAACTGGCTGAGGGGAGCCAAGTCGATGCGTGGCGCGATCTGATAACGATGCACCGGCTTGGCCGGCTGGTCGGACAAGGGCCGACGCTGATCGAGTACCTCGTCGGTGTCGCGATCGAAGCCATCGCCATCCGGGGTGAGCTGCTATTCCTCTCCGAAACGAAACCGTCGGCGAAGATGCTGGCGATGTACCGTAAGCAGCTCGACCGTATCCCAGCGCGAGCGTCCGTGGCGGATAAGATCGATTACTGTGAGCGAGTCATGTTCCTCGACTGCGCTCACCGCATGGCTCGCGGCCAGATGAAATGGCAGGAGGTCGCCAACGGAGCCGAAGGGGGCGACAGCACTCTGGTCGAAAAACTGGCCGAGGGAGCGATCATGCAATCCGTCGATTGGGACGTGGCACTCACGTCCGCCAACAAGTGGTACGACCGGTTGGCGGCGACGCTCCGCAAGCCCGACTACCGCGAGCGCACCGCCGAGGTCAAACAATTCAACGAAGACGTCAAGAAGCTGGTCGAGAAAAGTCGAGGGCCGCAAGCGCTGCTGTCTCTGCTCGGAGGCAAGCCGGCCATCAGTCAGACGATGTCCGACGCGTTGATCGCGTTGCTTTTGCCCGCTGTTCAACAGGTGGGGCTGGCGGAAGGGCGTGCCATCCAGCGGATGCGGAACCTGGAACTCGCGTTCGCCCTCGCAGCGTACCGCGTAGATCGTGGTGAGTACCCCGACTCGTTGGAGCCGCTCGCTCCGAAATACATCGCTGAGATTCCGATCGACCTCTACACCGGGCAGCCGCTGAAATACGCCAAGACAGCCGAGGGCTACCGCTTCTACAGCGTCGGCGACAACGAGAAGGACGAAGAAGGCCGCAGCTTCGACGATAACCCACGCGGCGATGATCTCGTGGTGCGGATGCCGGTGAAGTGAACCCTGGAGTGCTGTGGCTCGACGCAGCCCTCCATTGATAGCGGGAGTTCGCATTGGATGTTTCACCAACGCCGGCGTGACGAATCGCGTCCCGTGTGAATTCTCACGATCAAGTCTGCGACATTCGGAACGTCAACCGCCGTGATCGAATGGAGGGCGGCGTCAAGCCGCCGCACTCCAGGGATTTACGCCAGCATCTCGGTGACAACGTGGCTCCCTTCCGGGAGCATCGGCTGCGGGCGGCCGACTCGATCGGGCAACACAGCGTGTGGGTCGATGCCCAGCAGATGGTACATCGTCGCCAGCATGTCCTTTGGCGAGAGCGGATGGTCGGTGACTTCGGCCGCGTGAGCGTCGGTCGAGCCGATGACTCGGCCCTTCGCGATGCCGCCGCCGGCGAATTGAGCCGAGTACGCTTGCGACCAGTGATCGCGGCCGCCGTCTTTCGCCTTGTTGATCTTCGGAGTGCGCCCGTGCTCGCTGATGCAGACGACGAGTGTGTCGTCGAGCATCCCGCGCCGCTCCAGATCGAGAATCAAACCGGCATACCCCTTATCCAAACCGGGGAGCAGTTGATCGACCATGCGCGGGAAGTGTTCGTAGTGCGTATCCCACGCATCCCCCGCGAGTCCGTATTCATCCCAGAAGACTGAGACCAGCCGCGTCCCCGCTTCGAGCATGCGTCGCGCGGCGAGACACGACTGACCGAACAACGTCATGCCATACGACTCGCGCGTCTCCGGCGACTCCTTGCGCACGTCGAGCGCGTCGGCGACCTTCGTCGAGCTGATCAAGTTGAACGCCATTTCCTGCATCTTGCTGTGCGACGTGCCGGCCAGTGAGCGTTCGAGATCGCGGCGCTGATCCTCAAACTGTTGCAGCAGCGAGCGGCGTCGGCTCAAGCGATCGACGGTCATGTCTTTCGGAGCGTCAGTCGCAGCCATGCGGAAATGCGAATCGGGCGTGCAACCGAGATACGGTTCGAGACCCGTCCACGAAAAACCGGGACGAGCCTTGGTGATTTCTTTGGTCCCTTGGCCGATGAACTCGGTCCAAGTCGGGTTGTAGGCACCTCCGAGAAACGCGGCGTACGGGCCGGCTCGGAACGGTTGATCGACGCGCTGACTGCTGAACGGGAAGGGCAACGCGGCGTTCTGCACAAAGTCACCGAGCTTGCCGCCACGCCGCTGACGATCGAAGTACTCAACCACCGAGCCAAAATACGGATGATGCCGCGGGTCATTCGGTTCGAGTTCGGCATTCACGTCGAGAGCCGACGCGCCGGTCATGGCATACGCGACGCCATGAATTGGATGCGGATGCGTCAGCGACCGCACGACGGTCGTGCGATCCATGATCTTGGCCATGTTCGGCAGGTGCTCGCAGACGTCGCAGCCGGGGAGCGACGACGGGATCGGCTCCATCGTGCCACGGATCTCGACCGGAGCGTTCGGCTTCATGTCGAACGTCTCTAATTGACTCGGCGATCCATACAAAAACAGGACGATGCAGCGCTTCGCTTTTCCGAACGAGTTGCTGAGTTCTCCTTGCACGCGCGGGCCGTTCGCCGCGTTCGCCGCCTCATGCGAGAGGAGGTTGTCCAAGCCAAGCCCCATCATCCCCAGTCCACCGACTTGCAGCAGATCGCGCCGCGTCAGGCCGGTACATAACTGTCGGGGGTGACTGAGAACTCGCAGCATGGTGGGAACTCCGTGATTCACGAAGCCTACAACGGAAGGCATCAAGGGGGGCCGATGCTATCGGTGAAAATCGGCACCAGCAAGCCGAGACCCGCTGTAAGAACCGCTTCCGCCGGTCGAGTTTCGCAACTCGGCCGATACGATCCGCCCGATACGGTGAATCCACGTCCGAGGCTGCGGTGATACCTCCCAGGGCCGGGGTCGGGTGTTCGGTTTTTCGGAATTGGCGGGAAGAAGCTTCGTTTGCAATCCACGCGTCGCCCCGCCAATTCCGAAAAACCGAACACCCGACCCCTCGTTCTGAGCGTGCCACTCCATTGATTGTGAACGAGGCGCTGATGTCTGAGCTTATTCAACGCAGCTTGATGCCGGTCTCGGCCGAGGAGTTGCTCGCTTGGCACGCTCGGCCCGGCGCGTTCGAGCGGTTGCTTCCGCCTTGGGAGCAGGTCGAACTCCGCACTGCCGCGCGGTCGTTGTCGAATGGCGAGCGTGCCGAGTTCGTGATTCCAGTCGGCCCGTTTCGAAAACGTTGGATCGCGGAACATCACGCGCTCACAGACGAGATCGGCTTTCGAGATCAACAGATCGTCGGTCCCTTCGCACGCTGGGAGCACACCCATCGGATGACGCCGGCCGAACAGCCGAACTCAGCGAGTTGGCTGGAAGATCGCATTCACTACGATGTCCCTCTGGCGGCGATCGGCCGAGCGTTACTGGGGCGTCACATTCGCAAGTCGCTCGAACGAACATTCGCGTATCGGCATCGAGTCACGATCGCCGACCTAGCGGCTCATCAAGCCGCGCGAGACCAACAAGGAATCCAACCGATGAACATTCTCGTGACAGGCTCCACCGGATTGGTCGGCTCGGCCGTCGTCCCGTTTCTGACGACCGGCGGACATCGCGCGCTGCGACTCGTGCGCGGCACACCGCGCAATGCGGACGAGATCGCTTGGAACCCGACCGCCGGCACGATCGACGCCGCAAAGCTGGAAAGCGTGGACGCCGTCGTGCATCTGGCCGGCGACAACATCGCGCACGGACGCTGGACCGCCGCGAAGAAAGCTCGCATCCGCGATAGCCGAGTCTTAGGCACACGCCTGCTGAGCACCACTTTGGCCAAACTGAATCGCAAGCCGCGAGTCTTCGTCTGCGCATCGGCGATCGGCTTCTACGGCCATCGTGGCGACGACGTGATGACCGAGAGCAGCCCGCCAGGCCCGACGTTTATTTCCAGCGTCTGCCGCGATTGGGAAAGTGCGACCGAACCCGCGAAGCAAGCCGGGATTCGCGTCGTCAACCTGCGGATTGGTGTCGTGCTGACGCCGCGCGGCGGAGCGCTCGCAAAGATGCTGACTCCATTCAAACTGTGTGCCGGCGGAGTCGTCGGCTCCGGCCGACAGTATTGGAGCTGGATCGCGCTCGACGACGTGGTGGGAGCAATTCACCACGCGATCACGCATGACGAACTCACCGGCCCCGTCAACGCGGTCGCGCCGGAGACACTGACCAACGCGGCGTTCACGAAGATCCTCGGCCGCGTCCTGCATCGCCCCACGATCGCGCCGCTCCCGGCGTTCGTGGTGAAGCTGTTGCTCGGCGAGATGGGAGAAGAACTGTTGCTGGCGAGCACGCGCGTTGTGCCGAATCGGTTGCAGGAAACCGGCTATCAATTCCGCTGCCCCACACTGGAAGGCGCGCTGCGGCATGTGCTGGGCCGGTAACGTGGGGCAGGTTTTCAACCTGCCCGGCCCGAATGACCGATCTCGCACGGCCAGGTTGAAAACCTGCCCCACGAACTCAGATATCGAGCACCAACTCGACGCTCCAACCACTCTCGGTCTGCTCGACCGACAGGCCGTGATACGTGATCGCCTTCACTTCGTGAGCCATGTGATGTCGCGAACGGTCCAACGGCTCGCCGCGAATCGTGGCCTCCAAGTTCCTCCCTTCGAGCCGCACGTCAAACTCGCGGAACAGCATCCCGCGCGTCTCGAACCGGAACAGCAACTCGTTGAGCCAATCGAATAACAGGTAATCGACTTCCGTGCTGCCGAGTTGGATCGTCTCGGTCAGTGTTGGCTGCACTTCTTCAATGTTCTCGACGAGCAACGACATCAGCCCGCGAGCGGCGTCAACAAACAACTCTTCCAGCGTTGCGGCAATGATCCGCAAGCCGATGTCTGCGGTGTGATCGAAGGTCTCGAACATGGTTGCCTGTGGCGCACGCGGCTCGCGTGCGAATCTGATGAAATCGACGCACGCGAGCCGCGTGCGCCACAATCACACGACTCGCCGATGCTCCGCATCCAATGCTTTGATCAAGAACTGCATCACGCTCGGAGCCAGATGATTGAAGTATTCCCACGAGTGCCCGCCGTGCGACGTCGTGAAGTCACGCTCAAACGGGACGCCGGACGAATTCAATTTGCTGACCAGCTTCTCGACACCGGGCAGCGCGTCGCGGTCAGTCGGATCGCACAGCAAGAATTGATGCCGAGGCCAATTCAACCCTTGCACCTGCAACGTCGCCGTTTGCTGCCGAGCCGCTTCTTCGTCCACGAACATCTCATCGAGCGGCAGTCCGTGTCCCAGCCAATCCTGAAGGTCGATCACCGGCGAGAGTGCGGCGATGACCGGGAACTCGTTCGGGTGTCGATACGCCAACTGCAAGACTCCTTGCCCACCCATGCTCACCCCGAACGCCGCCAGTGCGGGAGGTTTTACTTGCCAGGTCGCCTCAATCCACGGCAGGACGTTCGAGCGGATGTGTCCGATGGGGGACAGCTCGGCATCGAACTCCGGACAGACGACCGGCAGCCACCACGAGCGTTGGCCGTGAGGACAGATCGCTCGCAGGCCAAGCCGTTCGAGTTCGGCGGTGTAGACCGCATTCCCTGCGAGCGTCTGCAAGCCGTGCCCGTGCAGGAAGAGAACGGCTCGCGCGGGATCGCTCGGCCGTGACGGTTCAAAGATGTCAGCCGCTTTGCCGACGATTTCGATCGTTTGCCAACCAGACACGAATCAGTCTTTCGGAAAGAGTTGAGATAACAGCCATCAGCTTTCAGCCGACAGCCATCAGCCGGTCAAGACAGCACGTCCTTGATGACGTGCCCATGCACGTCGGTCAGACGGCGTTCGATGCCGTTGTGATAAAAACTCAGTCGCTCGTGGTTCAGGCCGAGCAGATGCAGGATCGTGGCGTGCAGGTCGTAGATCGTCGAGACGTTCTCGATCGCTTGATGACCGAACTCGTCGGTCGCTCCGTAAGAGAACGGAGCCTTCACCCCCGCTCCGGCCAGCCAGACGGTGAAGCCTTTCGGATTGTGATCGCGGCCGTTGGCTCCCTTTTGGAAGGTTGGCATCCGACCGAATTCCGTGACCCAGGCGACCAGCGTGTCCTCCAGCAGACCGCGTTGCTTGAGGTCTCGCAGCAGCGCGGCACACGGTTGATCGAGGATCGGCGCGTGAACCGAGTACTGCTGCTGAAGAGTCTTGTGTCCGTCCCAATTGCCGACTCCCTCGCCCATCGCATACGAGCCATTGAAGAGTTGCACGAATCGCACGCCGCGCTCGATCAGCCGCCGAGCCAGCAGGCAATTCCGAGCGAAGCCCGCTTTGTTCTTGTTCTCGTCCTGAGTTCCATACGCCTCGTGAGTCGATTTCGATTCAGCTTCCAGGTTCGCGACCGTCGCCGCACTGATCTGCATCTTCGCGGC
This sequence comes from Planctomyces sp. SH-PL62, assembly GCA_945893075.1. Lineage (GTDB taxonomy): Bacteria > Planctomycetota > Planctomycetia > Planctomycetales > Planctomycetaceae > SXKJ01. The sequence goes on along the minus strand of CAMDDX010000032.1, from coordinate 8,116 downwards.
GAGTTCATAGCTGGCGATCCGCGCGAGAAGTTCGGAGTCCCCCGGATTGCGTTCGAGATGTTTTTCATTAAGCCGGCGCAGGAAGTCGCGTGTGGAACGATCCGCCGCTTCCGAAATCTCCGGAGGACGGCGCAGATTTGGGATCGGCTTGTCGGCGGTGAACGGCGTCCCTTGAAACGAGGCCGGCAGAAACTTTGAGTTCCAATGACTCGCGCCGATCTGCGGCACGCCGCGCGGATCGGGGATCGCTACGAACGCTGGCAGGTCGGAGCACTCGCTCCCCAGCGCGTAGCTGACCCAGCAGCCGACTCCCGGAAAGCCGTCGAGAATGAAGCCGGTGCTCATCTGATTTTCGGCCGGCCCGTGCGTGTTCGATTTCGCCGTCATCGAATGAATGAAGCACATCTCGTCGGCGAGCCCCGCGAGGTTCGGCAACAAATCGCTGACCATCTTGCCGGACTCACCGCGCGGTCGAAACGGCCAGAGCGGCTTGATCAGGTTGCCGTTCTCCCCCTGAAACGTGATGAGCTTGTCGTTCCCAGGCATCGGTGTGTCGTGCCGTTTGATCAACTCCGGCTTGTAATCGAACGAGTCGACGTGGCTCATCGCTCCGGAGCAAAAAATCATCAAGACGCGATTCGCTCGTGCCGCGAAGTGGGCTGGCCGAGCGGCATACGGCGTCGCGGGATTGATCTTTGGCCGGATCGGAGTTTTGTCTTCCGCCGTCAATCCGTGCTGCGTGAGCAAGGTCGCCAGCGCGAGACCGCTCAACCCGTGGGCCGAGTCGTTTAAGAAGCGACGCCGGTCGAGGAGTCGCAAACCAATCGGTGAAGTTTTTGGAACCGTCATGGCGTGAAGCAAAACAAGCGGACCCGCGCCGGTCAACCGGTGGTCTTGTCAGAGGGCAATAATGGAAAATGAGAAATGAGAAATGGAAAATGCAAAATGAATGGCGGGGCAAAGCATTTTGCATTTTTCATTCTCCATTTCTCATTTTCCATTGCGTTCGTGCAACGTCATTCTCTACGAACGGCTTCACCGTGATCGCATCCTCGCTCAATCTGCTCGCCTTCGGCTTCGCCAGTCCCGCCTTATTGGGTTGGTTGGCGTTAGCGGTCGTGCCGGTGTTGATTCACTGGCTGTTTCGCCGCCGTTACCGCGAAGTCTCGTGGGCGGCGATGCAGTTCCTGCATGCGGCGGCTCGCAAGCAATCGCGGCGGACTCGGCTGGAGCAATTGCTGTTGCTTGCGGCGCGAGTTTTGATTCTGGCGCTGATCGTGTTCGCGTTGGCGCGGCCACGCTGGGTGGATGCCGGCAAGCTCGCGGGAGTCACACCGCCGACGTTGCGAGTGATCGTGCTGGATGCGTCGCTGAGCATGGGCCGCAAAGCCACCAGCAACACCGACAACGCGGCGGCGGCGTTGTTTGAAGCGGGCAAGGTGATCGCGCGCGACATCGTCAAGAAGAGTCATTCTGGCGACCGCTTCGCACTGGCCCGCATTTCCGGCTCGGAGCCGCGTCTGTTGATCCGACAGCCGACGCTGGTGGCGAGTGCGGTGCTCGAAGAAATCGACCGGCTGCCGCTGACGTTCGAGCGTGGCGATGTCGCGGCGACTCTGCGGCAACTCTCCGAATTGATCGCCGCCAAGCAGCCGCGCGAACGTTGTGAGGTCATCGTGATCTCCGATTTCCAAGCGGAGAATTGGACCGTGGGGCAGGTTTCCAACCTGCCCGGACTGGACGGGCAGGTTGGAAACCTGCCCCACGAATTGGTGCTCATCGACGTCGGAGCCGCGTTGCCGGACAACGCCGCGATCGTCGGCCTGACCACCGATCCGCCGATCCTCGCAGCCGAGCAACCCATGTCCGTGACCGCAACACTCCGCAACGCCGGGACCGTGCCGCTCACCGCGCGGCGAGTTGAGTTGCGCATCGACGAGCAACTGGCGGACTCGCGACGTGTCGATTTGCCGCTCGGCCAAGATGCGACCGTTGAGTTCACGCTGACCGCGCCGGCGTCGGGCGAGCACTCGTTGTCGGTGCGACTGGAAGAGGATTCATTGCTCGGCGACAACGAACGCTGGCTGGCGTTGAGCGTGCGATCGGAACTGAGCGTGCTGCTGGTTAATGGCCGTCCCTCGGCCCGGCCGCGCGAGGCGGCAACGTTCTTCGTCGAACAAGCATTGTCTCCGAAGACGACCGATCGCGCGGCGAGTGCGCGCTGGCTGCGGGTCACGACTGTGCCGGACTCTGAACTGCCGAACGTCGAACTCGATCGGCATGACGTCGTCTTTCTCTGCGATGTCGGCACGTTGGCCGAGCTGGATGTCGAACGTCTGCGACGCTTCGCGGAGAACGGCGGCGGAGTGATCGTGTCGCTTGGCCCGACGGTCTCGATTGAGAAGCTCAATGAAGTCGCGTTCGGTCCGCGCGGACTGATGTCGTTGCGATTGAACGAAGTCGTCACGAGCACGAACGACGATGGCACTCCCTCCGCGTTCGGCTTCGACCCTGGCGACTTCACGCATCCGCTGCTGCGCGAGTTTCGAGGCAATCCCGGAGCCGGTTTAGAGACCGCGCTCATTCGGCAATACGTGCGCACCGTGGCCGACGCAGCCCCGCCGCGGGGGGGCGGCCACGACGTCGCGCTGCGATTCTCGAACGGCGACCCGGCGATCGTGACGTCCACCGATGGCGGACTCGGCCGAGGCCGCTGCGTGCTGGTGACAACGTCGCTCGACGAGACGTGGGGCGAATGGGCCATCTGGGCGGCGGGGTTCGTGCCATTGATCCATGAACTGACCGAGTACGCCGCCACGGGACGCTCACAACCGCGCGAATCGCTCGTCGGCGAATTTGAGCAGCTCGAAGTTCCCAACGGCTCGACGAGCGTCCCGCTGACGACGCCGGATGGAGTCACGCGCACGCTGACGCCAGTGGATCGCGACGGTCGATCAATGATCGTCATCAACGACACGCTCCGCCCCGGCCTCTACACGTTGGCGAGCGGGGCGGCGTCACTTCGGTTCGCAATCAACGTCGATCCGCGTGAGAGTGATCCGCGACGGCTCGACCCGCGGGAGTGGTCCACGTCGCATGGGGACGAACAAGGCCACGGGATCGTCGTCCGCGACGCGAACTCACCGACAGTCGCAGCTTCCGATGACTCCGAACCGGACGCGCATTCGCTGACGATCAACCTCCTCGCCGCTGTGCTAGCCCTCTTGATGATCGAACAAGCTCTCGCGTGGCGCTTTACCGTGGGTGCCGTGTTCGCGATTCTCTCGCTCGCACTCGCCGCGATCTGGACGGCGATGCGATTGCTCTAGGCTCTGTCCCGTAAATCAGCCGCAGGGCGCTAGCCCCGGTTCGATCCCTACAAACCGGGGCTAGCGCCCTGCGGCTGATCATTCACTCGAACTCGGCGTCACTACACCAGCCCCTAATCCCCAACCCCAAATCCCTCCCCTCATGCCCGACACCATCCAAGCCAGCATCTACGACTTCCCACAGTATTACGAATTGCTGTTCGGCTCAGACTGGCGGGCTGAGTTTCATTTCTTGCGCGGCTGCTTCGAGCGTCACGCAACTCGCAAGGTTCGCAAGCTCTTCGAGCCGGCCTGCGGGACTGGCCGCTTGCTGCTGCAATTCGCGAAGGCTGAGTACAAGGTCAGCGGCAACGACCTCAACGAGAAGGCGGTCGCGTACTGCAACGAGCGGTTGCGCAAACATGGCTTCGCCAAGAGCGTGACCGTCGGGGACATGGCCGACTTCCAACTCAAGCAACCGGTCGATGCCGCATTCAACACGATCAACACGTTTCGGCATCTACCAACCGAAGCGACTGCCGAGGCTCATTTGAAGTGCATGGCGACGGCGCTCTCTCCCGGCGGAATCTATGCGCTCGGCTTGCACCTGCTGCCGACTCGCGGCCCGCACGATGATGAAGAATCGTGGATCGCGCGGCGCGGGCATGTGCAGGTCAACTCGCGCATGTGGTCCAAGCGAGTCGATCGCAAAGGCCGGATGGAATACCTCGGCATGACGCTCGACATCTGGATGCCGTCGAAGCATTTTCGGATCGAAGACGAGATGCACTACCGAACTTACACGGCAACCCAGATGCTTGACTTGTTGTCGCGAGTCCCGGAACTCGAACACGTCGCGACGTATGATTTCGCCTACGACCTGAAGCAGCCGGTAACGATTGGGCCGATGACGCAGGACGTAGTACTCATTCTGCGGCGGCGATCGTAGCCCTGTTTCCGGCTGGACAACTTGAAGAGTCTGTTGGAGACTGAAGTCGTTGGTTTGGGAAATTGGGAGCGATCCATGACACAGTTGACGATTAAGCTGTCCGAGCCAATCGCGGATTACGATTACATCGAGGCTCAAGTGCTCGCGGCTGATCAAGATAATCAAGCCACGCCAGTCGCGGCCGAGTTTTGGTCATCACTGCGAGAACTGGCGGTTCGAACTGCTTCAGCCCATGAATTCGAGGGTCAAAAGCCATGCTGACAATGCTTGGAAGTCCGCGACGATGTTGCGATGGGATCACTCGGCGTGAAACGCTGAAAGCCGGAGCCTTGTCCGCGCTGGGCGGCTTTGGCCTGCCGCAGATGCTGGCGGCCGAAGAGGCGGGACTGGTCGGGCATGCGAAGGCAAAGAACGTCATCTTCATTTTTTTGCTCGGCGGCGCGGCGACTCAGGACATGTATGACCTGAAGCCGGAAGGCCCGTCGGAAACGCGCGGCGAGTTCCGGCCGATCGCCTCCAACGTCCCCGGCATCGACGTCTGCGAGCACCTGCCGCAGTTCGCTCAATGGGCGCATCGCACGGCGTTCATTCGGACGATCAACCACAAGGCCGGATGTCACAACTGTCTGCCCTGCTACACCGGCTACGACTTGATGCCGACGGATCAGCACCCGCGAGACACCGATCCGCCGAGCATGGGGTCCGTCTGCGAATATCTGAGTGCCGGACGCAAGAGTCTGCCCGATTATCTTTTCCTGCCGGTGTGGCTGGGTTGGGGCCAGGCGTTTCGCCGTTCCGGCCCGTATGGCGGATTCCTCGGCAAGCGGTTCGATCCGCTGACGACCGAGTCCATGCCGTACTACGACAAAGAATCGTTCGCGCCGTCGCCGGGTAATCCGCAGATCGTGCGCGGCGCACCGTTGCTGCCGAACAGCATGTTGAAAGACGGCATGACTGTGGATCGCTTGAACTCGCGCCGTTCGTTGTTGCAACAGATTGACGATCAGCGGCAGAAGGCGGAACAAGCTCTCGCAACCGCTTCCTTCGACCGCAATCAGCAGCGAGCGTTCGACGTGCTGACTTCCTCGAAGCTCCGCACGGCGTTCGATCTCAGCCTCGAAGATCCGAAGACGGTCGATCGCTACGGCAACACGCTGTTCGGCAATTCGACGCTGATTGCTCGGCGGTTGATCGAGCAGGGCGTGCGCTTCGTGAACGTGACTTGGGATTTGTACTGGGGGCCGGTCAACGTCGATTACGACGCTTGGGACACTCACCAGAAAAACTTCCACATCCTGAAAAACAACAAGCTGCCGGGCTTCGACCAAACCTATTCGGCGTTGCTGCAAGACCTCGAAGCACGCGGCCTGTTGGACGAGACGCTGATCGTCGTCACCAGCGAGATGGGCCGCACTCCGCGCGTGAACGGCAACGCGGGCCGAGATCATTGGACGAACTGCTACGGCTCACTGTTGGCCGGAGCCGGCATTCGCGGCGGCACCGTTTACGGAGCCTCTGATTCGCAAGCCGCGTATGTGAAAGACAAGCCGGTTCGTCCCGCCGATCTCTGCGCGACGATTTATCGTTGCCTTGGTATCGACCCGGACCTACGAGTCCCCGATCACAACAATCGCCCGGTCGAAATCTCTCAAGGCGGTCAGCCGATCGACGAAGTTTTAGTGTGAGTCTGCGAGTGGTCCGATACGAACGTCGCAGTCACACTCTCGCTGGTTGTGATCACTCTTAATCGTCGGAGATCCCTCATGGCTGGCGCTGTCACTCCTGCGATTCCTGTCCCGGAGGGGACGGTCGCTCGCAAGTCGTTGCAGTTCTTTTGGCTGACGGATTGTTCTGGTTCGATGAGCGGCAAGAAGATCGCCACGTTGAATCAGGCGATTCGGGAGGCGCTGCCGGAGATTCGCAACGCGGTTGGTGGGCATCCGGAGGTGCAAGTCTCGATGCGGGCGATTTGCTTTGCGGACGATGCCAAATGGCATGTTGGTCCCAAGGCAGTGCCGATCGAGCAATTCGTTTGGCCGGAGCTTGCCGTTGCTGGTGGCACGGCGACCTCGCAGGCCATTCGGTTGTTGACGGGTGAGTTGAACGCCGAACAAATGCCGCGGCGCGGATTGCCGCCGGTGTGCATTCTGATCTCGGATGGATACTGCACCGATCCGGCCTCCGAGTACGACGCGGCGATTGCTGAGTTGTTGAAGCAGCCGTGGGGTTTGAAGGCGGTGCGGTTGGCGATCGGGATTTCGGATGGCGACAGCAGCTATGACGAAGAGCAACTGCTCAAGTTCGTCAGTCATCCGGAAATCGGAGTCTTGCACGCGGACACGCCGCAGAAGCTCGTGCAATACATCCGTTGGGCGAGCGTGAACGCTTCGGTGGGAGCCTCACTCGGCAAGAGCAAGGTTGGTGGCGGCGAGGCTGGCGGAGCGAATGTCGAACTCCCCGCGCCGCCGTCGATCGAGCCGACTCTCGGCACGGCCACCGACGTCTGGTAGGCGTCTTCTATGTAGCCATCATCGCTCCGCGTGATGAGCCGAGCGGCGATTCGATACCGCAACACAAGTCCGGCTCGTCACGCGGAGCGATGACGGCTACGTAAAAGAGTGCCGCTGCCATGAAGCCACCTGAAATCTTCGCCTTGGGAAGTCCGACCGTCGGTTGGGCGTGTGGATGCAGCCGACGAGGGGCTTCTCATCGCAGCGGTTCGCAACCGTGTCAGGATGCGTTTGCTCTGTGGAGCGGCGCGATCCGTGGTGGCCCGCGATTGGTGGCGGCGGTGGCCGATGGGCATGGTGACGCGCGGCACGACCTGAGCGATGTTGGAGCGGCGCTGGCAGTGCAAGTGGCCGTGAGCGAACTCTGCTCGTTTCACGTCGGACACGCGGACCCGCCGGACGCGCAGATGCGACGCGACTTCAAGAGCGACTGTCCGCGAATCATCTCTCGGCGTTGGCGTGAGGCCGTCCGATCCGATGCCAGCGAACGCTGTCCCACCGTGATTGCTCCATCGTCAGCGCCGCAGGAACTTGCGACCGAGCTAGCCGATGAATCGCCACTCTTCCGGCGTTATGGCACGACGCTGCTCACCGCGTTGTTGACTCCTGAGACGCTGTGCGTGGCTCAATTGGGCGATGGCGACATTGTCTGGCTGCGTCCCGACGGCGAGTGCGAACGGCCGTTTCCGGTGGAACTCGCCATCGGCACGGAGACCGATTCCCTCTGTTCGCCGAACGCTCAAGTGTGTTGGAAAACGGCCACGCTGGATCGACGCGCCGGCGGCCTGTTGTTGTTGACGACGGATGGGCTGCCGAACTCATTCGCCGATGACACCGCGTTCGATCAATTCGTCGGGAGTCTTCGGCAACGCATTCACGACCACGGCTTCGGTGGTGTCGCCGACGCTCTTCCGGCGTGGTTGGATCATTACTCGGACCAAGGCAGCGGCGACGACATGACGCTGGTCATCATCGAAGTGCCTCCGATTGACGAACACAGCAACCCGCCCGGAGAACAGTGACACAAACCCCGCCGAGCTTGCCTCGGTGGAAAAGGGCCTTTGCACTACGAGCGGACTCACTCGATATGAAAGCGTAGTGCAGACGCCCGCGAGCCACCGAGACAAGCTCGGTGGGGTGCTTGTCAATGGGCCGCAAAAGCCCACGCGACCTTTGCTCTTCGACGGAATCACCATGACTGACGAACTCAAACAAATCCTGTGCGACCTGATTGAGCGACACGGGCGCGAGTTGGTGCGTGAGCCGAAGCGTCTGGAGGGAATGCTCAACGACGCCTGCGCCGGACAGCATCGGGGTGCGCGGCGCGTGTTGGTGGATGCGGTTCAGGA
>CAMDDX010000031.1 GCA_945893075.1 Planctomyces sp. SH-PL62 | reverse complement strand
TTGGCTACGACGCTTTGCCATCACGCGACTCAAGCATCATCCGCTCAAAGAAAGTCTGCGAGGCAAGATGCAAATCGCCGGCTGGAACGACGACTTCCTCGCGGAAGTCCTCACAGGTCAACAACTTTGATACGCGCTGGCCGTGGGGTGATGGTCGTGCGAGCTCGCCGCGACTGGGGATGTCTGCTGGCGAGCGGCTGCGTTGCGAATTTCATCGCCAATCTGTGGGCGGGGAATCTGTTCGTGACCAGTCTGGGGTTCGCGTTCGCGAACGGCGTGGAATCGTGGCTGGCGGCGTCGGCTTTGATGCGCTACGCCGGAACGCCGGTCACGCTCAGCCGCTTGAAGGAGGTCTTTGGCTTTGTGGCGGTGGCCGCGATCCCCGCGTGTGTGAGTGGCGGTTTGCTCGGAGCGGCGTTGGTGACACTCGGATCACCTGAGCCGGGTTTTTGGCCCGTGTGGCGAGTTTGGATGGTGGCCGATTTGCTGGGTGGGTTGCTCGTGACTCCGTTGGTGATTGCCTGGAGCACTACCGGCGCGTTGGAAGTCCGGCTGCTGCCGCGCGTGCGTAGACTGGAGGCCGTCGCGCTGCTGGTGCTTGCCTTGGGGGTGGCACTGCTGGTCTTTGGGCGGACCACCGGGCTGAGCGGTCGGCATCTCATCGGAGCGTATGCGCTGTTTCCTTTTCTGTTGTGGGCTGCGTTGCGGTTCGGGTTGTGGGGAGGTTCGACAACTACTCTGGCCGTGTCGGTTGTGGCGGTCTGGTTTACGGCGCAAGGGCGTGGGCCATTCGCCACGAGCGACGGCTTGGTGACCGTGCAGATGCTCGCCGTTCAAGTCTTCCAGGTTGTTGCCGTGGTGACGACTCTCGTCCTGGTGGCTGTCATCGCGGAACGAACTCGCGCACAGGAACAACTCAAGCTGGTCATTCGCGGCACCGACGCTGGTATCTGGGACTGGAATCTGCTGGCCAACGAGGTGTATCTCTCGCCGCGTTGGAAGAGCATGTTGGGCTACCAGGACCACGAGCTTCCGTCCGGCCTTGAAGTCTGGGAGAGCCGAATTCATCCGGAAGATCACAGTCGCGCTTTGGCCACGTTGCGCGATCATTTGGCGGGAAAATCGGATTTCTATGAGTCGGAGCATCGCCTGCGTCACAAGGACGGCCTGTTCCGCTGGGTGTTGTCGCGCGGCGTGGCGCTGCGCGACTCATCGGGCCGGCCCATGCGGATCGCGGGATCGCATCTGGATATCACCGCGATCAAGCAGGCGGAAGCGGCACTGCGTGAAAGCGAACTGCATTTCAGCGCGGCGTTCGATGACTCGCCGATCGGCATGGACTTGGTGGATCTGCGCGGCCGCTTCGTGCGCGTCAACGCCGCTTACTGCCGGATGATCGGCTACACGTTCGAGCAATTGAAGGGGATGCACATTCGCGAGGTCACGCATCCGGACGACTTGCCGCGCGACGAAGCTTCGCTGTCAGAATTCTTAACTGGCCAGCGACGAACGTATCAAACGGAAAAGCGTTACGTGCGTGCCGATGGCGAAGTGATGTGGGCGTTGCTCAACGTCACGATGGTGGTTGATGCGAACGGACAGCCGTTGCACTTTGTTGGACAGGTGCAGGACATCACACAGCTCAAGCGGGATGCAGAAGATTTGCGGCGACAAGCTCAGGAATTGGAACGCAGCAACCAAGAGCTAGACGACTTCGCCTACATTGCTTCGCATGACCTCAAGGCACCGTTGCGCGGCATCGACAACTTGTCGAAATGGATCGCCGAAGACGCCAAGGATTCGCTGTCGGAAGCCTCACGCGACCATCTGCGGAAGTTGCGGCAGCGGGTCGCGCGGCTCGAACGCCTGCTGGACGACCTGCTGCAATACTCGCGCGCCGGACAACAAATGGGAGATGTGATGACGATCCAGACCGGACCCCTGGTTCGCTCGGTGGTCGAACTCCTGACGCCGCCAGCGGGATTTGTGGTCACTGTCGCCAACGGCATGCCGCAGCTCACTACTTACAAAACACCGCTGGAATTGGTCTTTCGGAATCTGATCGACAATGCCATCAAGCATCACGATCGGGCCGAGGGACGCATTGAAGTCTCGGCGTCAAATCAGGGCCGTCTAGTGGAATTTACTATCCGAGACGATGGACCCGGAATTCCGGCTGAGTATCATGATCGTATCTTTCGCATGTTCCAGACACTGAAACCGCGCGACGAAGTGGAAGGCAGCGGCATCGGATTGGCCGTGGTCAAAAAAGTCGTCGAGCGCCAAGGTGGCCAAGTCACCGTCGAATCCCACAGCGGTCGCGGAACCGCCTTTCGATTCACCTGGCCGAATTCGGTTTCGCCTGTGCGAGAAAGGAGAGACAGCCATGTCTGACGCAATGCCCTCGATCCTGCTCATCGAAGATGACGAGGTGGATGTCGAAGCGCTTCGGCGGTTGTTCGCTTGGCGGAATATCGCCAACCCGCTGCACGTTGCTGCGGATGGCGTGGCCGCACTGCGGATGCTGCACGGCGAGGATCAATCGGCGATTGAGCAACCGTGCGTGATTCTGCTGGACTTGAATCTGCCCCGCATGAACGGCATCGAGTTTCTGGATGAACTGCGCCGTGATGCTCATTTGAAAGACACCGTCGTGTTCGTGCTCACGACCTCGAACAGCGACTACGACCGACTGGTCACCAACTCGAAATACGTGGCGGGATACCTGTTGAAGTCCGAGGCCGATGAAGATTACAGCCAACTCTTTCGGTGCTTACGCCCCGTGCTGCGGTTCTCCGAGAATTAGCCCTCGAACCAGCGATATTCGCAAACCTCACCGAGCTTGCCGCGGTGGTATCTACACAACTCGATGATCGAGGCTCTGGTCAATGTTTGTCGGGTGGAGCGAGTTTCTCAATCTGACATTCGCTGCCTCCTTAAATTCGCTGTCGAATCTTAGTCGGGAATGAGAAATCGACAGCGAATTTAAGGAGGCAGCGAATGGGACGCCTGCGGAAATGCTCGTTATCGCCCGTTGCATCCGCATCTGGCCATGAATCGCCTGCGGCTTAAAGTTGCGTAGATACCAACGAGACAATCTTCGGTGGGGTTTGGGCCATCTTCACCCGTGCCCGTCCTACGGCCACGCGAAAATTGCCGAAATCGAATTGACACGTTTTTGCGTTTCGGTCTATCACTCGCCCGCTGACTTGGCTCTGGCTCAATTCAGCGTCCCATCTGCCCTCTCCCTTCCGCCCGTTCCGGGCTTCCCTCCCAGTCGTGTGCCGAAATTGACTTCGTCGCGCGGCCGCCTCTCCCCATCACCCACCCCACTCGAGTCAGCTTCCCTGCACTCCCTTCGTGACGGCATTCGCCTGTCGAAACCTTCGTCCATTTTTTCAGGGACCATGCCATGTACTCCAGCCCCCTCCGTCCCGACTTTTCATCCACGGCAGCAGTCGCCGGCCGACTCCCCGCCACTCCTCGCGTGTTGCTGTGCGTTTCCAATCCGACGGTCCGGATTGCGATCGAACAGGCGGGGGGAAACATGCTCTCCACCGAATCGAACCGCCCTTTAGATCAGGCCGCGACGCTGTTGCTCCGCGAACCAACGTCTCTGGTCATCATCGATGACGAGACTTTGCACGCCGCCGCCAATTCCGACAGCGGCTCGCGACCGATCCGCGACTTCTCCGCCGCACTGCTGGGCAACAGCGGTTGTACGCAGTTGTTGTTGATCTCTGCCGCGAATGACGGTCATTCGCTCCCCGTCGGGTTGCGTTCCGAAGACATCGCCGCGCGGCTGACGATGCTCGACCATCACGAATTCTCCACCGCGGCGTTGCAGTCCATCATCAAGATGGCGATTCGCCACGCCGAATCACAACGATCACAACAACACGCCGCGCATCCGCAATCGCAGACGCAGACGCATTCGCTGCGCGAAGTGCTCGGCGGCAGCCCGCGCATGTTGAAGCTGTTCGAGTCCGTCGACTCCGCCGCCGCGTGCGACACGCCGGTCCTGATCTGCGGCGAAACCGGTACGGGAACCAGTCTGCTGGCCAACGCGATCCACGATGCCTGTTCGCGATCGGCGCAGCCGTTCGTCCGAGTTCACAGCCGCTCGCTCACGCTGGAACAACTCAACGACTTGCTTTGTGTCGATGTCTGCGACACCGAGGTTGCCACGCTGCCGCTCGACACACCGACTCGCCCCGCGGGCGGGACGCTGTTCCTCGACGAGTTCGACGAGTTTCCGGTCGCGTTGCAAAAGCCGCTCTGCCGCTTCGTCGCTCGGCAACAAGAGCTGGCCGACGGATCACAAGGCCGGCATCGCTCGATCGTCCGTATCATCGCCTCGACGCATCAGAACTTTGATCTGCCGACTCGGCAAACGCTCGGCCTGGAAATCCTCGTCCGCGGATTGAACGCCGAACGGCTGCTCGTGCCGCCCGTCCGCGAACGCCCCGAAGACATCGCTCCGCTGGCCGAACAATTCTTCATCCGCTGGGCACTCCAGGAAGATCAGCCGCGTCCGCGATTGACCCGCAACGCGCTGGAAGGTCTCAAGGAACACCTCTGGCCCGGCAACCTCTGCGAGCTGTACACAGTCTTGCGAAACACCGCGATCCTCGCCAAAGGGAACGACATCACCGCCGACATGCTGCGGCCGTGGCTCGCCAAGTCCGAAGTCATCGAAGGAAACGAGATCCCACGCATGACGCTCGCCGACATGGAGCGACAACTCATCGAAACCACGTTCACGCGCTGCGGCGGCAACCGCGAGAAGACCGCCAGCTCGCTCGACATCGGCCTCCGCACCCTCTCCGGCAAGCTCCGCGAATACGGCTACCCCCCGCGCGGCGGGCCGGGATCGAATCTGAAAGCAGCGTAAAAGTAGCCGGCACACTCCGTGTGCCGACTGCGGTTCGCGGCTGTGATGTCCAAAGACTGACACTCGGCACACGGAGTGTGCCGGCTACTAATTCCAGGGCAGCGCGTTCATGGACGAATTGCGACGACACGCGGCCCCACTCGTTGATCGTTGGCAGCGACTCGCTCGCGGCCAACGCATCGCGATGGTCGCCGTACTCATCGCCAGCGCGGTCGGGTTTTATTTTCTGCTGAACCGCTCGTCTGAAAGTTGGCAGCCAATCGCGGATGGCCGCGAATTCAAATCTTCGGAACTCGCCGCCATTCAATCCGCTTGGCGACAAGCCGGACTCAAATCGTTTCGCCGCGATGCTCACAAATTGCTCGTTCCGTCGGCGGACATCGCTCGGTACACCGCCGCGCTTCCCAAATCGCAACGAGACGACAGCGACTCCGGAGACGAACGAGGTCCATCCATCGCCAAGGCCAATCTCTTCACCAGCCACGAGCAGCTTGAGCAAATCAAAGACAACGACCTTCGCGCCACTTTGCGGCGACACCTGAAGGCCATCCCAGCCATCGCCGACGCCGACGTGATTTGGGCACGCGGCAAAGGTCGCTCCGCCTTCGCGAGCCACACCAAAGTCACCGCCACGATCAACGTCCTGCCGCGCGACGGACACGACCTCACCCCCGAACTCGCACGGTCACTCCGCGCCGCCGTCGCCGGCATGATCCCGGACCTCAGCGCGAAGGATATCGTCGTGCTCGACCAATCGACCGGCCTCACGGTCTCCAACGACTCCGAACAACTGATCGTCGAACAACGCCGCCGCCAACAAGAGCGACTCGCCCGACAACTCGAATCGCGAATCGCCGCCGCACTCGCACACATCCCGGACGCGACCGTGCAGGCCAAGCTCGTGGAAGTACACGTCGCGAAGACGCACCACATCGCGGCCAAACCTACCTTCGGCTCAACGGTCGTCTGGACGACGGATGCTCCCGACAACCTCGTCGAGTTCTCGCCGTTCACCGCCATTGATCACGACGCACCGCCGCTGTCAGAGACGACTGACTCCGCCAGTTCCTACGGATGGCACATCACCGTTCAAATTCCGCAAACCTCGTTCGAGGCCCAGGTCGTCCAACAATCGCTGTCCGCCGAACATCGCCACAAACACTTCGAGGAACTCTGCGATGCGGAGTATGCTCGATTGCGACAACTCGTGCAGAACCTGTTGCCGCCCGACGCCACACTCGCCGAACTGTCGATCGAACCTCGCGCCGTCAACACGGCGGCGACGCCGCTGTTCACACCGTTCGCCGCCTGGCCACACGTTGTCTGCGGATTCCTCGCCGTTCTTTGCCTCGCGGTCGCCACCCGTCGGCGGCAAGCGGAAGGCACCAGCCTTCCGAACGATCGTTCCACGGATCACCCGTCTTTGAATGCCGAATCCCTCAGCGGACATTCGCCATTCGCTCACGAGGCGATCGACACGTTCAGCGCACCACCAACTCCAATCGAACCGCTCACCGACCTGGCTCGCCTGCAACAACTCGATCCGCAGACGCTGGGAGACGCGCTGCGGCAAGAGCGTCCGCAAGCCATCGCGGTCTTGTTGACTCGCTTTTCGACACGACTCGCCTCGGCCTGTCTGTCGCGATTCCCGTCTTCCTTGCAGACCGACTTGATTCGCCGCCTCAAATCGCTCGGCGAAGTCCACGACGAACTCGTTGCGGACATCGCCCGCTCCGTCTGCCAACGCATGGCTCCTCCGACCGAAACGATCACGATCCACGAACCCACCAACCGCATCGCCCATCTGCTCCCCGAAACTCCGACGCAGAGGGTCTTCGCATGACCACCGCCGCACGAATTCTCAAAGCCGACGCCGACAACGCTTCCGCTCGCCGAGTGGTCTTCAGTGACTTGTCCGAAATACGTCACTCGCGATTCGCGGCGTCTGATTTTGAACCGTTGTTATTGCCAGCCGGTGAGCCTCACCGTGCAGACTCACGAGTCGATCCGCGCATGCAGTCGGCACTCGCCGTGCTGCACGCCGCCACCGAACAGTTGCACGCCCAACGAGACCGCTGGCTCGACCAGTGCCAGACAGAGACAATTCGGCTCGGTGTCGCGATCGCCGAGCGTCTCCTCCAGCGCACATTGACCACTCATCCCGAAGCCGTGATCGACTTGGTTCGCTCCGCACTCGAATGGTCCGTCGGCGCGGATCACCTGAGCGTCCGCCTCCACCCCGCCGACGCTGAGCTTGTCACGTCCGCCGCCGCGTCTCTGCACACCGAAGCCTGCGCGACACTCGAATTTGTAGCCGACGATTCTCTCACACGCGGTGACTGCATCGTTGAAACCGCAAACGGACAGATCGATGCGCGACGCGAAGTTCTCACGCAACGCATCGCCGACGAACTCCTCCTGCAATGACCACCTTGTCCCCATTCCTCTGGCCCCATTCCTTTGGCCAGACGAATGGGGCCAGAGGAATGATTCCATCAATGCTCGCGTTCGCCGAACGAGTTTCGGAAATCATCCCCGTCGGACTGACCGGCCGTGTGACAAGGCTGAGCGGCCTGACGATCGCCGCTGCAGGGCTTCCCGTACCGATCGGGGCGCTGTGCCGAGTTCATCGTGGACCACAACGACTCGCCGAAGCGGAGGTCGTCGGCTTTCGCGATCAAGAAACTCTGCTTCTTCCGCTCGGTGACATTGCCGGACTGCGTCGAGGCGATTCGGTCTCGCTGCGAAACTCCGCTCCGCAAGTTCGCGTCGGCGAACAGATGCTCGGTCGAGTCTTCAACGCTCGCGGCGAGATTCTCGATGACGGCGACAAACCCGCGCTGCCACATCGACGTGCGTTGTACGGCGCACCGCCCGCGTCGATGAGTCGGCCACGAATTTCCGAACCGCTCGGCACCGGCATTCGCGCAATCGACGCTCTGCTGACCTGCGGAAAAGGGCAGCGCGTCGGACTCTTCGCCGGCAGCGGCGTCGGCAAGAGTACGTTGCTCGGCCAGATCGCACGCGGCAGCCAAGCGGACGTCAACGTCGTCGTGCTCGTCGGTGAACGCGGCCGCGAGGTGCGCGAGTTCCTCGAAAAGTCTCTCGGTCCTGACGGCCTGAGTCGCAGCGTGGTCATCGTCGCGACAGGCGATGAAGCACCGACGCTTCGCCTGCGAGCCGCTCACTTCGGCACGACCGTCGCCGAGTTCTTCCGCGATCAAGGCCGCGATGTGCTGCTGCTGGTCGATTCGCTGACTCGATTCGCACACGCTCAACGCGAAGTCGGCTTCGCCGCTGGGGAACCTCCCGCCGCTCGCGGCTTTCCACCCAGCGTCTTCAGTGTTTTGCCGAAGCTCGTCGAACGGACCGGCTACTCGGAGTCCGGCAGCATCACCGGCCTCTACACGGTCCTCGTCGACGGCGATGACTTCAACGAACCGATCGCCGACGCGGTCCGTGGTCTGCTCGACGGCCACTGGGTCTTGTCGCGGCGACTCGCCGAGCAAGCTCATTGGCCCGCGCTCGACGTGCTCGCCAGCATCAGCCGCGTGATGCCCGACGTCACTTCGACTCAGCATCGAGCCACCGCCGACCAGTTGAAACGAGTCCTCGCCGCGTACCGCCATCACGAAGACATGATCTCGGTGGGTGCCTATCAATCCGGTTCTCATCCGCTGGTCGATGCCGCCATCCGCGAACGGCTTCGCTGGACCGAGTTCCTCCAGCAGTCGCTCGACCTGCCGACGAAACTTCCAGACACACTGGCTTGGCTGCGACTACTTGTTGGCCAACTCTCTTGAAATCTCCGATCGGAAACTTCGAGATGTCGTCGTCCCCGCCTTGGTTGGCTGCGTTGCAGCGCGTCCGCGAATATCGCCGTGACGCCGCGCTGCAATCGCTTGCTCAAAGCCTGCAAGCGGCCACGCAGATCCGCGATGCAGCCACCAGCGTTGAGGCCATGATCTCAAGTCTGGGTCAAGCTCAGCAGCATAGTCGCCACGCCGAACGATTGGATTCGGAACGCCTGCGACAGATTCGCCAAGTTCGGGACGACTTGCGGTCTCAGAGAACCGATCTTCTCCGTCAGCAGGTTGCCGCCGACGCCGTCATCCACCAGGCTCAGGCCAATGCGGCCGCCAAAGACGCGGAGGCGGACGTCTTGCGACGTCTACAAGATCGGCTCGATTCCGCCCACCGGCAGGCTCAGCGACGTCAGGACGAACAAACTCCGTTGGATATCGCCGCCTCGCTTTGCATCTGGAAGCGTTCCGACTAGATTCCCGCACCCATTCAACTACCACGAATTCCAAATTGAGGAAATAACATGGCCAAGAACAATCGCAAGATCACGAAGGCGAACCACGGTAAGCGCCCCTGTAGTGGTCACACTCGCCGCAAACTGCGCGGCAAGCCGAAGCTGTAAGCGGCGGCGTTCGCTCGAACAACTGACGAAAAAAACCCGGCCCAGAATTCATTCTGGGCTGGGTTTTTGTTTTGGATCTCGAACAATCCCGATTGGTCGGCGATGCCGTCCACGATCTGGTGAGATTAGCGGTGGTGATGGTGATGCCCACCACCTCCGTAGCCACCGTATCCGCCATAGCTGCCGGAGCTATAGCCTCGATAGCCAGAGCCAATCGAGATGCTCAGGCCCGGACGACCGTACGAGAAACTGGACGACGGATAGCCGTACCCGTAGCTATTGCCGTAGACCGGAGCGTAATAGGTGGGCTGGTAGCTGTAGCCACCACCGTAGCCACCTCCGTAGCCACCTCCGTAGCCACCACCGTAGCCACCACCGTAGCTTTGACCACAGCTATTCCAGTGGTCCGCCTTCGCTTCCGAAGTCGTCCCCAGGATCAACGCACCGACCGCCAACACCGCGAGAAGAATCAACTTTTTCATGGCCAGACTCCTTTTGATTTGCAGAACGACGGAGGGAATTGGTTTGAGTGTTCCGGGAAGTCCGTTCGTTTGTGTCTGCTCGAAAGTGTTCGTTACGCAGACACGGTGCCAAGACTGTGAATTCTTTCGATGATGAGGAAACATTCCACAATGAGCGGCAGTTTCGGCCAGAAATCGCCAAACAGATCTGACAGAAGCACGAGTCACGGCGCCGTTGCCATGTCGTCGCAATCAACTCTGACATCCAAGAGCATCAACGGTCGTCCCCCTGACGACGAATTAGACGGCAAGCCGAACAAGAACACAGATCACTCAGCGAACAACCCGCCGTTTGCGTAGACTCTGCCGCACGTCTCGATCGACTCACAACAGAAAACCGAGCGACCGAGACGTGACTTCCCAATGAATGAGGACAATCATGTTTTTCGATCCGCTCTACTTCGTGTTTGCCGCCCCCGCGATCGTCTTGATGCTGTGGGCACAGTGGCGAGTCAAATCCGCGTACCACCACGGCATGCAAGTCTCCGCACCGCTCAGCGGAGCCGCCGCCGCGCGACACATCCTCGACAACTCCGGCTGCCACGAGGTCGGCGTAGAAGTCGCCAGCGGTTGGCTGTCGGACCACTACGACCCCAGCTCGCGCGTGCTGCGGCTCAGCCCGGAGGTTTACGAAAGTCACACCGCCACCGCCGTCGGCATCGCCGCCCACGAAGCCGGCCACGCGATTCAACACGCGAACCATTACGCACCGCTCATCATCAGAAATGCTGCCGTTCCTGCCGCTCAGTTCGGGGGGACGGCCTTTTCGATTCTGCTCATCCTGGGGTTCGTCATGGGCAGTCCGAAACTCATTTTGATCGGGATTGCCGCCTTTGCGCTCACCGTCGTGTTTCAGCTCATCAATCTGCCGGTCGAGTTCGATGCCAGCAACCGCGCCAAACGGCTACTCGGTCAACTCAACATTGTTGACGCAGAAGGTGCGCTGGCCGTGCGAAACGTGCTCAACGCCGCCGGCTGGACCTACGTCGCGGCGACGCTGCAATCCATGCTCACGCTGGCGTACTACCTCTTTCGATTCAGCGGAGCCGTGAACTCACGAGACGATTGATCGTCGTCTCCAGGCCCGCGAGTCATTTTTTGCCGCCGATCACCGCGCAATGGACCAGCGTGGGAGTGATGGGCAGCAGTTGCAGCCCAGCTTCGACCAGCCACGCTTGAAACTCGCGAGCCGCATATGCTCGGCCTTCGGTGAGCGAGAACAACGACGCCGAATACAGCGCGATCGGCAGCGGACCGCTGTGATCGTCGTTGAGCAGCACGTCGTGAATCAGCAACCGCCCGCCCGGCGAAAGTGCGGCGGCACAACGTGCGACTAGCGTTCGACATTCCGGCTCGTCCCAATCGTGGAGGATGTTCGACAAGAGCACGACATCCGCCTGCGGCACCAGATCGACGAACATGTCGCCGGGGACGCAGTCGAGTCGATCCGCCACGCCGTAGTGCTCGGCCATCTCGCGAGCGACCTTGAGCACCTCCGGCCGATCCCACACGATCGCTCGCAACGCCGGATGTCGTCGCAACCAAGCGATGCTGTAGATCCCCGAACCGCCGCCGACATCCAACAACGTCTGCACTCCCTCCAGAGACACACGCTCGGCCAACACCGGCGCGACGTTCTTCGCTCGGCCCGCCAACGACAATGTGAGGAATCGCGCGGAGACTTCCGCTTCCATCGCCGATTCGGTTCCTTCGCGATAGATGAACGCGGTCCCTTGTTCTTTGTCCGCCGATCCTGCCGGCCGATTTGTTTTCAGCCGCTCGATCATTTCATGCACGCCGGGGCTGTTGCCGGCCAATGCCACGTACCCGCTGACGTCGAATTCCGATCGCGGCAGCAAGTGCTCGCGGCTGAGCGAAGTCAGCGTCAACCGGCCACTGGACTCCGTTGTGATCAGCCCCATCGCTCGCAGAGCGGTGAGCAACACCACCGCCGGCCGGCGTTGCAGACCAATCTCGGCTCGCAGGCCATCGAAGGATTGCGGTTGCTCGGCGAGCCGGCGAAACAAATCAAACTCGACGACCGCGGCCGTGAGCAACTCGGTCGCATGCGCTCCGCGAAAGAACTCGAAGATCGGCGTCGGATCGGTGGTCGGCGGAGTCAGTGGCACATCAGACATAAGTTTTCCTTGCGAGCGTGGTTTCACTTCACCGACAGATACTTCGCGACCATTTCCGCCCGCAGACGACCCATGAATTGCGGATTCAAAATGCTGCCGTGATCGTGGCCGGCGTGCATCTCGACGACCGCGTCGCTGTCGAGCTTCTTCAAACTCGCACCGAGCAACCGCGTCGCACCTTCGAGATAGAACGTGTCGAGATCGCCCATGTGGACGTGCAGCTTGCCGCGCAGCTTCGGGCCGAGCGTCGGCCAGTTGCGTTCGAGGACCAGCCGAATGTCGTAAGCTTCCCACCACTTCGCCGCCTCGGTGTTGACCTCTCCCGTCTGGCGATCCCACACGCGCTCCGGCTTGCCATCGGGACTGCGCGGGCTGAAGGCCGCCTCAAAACTGTGAAGCTGGCCACCGGGGCCGAGGGCTTCTTCCATCACATCGAAGTCGCGATACCACAACAGCACCTGTTGTCCGCGTCGCGCGATCGGGCGACGCTGGCCGGCGCGATCGGCGTACATGTTCTCGCCAGCGGCGTACATGTTGATGTATTGAAAGTCCTCGAACGTGACCGGGTCCGGCGACGTGCTCCAAGTCCCGGCGAAGTCGTCGGGATGCGAGACCATCAACCACAAGCTTGACCAACCGCCCGACGAATGGCCGGTGAGAAACCGCCCCTGCGGCCGAGCGTCTGTCCGATACTGCTTGTCGAGTTCTGGAATCAATTCCTTGACCAGCGCCGTGCCCCACGGCCCGTTGTTCGCCGAGTCCGCGAAGACGTGATGCCCCAGTGGGCAACTCGGATCGAGCATCAGCCGAATGAACTCGACCCCTCCCTCGTTCTGCTCGTTGATCGGTTCAGCCCGCACGCCGTCAAAGTGAGTGCCGCCGAAACCGGGGATCGTGAAGATGACCGGATACTTTCGCTCCGGCTGCTTGAGATAACTCGCCGGCAGCAACACGGCGGCTTGCAGGAAGACATCCCGGTTATGGAAATCGCTGAGCAACTTCGAGCGCACGCGCAGCAGCTTGCACCAATCGTTCTCCGGAAACTTGCGTTCGGGGATCAACTGAGTGATTGGCAAGTCGATCGTGCCCGCCGCGCTCGGCACGATCGCCACCGGCGAGAATCCATTGCCCGCGCCGTCGCCGACCTTCCGCTCCCACGAATTGAACCGCGCGACCGCTTGGACTTTCCAACCAGCCAGATTGAGCTGATCGACCGGTTTCGGACACGTCGTCGTTTCGTCCGGCTTGTGGCTGTCGATGACCAACGCATCGCCCGGCTTCCAGTCGGTCACATCGTGCCCGATAAGAATTTCCGGGGTAAACCAACTCAGTCGCTCGCGCGGCTGCGGCCGAGTCTGACTGAAGTACAACACAACTCGGCCAGAGTACGGCTCGGCTCGGACCTCTTTCGGAAAGCTCAATTGAAACTGCCAACGCGGAAGTTTGTCATCCGCAGCAGCCCCGCCACAGATCAGCAGCAACACAAACCACGCACGAACCAGCGGCCTACCACAACGCATCAGCAAACTCCTTGTGAAAACGGCACCGCGAGCGTATCGCAACCGCTGCTTGAGTTTCCACCCGCGCCGCCTACCATGCCCGGCCGAAAGCCGATCGCCGAATGCCGAAAGCCGTTATCTCACTTTTTTGAGATTTGAAATCTGAAATTTGAAATCCCATGCCCGCTCCCACCACCGACGATCGAGTCGTCAACGTCGAACTCCTGCTGACTCATCTGCAACACGATTTCGAGCAACTCAGCCAAGTCGTCTTCCGGCAACAGGCGGAGATTGACGGCCTGAAAACCGAAGTCGCAAAACTCAGCACGCGAATCGTCACGCTCACCGAAGACCCGGAAGTCCGCGACCCGCAGGACGAGAAGCCACCGCACTATTGATCGCCGATGTGGAGGTAGCCACGCTCGCCAGAGCGTGGGGAATCGCCAAGCCAACCCACGTTCTGGCGAACGTGGCTACGACGATCGCCATGAAAAAACCAGCCGCAGGATTAGACGGACTCATCGTCGGCGAGACCGCCATCAGCACGCTCGACCACGGCTTGCACCTTCGCGGTTTCGCAATTGAAGATCTTGTGAGACAAGCGACCTACTCCGAAGTTGCCTACCTGTTGCTGCACGGCGAACTGCCCACCCACGAACAGCTCGCCGATTTCCGAGCGATCCTCGCCGAAGCCGCCGAAGTCCCGCCGGCGATTCTGCAACTTTTGGAAGAGCTGCCGCTGCACGTCGCTCCGATGGATGCGCTCCGCACTGCCATCAGCGCGCTCGCTCACTTCGACGAACAACCCAACGAGACCGACGACACCGCCAGTCTCGGCAAAGCGATTCGACTACTCGGACAGGTTCCGGTTCTGATTGCCGCTCGCCAGCGGTTGACTCGCGGACTGGAACTGATCGATTCCGACCCGGAGCTGAGTTTCGCTGGTAACTTGTTGTCGCTGCTGACCGGCCGCGTCCCGACCGCGCGCGACGAGCGAGCACTCGATCAATCATTGATCTGTTACGCCGATCTCGAATTCAACACGTCGACCTTCACCGCACGAATCGTCGCCTCGACCGGATCGGATTTGCATTCCGCCGTGACCGCCGCTGTCGGAGCACTCAAAGGCCCGCTGCATGGCGGAGCCAACGAAGATGTCCTCGACGTGCTGCTCGCGGTCGATTCGCCGGCACGAGCGGACAAGTTCGTGCGCGACGCTATCGCCAAGAAGCGCCGCCTCGCCGGATTCGGCCATCGCGTCTATCGCGACCGTCCTGATCCGCGAGCGGTCGTGCTGAAAGACATCTGCCGCGAACTCGCCACGACCGACGAGCAACACCGACTCGAAGAAATCGCTGCAGCGATCGAAGCCGCGATGTGGTTGCACAAGCAACTCCGTCCGAACGTCGATTGGCCGATTGCGCGGCTGTACCGAATGCTCGGCTTCGATGCGGAACTCTTCACGCCGCTGTTCGTCATCGCTCGCGTGGCTGGCTGGTCGGCCCACGTCCTCGAACAGCAACGGGACAACCGGCTGATCGCGCCACGAGCCAACTACACCGGCCCACCGCCGCGTACGTTCGTGCCGTTACGAGAGCGGTGATAACCGTACCGCGACCGTCAGGGAGCGGCCCGCCACGAACGCTTCACAACATTCCGACCGGGCCACTCCCTGACGGTCGCGGTACTGCTACTCTCACGACCGCCCCACCACCGGTTGCACGAACTCCAATTCAGCGTCGTTCGCCGGCCGCAGGAAATCGAAGTCGCAACCTTCGTCCGCTTGCAGAACATGGTCCATGTAGAGCCGAGGATACCCGCGCAGATGCTTGATCGGCCGAGGCTGCCAAGCCGCTCGACGGCGAGACAACTCGGCATCGTCCACCAGCAGTTGCAGACGACGCGACGCGACATCCAACTCAATCACATCGCCGTCTTGCACCAAACCAATCAGCCCTCCCGCCGCCGCTTCCGGAGCGACGTGCAGCACGACCGTGCCGAACGCCGTGCCACTCATGCGCGAATCGCTGATCCGCACGACATCGGTGACACCGGCCTGCAAGAGCTTCGTCGGGATCGGAATGCTCCCCCACTCAGGAAAGCCGGGCACGCCTTTCGGTCCAGCGTTCTGCAACACGAGCACGCTGTCGGCATCAACCGGCAGCGCCGGATCGTTGATTCGTGCAAGCAGGTCTTCGTAGTCGCAAAATACAACTGCGCAGCCGCGGTGCCGCATCAGCTTCGGTGATGCCGCCGACACTTTGATGACCGCTCCACGCGGTGCCAGGTTTCCGGTCAACACCGCCAGTGCGCCGTTCTCGGCCAGCGGTTTTTCGCGAGAGCAGATCACCTCCCGATCAAAGCTGCGAGCGCGAGCGATGTTCTCGCCCACTGTCCGACCGGTGACGGTCAGGCAGTCGAGATTCAGCAGATCGCGAATCTCCGCCAGCACCGCAGGCAAACCGCCCGCCGCGTAAAACCGATCCATCAAGTGCTGCCCCGACGGCATCAAGTTGACGAGAAACGGCGTCGTCCGCGCGAGTTCGTCAAACCGCGACAGCGGCAGTCGGATGTTGCGCCGGCCGGCCATTGCGATCAAATGCACGACCGCGTTGGTCGAACCGCCCAGCGCCAACAACGCTCGGATCGCATTATCGAACGCCGCCGCCGTGAGAATCTTTGACGGGCGCAAGTCTTCGCGAACCATCTGCACGATGCGCCGTCCGGTTGCCGTCGCGGCCTGCATTCGTCGAGCATCCGTCGCCGGAATGCTGGCCGTCCCCGGCAACATCATGCCCAGCGCTTCCGACAGCGACGTCATCGTCGAGGCGGTCCCCATCGTGT
This sequence comes from Planctomyces sp. SH-PL62, assembly GCA_945893075.1. Taxonomy (GTDB): domain Bacteria; phylum Planctomycetota; class Planctomycetia; order Planctomycetales; family Planctomycetaceae; genus SXKJ01. The sequence goes on along the minus strand of CAMDDX010000031.1, from coordinate 19,710 downwards.
TGCACGCGCCGACGCCGCAGCCGTAACACGCTTCGAGTTCCCGCCAATCGGCATCCGACAACCGTCCTGCCCGGCGTTCGTCCGAGTACCGCCACAGATCGGTCCCCGATCCAATCGGCTCACCGTGAAAATGACTGATCGCGCGCGGGCCGCCATTGAGTTGAATCGCCGGCAAGTCCGCGCTCGCCGCCGCCATGAGTTGCGCCGGTGTCGTCTTGTCGCAGTTACACAGCAGCACGACGCCGTCGATCGGATTGGCTCGCAGAGTTTCTTCGACGTCCATCGCCATCAAGTTGCGATACAGCATCGCCGACGGCTTCATGAACTCTTCACCCAGAGAGATCGTCGGGAACTCCAGCGGCAGCCCCCCTTCGAGCAACACGCCGCGCTTCACCGCCTCGGCCAAGTCACGCAAGTTCGCGTTGCAGTTGTTGAGGTCGCTCCAACTGTTCGCGATGCCGATCACCGGCTTGCCGACGAAGTCATCCGGGTTCAATCCCATCGACCTCAGCGCAGAGCGATTTTGAAAGGCCAGTTCTTCACGACCAGCAAACCATTGTTGGCTTCTCATCGTTGCGGTTGCACTCCAACTATCGCTGATAGATCGGCAGGTATTGGTACTCGACCGACAGAGCCAACACCGCGAGGCTCGTCGCGTAGACCGTGCCGAGTCCCCGTTCCTGGCCTTGGCGGCCGGACCAACTGCCGTCTTCGGCCTGTAGATTCAGCAGCAGCGGGATCAGGTGGCCTTTGCTTTGTTCCCACGGCTTGCCGCCGACTTGGTACATGCCGACCGTGCAGTAATAGACGCCGTAGAAAAACCATTCTTGATCGGCGCGCAGCGGGTCTTGCAGCAGGTAGTCGGCGGCACCGAGCGTTTCGGGCGAGTGATGGACTCCGCAGATTTCCAGACAGAGGATGCCGGTTCCGGCGCGCGTCGGCGACGAACCGCTGTTGGGTTGATAGCCGAAGCCGCGATTGCGGAACGAGCAGCGCTTGACGTATTCGACCGCCTCGTCGATCTGCTCGGCGGGGACATCGCAGCCGAGATTCTTGGCCGCTCGCAGCGCGAGCAGTTGCCAGCCGGTGACGCTCAAGTCGCTGTCGTTGCTGGTGGGGTGATATCGCCAGCCTCCCTGGCTGCCGCGGTCTTTGCGAACCGCCTGCGCCGACAGAATCAGACGCACGGCCTTCTTCAACGCATCTCGGCAACGTTCGGAAAGCGCGTCGTCGGTCATGCCTGCGACCTCGGCCAGCATCAGCGTGCTGATGCCATGCGAGTACATCGGCCCGTGGCCCCTCGCGCCGATCAGCATTCCATTGGCTTGCTGCTGGTCGAGCACCCAGCGAATTCCGCGTTGAATTTGCAGGTCATACAGTCCCTCACCCGGCACATGCCCGGCCGCGAGGAACGCCATCACGGCCAGCGATGTCGAGGAAGTCTGTTCGCCAAATTGATCGAGTGCCCACGCCCCGCTGGGAAGCTGCCGCTTCGCGAGATGACCGAGCGCCTTCGAAATCGCCACGTCGATCTGCTTCTCTCGTTCGGTGCGTTCGTCGGCACGAGAAAGTTTGTTATCGATTCCCAACAGGCCCACACAACACACCAACAACAGTTGCCAAGCAAATCTTCGCTGCCTTTCCTCCGGCCGATGGCGGATGGCTGAAAGCTGATGGCTGTTATCCCAACTTACTTCAACTTCAGAGACAGGATCACGGCCATCAGCCATCAGCCATCGGCCATCAGCCGGGCAGGCGTGCGCTCGGCGTGGGTCTCCCGACCCCGCCGCCTGAGCTGACCGAAGGTCTCCAGATTTCGTAAGCCGCTCTCCATCCAAGGAGACCTGCGGTCCATATTTTCGGCGGGATCGGGAGACCCGCGCCGAGCGCTGCCAAGACACCTTCATCGCTTCCCCTCCGCATCCGGTTGCGTCTTGGCGATCTCTTGGAAGTACAGCTTGATGAGCTTGCTGTAGTCGCCGTGTGCTTGATGCTTGGCTTGCTGCGACATCTCGGTCTTGAGCTTGCTCGACAACTGGCCCCAGTTGCGGCCAGTCATTTTCTTGACCTGTGCTGGCAAGTCGCTGAGGTTCTCGCCGCGATCTTGTTCGCCATTGCCTTGACCATTACCTCCGCCACCTTGAGCCAACTGCGGTTCATTCGCTGGCTGGTCAGGCTGCGGTTGTCCCGCTGGCGATGGCTGCGGAGCCGCTTGATTCGCAGCGTCCGACAGCGCGCGAGATACTTCACGCAGACGCTGAGCCAATTGTGCGAACGGAGAATCTGGAGTCTGTCCCTCTTTCGATCCTTCGTCACCCGGCTTGCCGGATTGTCCCGGTTGCGCGTCCGGCATCGGTTGACCGTCCTTGTTGGGCTGAGCTTCAGCCGCTTGATTCAAGCGTTGCGCCGCGTCGGCCACTTCTTCACCGACACCGCGCGGGACCGGCGATTGCGGAGGCCGATTCTGCTCAGCCGCGACTTGAGCTTGCTCAGCCGCCTTCTGCAAATTCTCGGCCGCTTGCTCGGCGGCTTGAGCGGCTTGATTGGCGTTGCCTTGTTGTGACGCCTGCTTCGCGGCTTCCATCTTCTGCTGACTGTTCGCCGCTTCTTGACCCGCTTGCTTCGCTCCTTCGGCAGGTTGCGGCAGGTTGAGCGGTTGCTGGCCGAGCTTGTTCTGAGACTCGGCCAATTGCTGACCGAGTTGTCCGGCAGCGTCATTCAATTCTTGCTGACGTTGTTGCTGCGCGGCACTAGCGGCACCCGGTTGTTGGCCGAGCTGTTCCATCTGCTGCGCGACTTGCTGTTGCTTCTCCGCAAGGTCTTTCGCTTGCTGTGCGAGTTCGGGATTCGCGCGCGGGTTGTTCTGCAATTGCCCAGCCAATTGCTGAGCGGATTGAGCGGCTTGTTGTCCGGATTGTGAAGCCTGACCAAACTGGCCAGAAGATACTTTCCCCCTTCAGGACTCGCACAGTCGAGCGGTCTGTTGCGACTGTTTCGCCTCAGCGGAATCTTTGCCCAACTCCTGCTCGACTTGCTTCTGAAGTTCCTGAGCTTGTTGTGCAAGTTCCTTCTGAGCTTGCTGTGCTTCACGAACTTGCTGAGCCACCTGCGGTTGCTCACCCGCCTTCGGTTGCTCACCGGCCTTCGGTTGCTCACCGGCCTTCGGTTGCTCACCGGCCTTCGGTTGCTCACCGGCCTTCGGTTGCTCACCAGCCTTTGGTTGCTCACCAGCCTTTGGTTGCTCACCAGCCTTTGGTTGCTCACCGGCCTTTGGTTGCTCACCGGCCTTTGGTTGCTCACCGGCGTTCTTCGCGTTGGCCTGCTCGTTCTCGGCGGGAAGTTGAGCGGCGTTCGGTTGCGGCTGTTCTCCGCGCTGCTCGTTCAGAGCTTGCGCGACCTCTTTCGCGAGTTGCCGTTGTTCTTCGGCAAGCTGTGCGAGTGGTTCCGTAGCTTGGACGCCCTCGTCCGAGCGTTTCGGCTGCTCGGCCGAGGGCGTCCGAGCGACATCAGGCTGCGCGGCTTGCTTGGCGAGGTCTTGCAAGGCTTGCTCGGCGCGACGTTGTTCTTGCGCAGCTTTTTCGAGATTGCCGTCGGCGAGTGCTTGTTCGGCTTGCTCCGCGCGTTTCTCCGCTTCTTGTCGGGCGGCTTGAGCGGGATTCGGTTTCGCTGCGGCATCACCGGGCTTCGCGTCGCCGTTCGGTTTGTCAGCTTTTGGATCAGCGGGATCGTTCTTCGCGGCGTCGGCCGGCTGGTTGTCTTTGTTGGCCGGAAGATTCTCGATGCGTTCATTGAGCGCAGCTTGATCTCGTTTCAATTGCTCAGCGGCTTGCTGACGCTGTTCGGCGTTGTCGGACTTGTTCGCCTCGGCCGCTTTGTCGGCGAGCTTCTTCTGCTCATTGGCCAACTCGCGTGCGGCCTTCGCGAGCGGCGATTGATCCGCTTTCGCCTGCTGCAACTCGGCGGCGAGATGGTCGAGTTCGTTGGCGGCTTGCTGCTGTTGCTTCTGAGCTTCGGCGAGGTCGCCTTGCTTCAACGCCGCGACCGCGTCTTTCAGTGCTTCGGGAGTCGCAGGCTTGTCGGCCGTCGGCTCATCGGCTTTCCGGTCACGGAGTGACCGGTCTACTTGGGCTTCGGCTCGTTGTTGGAGGTCTTGTTGCTTTTCGGCGAGTTCGGCATTCCGTTCGGATGCGGCAGCTTGTTGTTGGCGAAGCGCTTCGGCGAGTTCTTTCTGTTGCTCAGCGAGTTCGCGAGCTTCTTTGGCGAGTTCGCCGAGTTGATCGAGTTGATCGCGCTGCGCGGCGGCGAGGAGTTCTGGGCGGCGTTTCAAGAGATCGTTGAGCGAGTCGGCGAGCTGCTTTTGTTGATCGGCAAGTTGTTGTTTTTCCTGTTCGGTTTTGGCGGCTTCGGTGGCGGCTTTCTTTTCGTCCTTGGCGTCAATTCCGTCCCTCGCTGGCGCGTCGGGTTGGTCTGCGGCGGGGTCGGGAGACCCGCGCCGAGCGTTGTCATCGTTCTTGGCAAGTTCATCGGCGCGGTTGGCGAGTTGTTCGGCTTGGCGGGAGAGACGGCGGAGTTCGAGCAAATCTTTCTGCAAGTCGGCGAGTTGGTCGAATGGTTTTTTGAGTTCGGTCAGTTGCTCGGCGGCGCGATCGAGTTGCTGCTCGGCTTGATTCAGATGGTCGAGCTGTTCTTTGTTGAGTTGTTGGTCGGCTTCGCCGCGAGATTGTTGGACTTCGGCTTCGGCTTTCTTGAGTTCGTTCTGAGCAATCTGCTCGGCCTTCTTGCCGAGTTCGTGGAACAGCGGGTCTCGCGACAATTGCTGGGCGAGTTGCTCGGCTCGCTCGGTAAGTTGATGCAGTTGCTTTTGAAGCTGAGCGACCCGTTCGGCATCACGAGCATCGTCCTGTTTGCGATTCTCTTGTGCGGCCTCTTTGCGAAGATCTTGAATCTCGTTCGCTTTGGCGGCGACGTCGCGACGGAGGTTGTTGAGTTCGTCGCGGAGTTGCTCGTGCGACTTGGCGAGTTCGTCGGCACCTGGCGGCGCGGCCTTCTTGCTGATGCGGAGGACTCGCGGTTCGGACCAAACTTCGTGCGGGCCGGGTTCGGGGCGTTCGTCGGTGATGCGCACCCGATAGTTCAGCCACTGATTGTGCTCGACTTTGAGCTGGCTCAGGTCGAGCGTGAAGCGATGCTCGCAGCTTTTCTGGCCGCGGACCGCTTCGACGGAGATCGGCTCGCGCGGATTGTTTTCGATCGTGAAGTGCAGTTCCAACGTGCCCAGGCCGACGTCGTCTGACGCGGTCACGTCGATCGGCAAGACGTCATCCGGCCGAGCTTCGGAACTGTGATCCCCTTTGACCGTCAGCTTCGGAGCTTCATCAGTAACGACAACCAATTCACGCGGCACGGTGTCGTTGTTCGGCAGTTTGTGGATGTCTTGAAGCGCAAACAGGAACGGCCCGGCGACGCTGGGATCAGCGGTCACTTCAAGCGTCGCGGTCTGCTTCGACTTGGCCAGTTCCAGTGGCTTGTTCGCATCGCCGTGTTGCCGCCAGACAAGCTGAGCGGTCTCGACCGGCTTGTTGAATTCGAGCGTGAACTTCAACCGGCTCTTCTCGAAGACCTTGATCGCACCGATCGCGCCGTCGAGCGACTGTGCGGGCCAACCGGCGTAGGCGGGTGGCTCGACATCGAGCCGGATCTTCGTGACGACGGGCGGTTCGACGACTTGGACTTTGTAGTCTCGCGTTTTCTGTCGCTCGACCGCGATGCGGAAATCGAAATCGCGCATGACATGCGGCACCAGCGCGACATAACTCTTGCGAGCTTCATCGAACAGCATCCCTCGGCGATCCGTCGTGCCGACTGAGTCTCGCCATTCGAGTGACAGCGACTTCAGCGGCTCGGTTTGCCCGTCGCGTTCGGCTGTCGCCAGCAGTTCGACATCGCTGCCGCGAGCAATGATCCGGTCGCCATTCTCGACGTTGACGACCCACGCTCCGGCCGTGCCCCAGTTGCCCCACGGCATCAGGAATCGCTGCCAGAGTTGGCGATACATGCTCGGCGCGACGAACACCGGAATCGCCAGCAGGACACAGGACGCGAGTCCCCATCGCACTGACGACCACGCCTTCCGCGACGAGACGACTTCTTCAAGATCCAGTTCATCAACGCGTTGCCGCGTTTGCTTGAGCAACATCTCGCGCATCACCGGCGAGCCTTTGAATCCATCCGGCTGGTTCGGATCAAACAATTCCACCGCCGATGTGAGCGCTCCCTCCCAGCGCGGATTCGCCTTATCCGCCATCGCCGCCAGTTCCGCCCAACCGATCCGTCGGCAGAGCGGCACAACCACCCAAGCCAAGAAGGCCAACAATGTCACACCCAAAACGCTCGACAACACCGCAATCCGCGTCGTCGGAGCCAAGTCATACCGATAGTCCGCAATAAACGCCCCGGCCAAACCGAGCGACGCGATCAGGCCGACTCGACCCGCGCCACGCAGCAGCCATTGCCAGCGGACCCACGACTTCAACTCGGTCAATTGTTCCGCGATTTCGGACGGAAGCCACGCAGCGTCTTGAGGCATGTTCGACTCCATCTTGGCTGCTCGCAATCCCGGCGTTCCCCAGCCGGGGCGAGCGATCGGCTGGGATTGTATCGGCCATCCCGCCTGCGGCTATCTCAGCCTGACGGGCGGCTCACGGCGGAATTCCGGCGAACGGAGTTCGGCACAACCGCGCTCGGCGCGTGTCTCCCGACCCCACCGCTTCGCTGGACCACAGGTCTCCCCCGAAGACTTGCGGTCGTTCATGTGCGGGGTCGGGAGACCCGCGAACAGCGCCGCCCTGGAGTGCTGCGGCTCGACGCAGCCCTCCATTCGAATGGAACCTCGACGCACAGAGTCCAAACAGCGCGAGCATCAGAGTTGACTGGACAACCTCGTTGTTGGAGCTATCAACATTTTCATTCCAAATGTATGGAGGGCGGTGTCGAGCCACCGCACTCCAGGGTCGCCGAAATGCGTTCGCGCTGAAGTGAGACTCTCGCCGTTGGGCTTCAGCCCTCGGACGATTCGAAACATCCACTGACTCTGTTTCGAACGTCCAACTATTTCTTCAACCGGAGATCGACGCTCGCGCTGTGTGCGGTCAGTCCCTCAACGGACGCCATGCGGCGGATGTCGTCTGCGGCGTTCGCCAGCGCGGTGGCGTTGTATGAGATGACCGAAGATCGTTTCAAAAAATCGTTCGCGCAGAGGCCGTTCGCAAACCGAGCCGTCCCGCCCGTCGGCAAGACATGCGATGGGCCGGCGACGTAATCGCCAACCGCGACCGGCGTGTGATGGCCGAGAAAGATCGCTCCGGCGTTTTGCACCTTGGCGAGGATCGCTTCGGGATCGGCGGTTGAGATGTGCAAGTGCTCGGTCGCCAGTAAGTCGGACAGCCGGCAAGCATCGTCGGCGTCTTTCGCAAGGATCAACGCTCCGTAGTCTTCGAGGCTTGTCCGCGCGAGATCGCCGCGAGGCAGTCGCGCGAGTTGCTTCGTGAGTTCGTCTTGCACGGCGGCAATCAGCGGGGCGTGCCAAGTGATGAGCACGCCCGATCCGGGACTGTGTTCGGCTTGCGAGATGAGATCACTAGCAATGAAGTCGGCTCTCGCAGTCGCATCAGCGAGCACGACGACTTCGCTGGGGCCGGCGATGCTGTCGATGTCCACTTCGCCGTAGACGAACTTCTTGGCGAGCGCGACGAACAAGTTGCCGGGACCGACGATCTTGTCGACTCGCGGCAAGCCTTCGACTCCGAAGGCCAGCGCGGCGACCGCTTGTGCTCCACCGATGCGATAGACCTCGGTGATGCCGAGCAGCTTGCAGGTGGCGAGCAAGTCGCGGTTGTAACTGCCGAACTCGGTCGGTGGCGCGACGACGGCAATCTCTTTCACTCCAGCGACCTGAGCCGGAACGGCGGTCATCAGCAATGTTGATGGATACGCCGCCGCACCGCCGGGGATGCAGATGCCGACTCGCTTGAGCGGCAGGTATCGCTGCCGCAGTTCGATGCGTGCGTCGCCGTCGCGCTTCGTCAACGAGATCGTTTGGTTCAGCAGCTTCGTTTGAAACTCGACGACGTTGTCGCGGATGCGGCTGAGGGTCTTCAAAAACTCCGGATCGGCTGATGCGAAGGCGGCATCGAATTCGGCCGGAGAAACTCGGAGCGTTTCGCGAGTCAGCTCTTTGCGATCGAGCTTCTTCGTGTAGTCCAACACGACCGGCAATCCGCCCTGTCGGACTTCCCCGCAGATGCGTTCGACGACTTGCTGTGGTGTGAGCGGCTCGCCGAAGAGTGCGATGGTTCGCTGGCGGCCGGCTTCGGAGACCACGTCTCCGCGCGGCGAGAGCTTTTGACGAAGTGCTTCAAACAACTTCTCCGCGCTGTTCGTTGTGCAGTCGATCGTAGTCATGTTCACGGCGGAGACTCAGTAGCCACGCTCGCCAGAGCGTGGGCGATTGGTGCGGAACCCACGTTCTGGCGAACGTGGCTACGAAGCGAACGTGCCCACGAAGCCAGCGAGGCTACGAGATGTTGTCCTGAATCCATCTCCGGAAATCGCCGACAAGTTTCAGCTCTGTGGTTTCAAAGCGGCGGTCCAGCAACTCGGTGAAAACGGATCGAGGGATCTGTGGGAAGATTTCGCTGCGATCCACTTCTTGATAGTTGCCCGATTCGTCCAATCGCAGCATGACGAGATCCGTGCCACTCAAGCGCCAAACTTCGGGAACTCCCAAATCGGCGTAGATGCCCATGCGATCGAGGGCCGTCCGCGACACTTCGACCTCAACGGCCAGATCCGGCGGCGGGTCGTCCGAGCCAACGTCATCACGGTCACGCACGTCGGGTTCATGTTCGATGTAATAACACTCGTCCGGTTCCAGCCCACGATTCAATTCTTCCCGCGAGAAGGTCGTCGAACCTTGGCTCCGCAGCGGAATCTCTAGCTCCTCGGCGGCGGCGGAGATCAGGCGGTCGAGTAATTTCTTGAGTCGTTCGTGTGGACCTGATGGCGACATGAGTTCCAATGCTCCGCGATCAAAAGTGACTCGAACGGGGCTGTCCTCGAACGCTTTCAACACCGTCTGGTATGTCTGCCACGACGATTGCCGAACGACAAATCGTTGCTGAGGCAGCGGCTCGGCGCGGCTGGCGGTTGCAGGAGCGGGCAGCGTGATCATGGCATTCACTCTGGCTTGGCTTGGACTTTCGAGGGAGATTGAGCCGACCCGTTGTCAGCCAACCCGCGAAAGATACTTCGGCGGAGCGGGTTGTCGCGAGTGGTGAATTCTTCGCCGGGTGTCGGCGGAATCATCAAGGCGGCGGCGAGTTCATGGAATTTCGCATCCAGGTTATCGGCTTCGGCGACCAGCAACGCTTCGGGTGTGCTTGGCGGAATCGGCGAGCCCCATTCTGGCAGCGACTGGTGCGAGATGATGATGTGTTCGAGTCGCAGCAACGTTTCCGGATTGAGGTCGGGGATTGAATGAGCCTTGTCGCGAATCATGTCGCGGCCGATGAAAATGTGACCGACCAGCCGTCCGGCGGCGGTGTAGGTTGAGCCGGACGGGGCGTACTTCAGTTCGTGGATTTTCCCGATGTCGTGCAGGATCGCTCCGGCGGCGACGAGTGACTTGCTCAGAGGCGGGTGCATGTCGGGGTAATAGTCGGCGTATTTGTCGGCGAACTGCATCGCCAGACGAGTCACCGATAAGACGTGCTCCAAGAATCCGCCGGTGAAGGCGTGGTGATTCTTCGACGCGGCGGCGATTTGGCGGATGTCGTGCTGATGCTCCATGAGCAGGCCAATCACCAGCGCTCGGAGCGGGACTTCCGTGATTTGCTGTGAAGCGATCGAAATGAGTTCCGTGAACATCTCTTCGACATTGAACCGCGTGGCCGGCACGAGATCGCCGGTGCGAAAGCCTTGAGCTTCATCGCCGGATTCGACAGGGCGGATCTTTTCGAGGTCGAACTGCGGGCCGAAGTCGGTTTCCTGATAGCGCCCGCGGACTTTGTAGAACTGACCCGACTGCCAGGTTGTGTCGCATTCCAGGAAGAACGTGGAGTCGCTCCAGATCATGCTGGTGGTGGCTCGCTTCGCGTCGCGGAGCGTGACCCGATAGTACGGCTTGCCGTCGCGGGTCTTCGCCTTCTCTTTGTTCGCCAGGAGCACGAAACAATCGGCCGACTGCTTGGGTTGCAGGTCGCTCAAGCGGCTGATTTGCGGTTCGCGAGAATCAAACGGAAGTTGTGCTTGCATGGAGTGTCTCTCGTGGGAAGTCAGGCCACTTTATCAACCGGTGAACCGGCACCGAAGCGGGCGGGGAAGAGTTTTCACAGACGAACTTGCGAAAACTCAGTTTTCGCCGGAAGATCGCCTGCTATACTCTGCAACCACTTGAGCCGCATGGATGCTCGGCTCGAAGGACTTCCCACGACCCTTTTCCACAAGGAATTTCCAAACCATGTCCTCCTGCACGATGACTTCGCCCTCTGCGTGTTCCGCCGGTTCGGCTGACTCCACCACTTCCGTTGCTTCCGTCGTCATCATAACCGAGAAGGCCGTCGGCGAGATGAACCGTGTGCTGACCGAGAAAAACCTGCCCGAATCCACCGTCTTGCGAATCGGCGTCGCTGGCGGCGGATGCAGCGGGTTCTCGTACAGCCTGGGCTTCGACGACAAGTGCGATGAGATGAACGACGTCGTCACCAATCAGCACGGTCTGCGAGTCGCCGTCGATCGCAAGAGCGCGATGTTCCTTGAAGGAACCGTGATTGACTTCTACGACGGCATCGAACGCCGTGGCTTCACCTTTGAAAACCCGAATGCCAAGAAGTCCTGCGGCTGCGGCAGCAGCTTCTCGGTGTAGCAAACCTTCCTCGTCAGTATTGATGAATCCATCAGCCGGCCGAACTCTCTTGGTCGGCTGATTTCCTTTCGCGACCGTTCAGTCTGAGTACTTCGCACAGGGAATCTCTCATGATATTTGCAGGCCGTAACGCATTGATCACCGGAGCTTCGCTGGGCATTGGTCGCGCGATCGCGATCGAGTTGGCGAAACAGGGGGCGAACGTCGCTATCAATTACCGCTCGCATCTCGACCAAGCGGAAGAGGTCGCTCACGAGATTGAGAAGACCGGCCAGAAAGCTCTGCTCTTAAAGGCCGATGTGGCGGATCAGGCGGCGGTCGAAGAGATGGTCGCGAAGACGGCCAGCACTTTCGGGAGTCTCGATTTGTTCGTTTCGAACGCTGCTTACAGCGATCGTCAGTTGATGGTCGAGGCGGACATGGCTGGCTTCAAGCGGACGATCGACGTCTCGATGTGGGGTGCGTTTTACGGCGTGCGTGCGTCGGCTCAGCAGATGTTGAAGCAAGGGACGCGCGGCTCGATCGTGGTGGTTAGTTCGCCGCACGCGGTGATCCCGATCCCGACGGCGATGGCCTACAACATGGCCAAAGCGGCGATTGACCACATGGCTCGGACGGCGGCGATTGAGCTCGCGGCGAAGCGCATCCGAGTCAACATCGTCCACCCCGGCTGGATCGACACGCCGGGTGAGCGAAAGTTCTTCAGCGAAGAACAAATTGAGGTCGGCGGTCAAAAGCTGCCGTGGGGCCGCATGGGGCAACCCGACGAGATCGCGAAAGCGGTCAGCTATGTCCTGTCTGACGATGCTGACTACATGACCGGCAGCACGCTGACCATCGATGGCGGCGTGAGTCTGCCTTGGTGGTCAAACCGGGGCAGCGGCGAGATGTAAAGTAGACGAGTCACGGAGTGACTCGTCTACTTTGCTCGCGTCCCGACGAACATTGCGGTGTTGACGAGGTAAGACGCCTGCCTGTCAAACTCGGCAACCTGCGTCGCGTCTGCCAATTCGTTAAGGCTTCACAGCTTGGACAAGCTGGTTAAGGGGTTGTCTGGCGTGGGGTCGATGGAACGAGATGACTGAACTCCGGACGGAACCGGAGTCATCACGAACATCGAACCGCAGGAAGTACGCCGTGAACGGATTCAAACGCGCGTCGAGACGTCAGGCCGCCGTCGTAGGGTTGGCCGTCCTCATGGGAACTTCTTTCCTGGGATGCCACGCTGGTCCCCGGCTGTTCTCCAAGAAAGACCGCGATTCGCACGCGGACAAACAGGAGCTCGCCGACAAGGACAAGGGCAAGTTCATCAATAAGAAGAAGGTTCGCCCGGAGTCCGACTATCGCCGAGTCGACGACGACGATGAGCGGGTCGCCAAGAGCGAACCCAAGACGAAAGCCAAAGCGAAGCCGAGCGATTCGATTCGCAAGCCCTCGAACGATGACACCGAGCGTGCGTTGGCGATTCGCAAACAGGTCGACGAAGAACTCAAGAAATCCCGTTCTAATAAGACCAAGACCACCTCTGCTCAGTCCAAGCCCGCGAAGCCGGCCGAGCAACCGCAGTTCGCTCGACCCGACACAAGCAAACGGCCCGTGACAGACTTGCTCAATGATTCGTTGTTTGATGACGAGTTGCCGGAGACCAGCCCCTCCGCGCCGAAAACCAACGCCAAAAAATTAGTGACGAAACCGGTGACCACGGCGAAAGCCAAACCGGCCGACGAAGACCCGTTCAAGAAGACGGTGGTTAGTTCGTCGAACACCAAACGTCCGAGCGACAAAGTCGCGAACGTCAACTTCGATGACGAAGACCTCGACCTGGGCCTGGAAGACGAACTGGCGGAAGAGGCGGAAGAACGCGCGGAAGCGAAAGCTCTCGCCGAAGCGAAGGCTCTCGCCGCCCAAAAGAGTGCGGCTTTGAAGAAAGCCGCAACTCCGTCGCGGGAGCGGCGGACGACACCGACCGCTGCGACCATCCAACAAAAGTTTCTCGACGATGTTGACGAGCAGGAGGCCGACTCGCTCACGATCGCAGAACCAAGTCCGCGAGTGGCACCAGCGAAGGAGAAGACTCGTGCCAGCCTGCCGACCGTGAAACGTACAGCCGACGCCGCCAAGACCGTCGCCGGCCAGGAAGTCATCGACCGGCGGCAAAGCGTGCAGCAAACGGCCAATCAATGGCGGCGCGACCTGGAACGCGATGAATTGGCAGAACCGGAACAAGAGCCAGTCGCTCCCGCTCCGCGAGCTACCACCCGTCCCAACAGTGTGCCCGTATCCAAAAGTCATTTCAGTCCGGCGAGCCTCGATGAATTCGCGTCTCCGGCGAAGTCTCAGGGAGCGGTGCTCAATGGCGAATTGATCATCGACACGAACAATCTGCCGTCTCGGTTTCAACGGAGTTCGTCGAGTCCCACCGGAACAAACAACAACAACGGTGCGGCGGGTCGGATCAATTCCAATTCCGGCGCGAATATCGAAATCGCTCCCGGAACGTCACTGAATCGAGCCCGACCTGCGGGGCAGATTTCTCTGCAAGCCTTGTCGGACGCAGAGAACTCGTCTGGCCTGACGACCGCTGACTACGCTCCGTCGAGCGCGGCTGACGATTTAGGCGGCTTGCCGTCGCTGAAGGTCGAGTCGGATGCGGAGACCGGCCCCCAATTGGCGTCGCTCGAATTCGCTGCGGGAATTGCACCGGCTCCGCCAGACATGGCTGAACTCGCTCCGGCCATCGGCGTCGCCGAGACCCCGTCCGGGACACGGGGCTGGAAACGGACGCTGCTGGTTTTGAGCGCGATGATCTCGGCCGTCGGGATCGGGTTTGCCTTGCGACGCCGGACGGAAATGACTGCCGCTCCGATTCAGAATCCGCGTTCGCCGTCAGCGGGCAGCCACTCTTAATCATCCGGCGCAATGGCCGCAGGGTTGATCCATTCGGCATAAGGGGAACGGCAACTCGAAAATCACCCGGCCGGGGTCACTGATTTGGTCGGGCTTCGGCAATCGCATCTCAGAAAAATTTGGCGACCGTCCAACTCGCGCCTCGCAAAGCTGACCTATAGTTGTCCGGCTGGAGCGGCTGGACCGCTCGGCGATTCTTTCTGAAACCTCAGCGAATGCCGGAGTGACGAAATGGCCGACCCCTGGAGCCGCCCCACATTGCAAGATTTGCACGCAGTCTTGGAAAGCATCGAAAAGGTTGATCCGACGATCGAACGCTCGGCCGAACGCCTTGAGCTGTCGGTCCCGGCAGAAGTCGTCACGGCGCGTGGCTCGGTCGTGCCGGCGATGACTCGCGAAATCAGCCGCTACGGCATCGGACTGTTGCACCGGGGTTCGGTGTCGGTCGGTGATGCGACCGTCAAGATGGCCAGCGACACGCGCGAGTATCGCTACCGCGTCGCCATCGAATGGTGCCGCCCTGCCGACAACGGCATGTTCATGAGCGGCGCACGATTCCTCAGCAAACTTGCCGACAACGAGTAACGCTCACAGCAGTTTTGTGAGAGTTCGTTATGCGATCTGAGCCGGAACGCGCTAGCGTCCGGTTCGGTCGCGACAAACCGGGGCTAGCGCCCTGCGGCTCATGAGAAAACTTTCCGAGTTTCGGAATTTCCCGTCGGGCTTTTCGCTCGTCCGGTTCCGAAGACCGGTGAGACTATTCCGATGTTGCTTGGGGGCGACTCTGTTTCTTGTGTGGCCGAGGCAAACGGCGGGGAAACACCTTGGGAGCGCGGCTGAAACGGCTCGATAGACACTGTGTTCGATAAACACTGTTTTCGATAAACACAGTGCAACACGCCCGTCTTGCGCCTGAGGCGAGCCTTTCCGGCAGAGTTGGCTTGTGTCGAACAGTCAAGGTGCCGTTCGCCCGCGCGGTCGAGCACGCATTCCCCGGACGCCCCACCGCCCCATCTGGCCGCATCATGCTCTCGACGTTCTACCAGAAGTACGGCTTGCGAATGTTGCTGCTGTCTTTGGCGGCGTTGCCGGTCTTTCACTTCTATGCCGAAGCGATCCCGTCGAATAACGACATCGAAGCCTGGCTCCCGGAGAACTCCGAGGTTCGACAAACCTACGAAGAATTCAAGACTCGCTTCGGGGCGGAGGAAGTGATCCTCATCGGCCTCGATGCCAAACTCGGCGACGGGTTGATCGAAAGCATCGCCGGACGAGTCGAACGGCAACCCGGCGTGCGTCACTGCTGGACCCCGCAACGCATGCGCGAGGTGATGCGCGAACTCAGCGTGAAAGACGAAGACATCGCCCAACGACTGAGCGGACTCTTTGTCGCCCGCGACGGCAAGCGGATCGGGACCGTCGTGATGTTGTCGGAGCATGGGATTCGCGATCGAGCCGGCACCGTGGCCGACATTCGCGAAGTCTTGAAGTACTGCCAACTGGATGGTCAGTCGGTCAACCTCGCGGGCGCGCCGGTGGTCATTGCCGAACTCAACCGCTTGGGTGGTCGCGAAAACAACAAAGTGTTCTTCATAATCTCGCTCGCGATCTGCGCGGGCTTGGTCTACTACCAACTCCGTGATTGGCCGTTGACCGGCATGATTATGGGACTCACGGTCTTCGCGATTCAGGGGACTGTCGCGATCCTGCGATTCTGCGGCGGCGAAATGAACTTCGTGCTCGACGCACTGCCGGTCATGGTGATGGTCTTCACGCTGGAGGTCTCGGTTCACGTCTTGCACTACTACGAAGGGGTGGACCCAGCTCATCCGGATCGCATCGGAACCGCGTTTCGGGCGGCCTTCTGGCCCTGCTTTCTGGCAGCGTTCACCGGGGCCATCGGGATGTGGTCGCTTTGTGCGAGCAATTTCATTCCGGTGCGTCAGTTCGGCGGAGCGGGAGCGCTGGGTTCCGTGATGGCCTTTCTGGTCGGAGCGTTACTGACTCCGGCCGTGATCGCGGTCTGTCCGCCGCACCGCAGCATCTCCAACAGTTCGCATCGCTGGTTCGAGCAGGTCGCGGATTGGTTGCTCGTCCGCAGCCGCCAGGTGGTGGCGGTCGGAGCAGTGACCGTCCTTTGCTTTGGAATCGGCTCGATCTGGCTCCGTTCGCACCTCGAGCCGCTCGGATTCTTTCCCAAAGACAACATCGTGCTGCGCGATGTGCAACGCTTGCAGCAAGATCTCACGAACACGGACACGATCGAAGCGACCGTCGATTTCGGCCGGACACCCGAACTGGCGAGCCTGCCGTTCGTCGCGCGGTTGCGCTACGTTCAAGAATTAGAACAGAAGATCGCAGCGCATCCCGGCATCGTCCACACGATGTCGTTGTCGACGCTCTTCCCGAAAGAGATGCCGACCGGCTTGGAATTGACCCAACTGCTCGGTCGCGCTCAGAAACGGCAATCGGACAATGATTTTCTCGCCGGCGGCGAGCAGTACTGGCGGATCTCGGCTCACATCCGCGCGGACCAGCGCGGACAGCAGGACCAAACTTTTCAGGAACTCCGAGAACTGGTCGGCGATGCGCCGATCACATTCACGGGCATCGCGCCGCTCATCGAACAGGCTCAGCAAGACATTTACGCGGGCTTCCTGTCGTCGTTCGTGTGGGCGTTTTGGTCGATCATGGTGGTCTTCATCATCGCACTGCGATCCGTGAAAGCGGGCTTCATCGGGATGTTGCCGAACCTCGCGCCCATTGCGGTCGTGTTTGGTTTCCTGGGCTGGATCGACTGCCCGGTGGATATCGGCATGATGATGTCCGGCAGCATCGCGATGGGCATCGCTGTCGATGGAGCGTTCCATTTCCTCGTGTGCTACGACGCGACGTTCAAGGAATGCGGTTGTCGAGCACAAGCCACTCGTGAGGCGCACTTGAAAACCGGACCTCCGATTTTCAACTCGACGATGATCATGGCCATCGCCATGTTAGCGCTGACCTTCAGCAGCTTCGGTCCAACCGCTCAATTCGGCTGGCTGATGGCCGCCACATTGCTCGCCACTCAATTCGGAGACTTGGTGTTGCTCCCCTGCCTCCTGGGCTTCTTCCATACCAAACGATTGGCCGAGTTGGCCGTGAAGGCTCGGCCGCTGAGCAGCGTGCCACTGCAGGGCCCGCATTTCTGGCAATGGCTGCGAACTCGAAACGGACTGCGAATCTTCCACGCGACCGAGGAAGATCCGATGGCATAGCCTGCTTCCGGAATTCCGTGTTGCGGGATTCGGCTCGGCCCATCGGGTGCGCGGACTGCTGTGACTGGCCGATTGCTGTGACCCTGCCGGTTCTGTCTGTCGATTGGAAGACCGGATTCGACTCTGATGTTTCCGGCCGTGCGCTCCGAAGAACTTGGTTGTGAATCCTCATTTACCGACTAAACTCCTAAGCGGGCGGGCGGCCCTGGAATTACGTCGGGCCGTCGATGGGAAGAAGACATCACACCGCCAGTTCCTCCTGCCTTTCTTCGTCATCTACACCACACATGATGCGCTATCACATTTTGCTGACCGGAGCGACCGGCCTGCTGGGACGCTACCTGCTGAAGGACTTGTTGCTGGCTGACGTGCCAGTGGCCGTCCTCGTCCGCGGCAGCCGTCGCCAATCGGGAGCGGACCGCATCGAGAGCTTGATGGGAACTTGGGAAGACTTCCTCGAACAGGAGCTGCCCCGTCCGTACGTTCTCGAAGGGGATATCTGCGAACCGTTCCTCGGCCTCGACACAGACGCTCGGCATTGGGTCGATCAGAACTGCGACAGCATTCTCCACAACGCCGCCAGCTTGAGCTTCGTCGCCACCAGCGAAGACAGCGAACCGTACCGCTCCAACATCAAAGGGACGCAGCACGCCCTCGACCTGTGCCGCGAAACGGGCATCCGTGACTTCCATCACGTCTCAACCGCCTACGTCGCGGGACTGCGAACCGGCCGGATCATGGAGAACGATCTCGACGTCGGCCAGCAGATGAGCAACCCCTACGAAGAGAGCAAAATGGCGGCCGAGAAATTGGTCCGCGCCGCCGATTTCCTCAGTCCGCCCACGATCTATCGCCCCGCGATCATCGTCGGCGATTCGGAGACCGGTTTCACTTCAACGTTCCACGGCTTCTATGCCTGCCTCGAACTGGCTCACACACTGGTCTCGTCCATGGGCATGGCCGGGACCAACTCGATTGGGACCGGTGATAAGAAAACTCGCATCTCGCTCGACGGCACCGAGACGAAGAATTTCATCCCCGTCGATTGGGTCTCTGAAGTCATTTCGTACTTGGTCTCGCATCCCCAGCATCACGGTCAGACCTACCACCTGACTCCACGCGAACGTGTCTCCGCCGAGATGATCCGCGACGTGCTCGAACATGCCTACGCCTTCAAAGGGACTGAGTTCAGCGGCTACGGCAAGCCTCTCGACAACCCCACCGAGATCGAGCAACTCTTCTACGAACAAATCCGGGTCTACAGTTCCTACTGGCGCGACGATCCCGAATTCGACACCAGCAATCTCAACGCCGCCTGTCCGCATCTGCCGTGTCCCACAATGGACCGCGACCTGCTCGACATGCTCTCCGCCAAAGCAATGGCGATGGACTTCCGCTGGCGAGATAAGCCGGTCGCCAAACGCGAGAAGATCACTGCCGAACCGTAGCACCGAATTCATTTCGTCCTACGGATCGTAATGCCGCTTCGGGTCTTCACCATGTCGGCCACCGTTCCATGTCATCGACGCGAGATAAACTCGTGGAGCGATGTTGACGTTGACGTGCTCGACTCGGCCGTCAGCAAAAGCGACGTTGAAGTATCCCGTGTGTTGTGAACTCGGAACGGGCGAACGGCCAGGCTGCACGCGAGGTTTGGGCTGAATCGCAAAGGAACCGAGATTCGCCGACTTCACGTTCAAGCCGGCGCGGCCATCTTGGCTCGGCTCAAACGTGATTCGATCCAGTTCAACCACGAAGCCGATGTCAAACGTCTCTCGTGACAGCCAATTCCGAGCGTTCGTATTCTCTGTGAACAGCATCGTGTTGGTTTGGCCGTCCCCGTCGGCGACGTTATCCAATGTGAGTTGAAAGCCGTCCTCGTGCGCTCGCCAAAACAGCCCCGTCGCACGAGTCAGCAAGCGCTCGTCTTCAGTCACGTTCCCGTCACGATCCCAATCGACGTCGACTGAATGCGGACGAGACTCACTAACCGCTTCCGTCTTGGCGTCGGCAAGAAATCGCCCCCAGCCGGCATTTGCGACATAACTCAAGCCAACATGTTTTCCGGTTTTGGACGGGTCCACGGGACACGTCAGGACTTTGATGTGGATCTGCAACGGCGTTCCCAGTGCGCGCGACTCCGTCTCCACCAAGAGCGGGTCTTCCTGCAACGCTCGATGAAGGGCTGCTTGATCCAAATACGGCAGCAAAGGCACCGGCCAACCGAATTGGCCGTCGTCCAAAAGTGGAATGTGGCCGCCGTTCGCCGAGGCGTAACCGATGACCGCCAACGCAATCTGCTTCAGGTTATTTTGACATTCCATCCGCCGACTTGGTCCGCGCAGACTTTGCACCGCTGGCACGAGCATCGTGATCAGAAACCCGATGAGGCCGATCGTGACCACCGCCTCAACACGAGACATACCGAATCGAGAACACCAGCGGACGTGCGTGGGACGTTGCATGAAGACAACCTCCGAAGTCGCTCACCCGGCGTTCGTTCGCAGAGTCTCCAGCGGCACCAGTGCGTTGAGGTTGCCCGACCGGAAGCCTTCCAGGTCGAGCGTCACGCAGCGGAAGCCGAGCGAACGCAACTCGCGGGAGATGCGTTCAAACGTAGTCTGA
>CAMDDX010000030.1 GCA_945893075.1 Planctomyces sp. SH-PL62 | reverse complement strand
ACATGGATGGCCGACACGCCTCCTTGCCGAGCGTCGGTCGTGATCGGAACATCGATGACGCGAAAGCCTGCTCGCACAGCCTTCGCGGGCAATTCCGCATCGTAGGAACAATTCTCGGCAACCAGCCGCACACGCTCGGTCACGATTCGTTTCCAGGCTTTCATGCCGGCCAATACATCGGTCATCCGGCAGCCGAACAGCGCCGATGCGTAGTGGCTGGTGACCCAGTTCCCAAGGGTTCGCACCACCGGAGTACTGCCGGGCAAACGTTTGGCTCCGGACGCAAAGCGGCTCCCCAAGACAAGGTCGGCCTGGTCTTGTCGAAGCGGTTCTAAAATCAGCGGAAGTTCCTCGGGCAGAAACTGCAGGTCCGCATCGATCTGAGCGATGAACTTTCCCTGAGCGGCTGCCAGCCCCACATGCATCGCATGGCCTTTGCCGCGATCGTTGGGATTCGGAATGTAACGGATCGCCGCACACGATTGAGCCAACTCCCGCACGATGCGTCCGGTGTCATCATGACCGCCATCGACGACCAGGATTTCCATTCCTTGGGGGAAGACTGCCAGAATTCGCCGCAAACAAAGCGCGATCGTGACCTCTTCATTCAACGTCGTGACGATGACGGACAATTCCGGATTCGAGGGAAGCGGCGCGCGGTGTTCGATCGGGAAACTCATGACGCGATTGTTCCTCACGGCTCAGCGTGGTGGATCGACTCGGCGGCGGTATTGGATCAACTCGTCCCGTCGCGGTCGCAGAGTCTCGACCTCGGCGAGCTCGCCCGTCTTGGTCAGCAAATGGATGAGCTGATCGCAGTAACGTGGACGATCCGGAGCCAGTTCACAAGCCCGTCTCGCTGCTTGAATCGCGGCCGGCCGATCGCCACCAAAGTCCAAGCAGTCGCTGAGCATGTAATAAACCTCGGCGGTCGGTCGCAACGTCAGGGTGCGTTCCAGCCAGGGCTGCGCTTCGGCCGGACGATTCAGCTCATAGTAGGTTCCACCCAGAGTAAAGCACGCGGTCGCCCAAGCCTCCGGCGACTTGTCTTTGGCGACGACAACGGCTTGAGCGCTACGCAGCATTTGCTGCGAATCGACACCCCACTGAAGTCGCGCGAGCGCGGCATCGACTTCGGAATCCTTCCCGCCCCCGCGTTTGAACTGCCGCAGCAGTTGCTCAGCTTGCGCTCGGTATTCGGGAATGCGAGAGGCCTGGTCCGTCGCATCGGAGTACTGCAAATAACCCAGCCCCCGGTTGCGCAGCTCCTCCAACGGAGCCGCGGCGGGGCTGCCGGGAATGAGCACCAATTCGTCCGCGTCCGCTTTCGTCGCCGTCGCCGCCGCGGCGGGAGCAGTCTTGTGAATGCCGATGCGGTGGTGAGTGAACGCGAAGTGCGGAATCTCGGTCGGGCCGCGCGGCATGTGACACTGGATGCAATCGTCTGGGACCGTTGTCGCGCGGCGGTCTGCCGAGGACGCCTTGCAGGACTGATCCGTGTGGCACTGCAAGCATTTCTCGCGGTAGACCGCTGGCATTTCCGAAACGGCCTTCTCGGCATGCGGGTCGTGGCAAGTCAGACAGGTCAGCCGCGCATCCGCTTGATAACAGCGGCTGAGCCGCATCTGTTCGACGTGCCCCACGACTTTCATGTCCGTTTTGGGCGATTGTGGCGCGTAGTGCGCAAGATAATCCGACAGTTTGCGGCCCGGTCGGAAATCGAGCAGGCTGCGACCGCGCAACTCGACCGTCGCGGCGCTGTGCAAATGACATTGAGCACACACATCCTCACCGAATTGGCGATCAAATTGGGCCGGATTGAAAATGGTCTCGTCCGGCCCGGAACTGGTCCCTTGCCGCGCGACCACACCCTCCCACTTGCGAGCGTGTAACTCGCCGGGACCATGACAGCGTTCACAGTCAATGGCCAAGGCGGACAACGCGACGCGCTGGGGACTGTGATCCAGCGATTCCACACGCCCAGCGTGACAGACCAGGCAGCGCAATTCGACGGGTCGCTGGAATCCTAGATTGCCCGTTTCATATCCGGGGGACAGCTTCCAGGCCTTCGGATCGGTGTACCAAGTCGCGGGAGACTCATAGAAGAAGCCGTCGCGTTCGACGAGATAACTGCGTGAGAATCGCCCCGATCCGATGACATATCTCACCGGCAAGTCGCACAAAATGAGTGGGGCTCCCGCGGAAGTGCGGATGGATTCCTCTTGGCGCAGGCGACCGTCTTGGCGGTAAATGCGATAGTGCCGCTGCGAAATGGGATCAAAAAATTCTCCGTCAAGTGGTTCGGCGTCGAGGTCAATCTCCGCCAGAGCTTTCGAATGCGCGGTGTGGTGGTACGAGGCTTCTTCCGCGCGATGACAGGCGGCACAGCGCTCGGTGCCGATGTAGGCCACGTCGGTCTGTGCGTTCTTGACCGGCGCGGCGGCGATCGGCGGCAACTGATCCGGCGGTGAAGTTGGTGACCGACCGCACCCCGACAGCCACATCAATCCCCAGACGATCAGCAGTCTGAAAAATGAGTTGGCGTGTGCGGTCTGGGTCCGTCTCTCTGCGCTCTCCGCGCCTCTGCGTTGCTCTCCGATTGACCGGACAAGATTGCAACGCAGAGGCGCGAAGAGCGCAGAGTGAGACCTCGTCGCCCCGACCCTTGTTTGGTTGCAGTCAGATCGAAATGGAGTAGGCATCATGCGGTTCGCTGCCGATAAAGAGCGGGATCGACAATACCCGCCATGCGCTCGAGGTTCAAATCGGTACGTAAGAATTCGGACAGCCGTTCGGCGGTGCGCCGCGGATCGGCGATCACCTCAGCGTAGGCCAGTGTCAGCCGGGAGATGTTCGAGTGCTGCTCGACCCACGCATCGACCGCGCGAAGGTGCCGTTCAAAGTGCAATTGCAGCGCGGGATCATCGCCGGCCGAATTCTGACCATTGCGGTTCAGCATCATCGCTTGCGACCGCAGCACTTCATCGAGCGGTCGCTGAATGAAGATGAGGCAGTACTTGAAGTCCTTGGGCAAGTGATAGAGCAACGGCGACACCACTTTCAGAGCCTTCCCTTCGGCGTCCGCCAGCCAGCGATTGTCTTGTTCCAGGCGACGCACCGGCGTGTACTCGAAGTAGCCACGCGGGTTGTCTTCGTCGGCCCGCCGCTCGTCATCACACAGGACGGGGAAGCCGCCGGCATCCAGCATCTGCATCAGCAGCGAGGTTCCCGAACGGGGCAGGCCGGAGACGATCGTGATCATGGAACCGGTTCGATCTTTTGGTAGCCACGCTCGCCAAGAGCGTGGGAGATTCGCGGAAAACCCACGCTCTTGGCGAGCGTGGCTACAGGATTCAAACGAGACTGACTCGAAACACGCGAGCGAAAACCAGACTGAGCACCAACGTCAGAACCACACCGACGAGACACGCATCGTATTCCGAGAGGCCCCAGTTCCAAGTTCGCTGCGGATACGGCGTGGCGACGCGCACGATGGGACTGTCCGCGGACAACGGCTCTTCGCCGGGATGCAGCAGTGAGCCCCCGTTGTCGCCTTGGGCTCGCTCACTCGACAACCGTTCGAGCCGTTCGCCAATGGCCACTGGCTTGCGGATCGTGTAGCCATCCACGGTCAGGTCCACCCAGCCGTCACCCGGCTGAGTTCCGACCAAGCGATAACACAGCTCATTGTGGCCAGGAACGCGAACCGGCCCGGCTGTCAGCGTCAGGCACTCGGCTGTGTTCAAACTCACGGACGTGCCAAGAACGGATCGGCCCGATGCCAGGTTGACTTCGATGATGATCGGCTCGCCGACGCGATACGGTCGGTGCGCGAACCAGGCGGCTCCTTGAATCAGCAGCAGCGTGACGGGGATCGTGGTCACGAACAGCGGAACCAGGAATTGCCACAGATAGCTTCCGTTGGCCACCAGGATGCGACCGCTCGCCGTCAGCAAACTTCGTCCGTCATGCCCAAACAACAAGAGTTCGAGAGTCCGTGCCAGCAGCCGATTCCGGGCGCGACGAATTCTCTGCGGACGTCCCACGAGTCGGAACAGTCCCACGATCACCGCGGCCAGAACGCTGGCGGAAATCACCAGTGCGACAGTCACCGACACCCAAGGGCCGATGATCGCATCGCCGATCACGTTACTGATTCGATTCAGCCAAGACATGATTACTCGATGTAGCCTAGCCCCTTCATTCGCTTGCGCACTTCCGCTTCGGATTGAGCCGTCTCCAATTCGGCGGCGGTCTTTTCGAGAACGTGTTGTACGAGTTCTTCGACGGTACTGTAGCCGGCCTGCTCGGCGATCAGCGTCAGTCGCTCGTACAACGCTCGCTCAATTTTGATCTTCGGCTCGAACACAGAACACTCCTGAGATCCAGCACCAAAGGTACGCGACTCGATAGCCCAGGCCGCAGGCCTGGGTTGCCAGCCGATGTTTGGCGATTGGTAAGGCCCAACGGGCCGCGACTCGCGGATTATAGATAGAACGAGTCGCGGCCCGTTGGGCCTTGAAGAACTTTTTGGGGGACCGATTCCCAGGGCTGCGCCCTGGGCTTTCGAGTAATGGCCCTTTGGGCCTCAAGCACACAACACCTAAATCACAGAGGACATGAAATTCGTTGGAGTCAGGAATTTTGAAGACCAGACCGCAGCACTCCGGTGGGGCGTCGGGCTAACTCAGAATTCGCCCCGTCATCTCCTTTGGCGACACCGCACCGAAGCGGTCGAGGATCGTCGGCGCGAGATCTTCCAGCCGAGGATTGTCGGCCGTCAGCGTGTGATTGCTCAGCAAGACTCCGGGGACAAAGCTCGGCGCGACGCAATGATCGCCGCTCCACGGGTCCAGATTATCGAGCAGATGTTGCCTCGGAAACCCGCCCAGCACGGTGTCCCACGACGCGCGATAGTTCGGCCGATAGCCGACGATCAAATCGGGAGCGTCATCCACATACGGGCCGGAGTAATCCTTGTTCGCGCGGACGACTTGGTCGATGACCTGCGCCCCGGATTCGGGATCGCGGATCGCCTGCAACTGCTGAATCAGTTCGTCCGCGAGCCGGTCGGCCTCATCGGCCTGGACGATTCCGTCAGCCTCGCGGCTCTGACGATTCAAATAGAGTCCGTTCAAACCCACGCCGTAAGCTCGCGAGCGGCCCCATTCGACATCGGCAAACCCGCTCGAGCCGGCACGCTGAGCCGGGCCGCGCGTTCGCAAATAACCGTTGTCCAACAGCCACGAGTTGAGATTGAACTGCCGCCGGAACGACGTGAAGCCGTGATCCGAAATCACCAGCAACGAGTCTCGCTCATCGAGTTGCTCCAGCGCCTGACCGATCGCCTGATCGACGCGGTCATACAACGTGGCGATGAAGTCGCCATGACCGCGAGCCAGCTCCGTCGAATGCTGCGGATGCCCGGAGTCGATCGCTCGCCAGAACATGTGCGAGTTCAAATCCAACGTCGAGAAATAGAAGAACAAGAAGCCGCGCCGAAAACGCCCCAGCTCATGCTTGTAGAAGCGGAGCCGCTCGTCATGCACGAAGAGCGCCTGCTGACGGTACTCATCGGCCGTCAGCACGCCGGACGAGAGGGCTTGCGTGTCTTCGACGATTCCCTGCGTGTAGAAGTAACCGAGATCGCGAACGAGTTCTCGCGAGTAGTCGGGCGGCGTCGAAATCGGCACGCTGGGATCGGCCGGGTTGATGTTGATCGGCGTCACATACAACGCGAACGGCTCGCGGACGCTTTGCAGGTAGAGCCGGCAAATGCCGGTCACCTCGGCCGCCCACGGAACCAGTCGAAAGCGAACGACGATCCAGTCGCTCCATTCGTTCTGTTGCAGGATCAGCGTCTTGTCTTGAATCACGATCTTCGCGACCGCGTCACGCGGATCGACCGAAATTTGAATCGGCACCTCGACGACATCCTGCGACGTCAGAAACTCGTTGACCGGCCCGCGCAGCCGACAGGTCACTTGTCCGTCAGACACGTCCACACGCTCGATGCGTCCGCCCGGTACGTCCTTCGTGCGCGTCTTGTCGGCGTCACTGAAGAAACTGAAGCTGCCGTAGCCACCCAACAAATCGGGAGTCCCCATGCCCGACAGCGTGCGCGCCTCGCTGGCCGTCGGCGGAAAATTCGCCGGGATGCGAAACACCGTGCAATCCACACCGTGCTGCGTGAGCGTCTCCCAAAGCGTCGGTCCGCGCCGCAAGTTTGTCGGTGCCGCACTGCTCAACGGCAATCGCCGCGAGCCGAACGTCAGCGACCGCTGCGTCCCGGTGCTGCGCGCGACCGAATGATAAAGCTGCATCGTTTGCGGATCGCGCGCCACGAAATCGAAGATGCCGTGCCCGCCGGGATTCGTCCCCGATACGAAGTTCGACCAGGCCACCGGACTTTGCGGCGGATTGCTGGTTTGCAACGGCCGAAACGTCCCACGCTCGATCAAGCGGCGACAATTTGGCAACCGACCTTGCGCGACAAACTGCTGCACCAACTTCGGGTCCATCCCGTCGATGCCCAGCACAATCATCCGGTCCAACTCACCATGCCCCGCTGCGTGGCGAGGTTTCTGGCAACCCGCGCTCACTGCCAACATTCCCAGAGAAGTCACGAATGCTCGTCGCGACAAATTTCGAGGGCCTTTTTGAGATGTGTTGAGCATTTTCAAAATCTCTGAACACTTGGGGTTCGATCCGTGTCTTCCGTGCAATCCGTGTTTTCATTCATCCGACTGTCGAAAGAGAACGCGGATGACACGGATGACGCGGAAAAAACACGGAAGGAAACGTTCGATGATCTATTCTTTCTGATTTGTGGCACGAGTCACCAGAGTTCGCACTTCACCGTCCATGTAACTCGGTGCGGACAGGCCAAAGATTCGTAAGATCGTCGGTGCGATGTCGAGCATCGACAGGCCGTCACAGTCCAACTTGCGATTGACGAAGAACGCTCCCGGCACAAGCTCCGGATCGACGCAATGATCGCCGCTCCACAACCGCGTGTTGTCGTGCAGAGCCGGTCCGGTCGCGCGCCCGACCGCGCCCTCCCACGAGGCTCGATAGCCACGCTCATAGCCGACGATGATGTCCGGCCCATTCCCCGCATACGGCCCGTGATAGTTTTCCGAAGCCACGTACGCGCGGCGCACAATCCGAGCACCGTCCTGCGAATCAGTCCAAGCAGAAAGCTTGTCGGCGATCTCGCGAACCAACGCCGCCGCTTGTTCGGGAGGCACGATCCCCTTCGATTCTCGTCCGCGCAGATTCAGATAAATCCCGCTCAGCCCGAAGGCATACGCTCGCGTCTTCGACCAATCGACTTCTTTGAAATACTCACCCGCGGCGGTGTCCGGATCGACGGAAAGAAATCCCTCGGCACGCAGCCAGGCGTTGAGATTCACTCCGCGACGGAACGCACAAAAGCCGTGATCGGACATGACCATCAACACCGCGTCGCGCGGCAGAGCGGCCGCCACACGGCCGACGAGTCCGTCCATCTTCGCATACATGTCGTCGATGACGCCGGCATGTTGTTGGCAGTCACGGCCCGCGTTTGCCGGATGGTCCGCTTGATCGTGTCGGTAAAACATGTGCTGAATGCGATCGGGTCCGTCGAAGACGCACACCGTCAACCCACGTCGCATCCGCTGCATCGCATCGAGCAACATTCGCTCGCGCTCGTCGTGAATTCGATACGCCTGATCCAAAAACGCGGCTTCGGTCATGGCTCCGGAATTCAAACCCCACGTGTCTTCCGCGAGTCCGGCGGTCGCGAATGCTCCGTGTAGCTTGGCCAAGTAGATCGCGTAGTACGATGGGTACGAGATCGTCATCGCCGGCCGCTCAGGATCGAGATGAATCGGCGAGACATACAGCCGCACCTGCGGCTGCAAGGCTTCCAAACGAAACTGACATAGACCGCGCACCTGATTCCACCAGCCAATCCGAAACGCGACCGAGACCCAACCGGTCGATTCGTGCAAACGGAGTTGCAGAGTTTCGCGACCGATGCGCACCGTCATCTCGCCCCGCGCGGGATGCAGACAGATTCGCGTGCGCAGCGGTTCGCCGGTCTTTGGATGCGGCGGTCCCACCAGCCACGCCTCAAGCTGCTGGCCACGGCGTTCGAGCAGTTCGCGCCGGCCGCCCGTCAGTGCTTCGGCCTCGGCCGGATCGGTCGTGAAGAGCGTGAACTCTCCCTGCGTGCCGCGCAAGTCGGGAGTACACATCGCCGACAACGACAGCCCGAAGAATCTCTCCGGAGGAAACGAGATCGGCACTCGCAATACCGTGCTGAAGATTCCGCAGTTCCCCAGCAGCTTCCAAAACGGCTGACTCTTACGCAGCAGTTTCACTTGTGAGCGATTCAACCAGCGCCGCCAGCGCGGTGACTGCGACGGCGCTGTCACGCGGACGGAGGACAACTCCGGCAGATAGGTCCGCAGATCGCGATTCAAGAAGTCGAAGATGTTGTGCTTGCCCGGATTGACTCCCGTCTGAAACGACGACCAAGCCACCGGCGAAATAGGTGGCAGCGTCGTCCGCAGATCGCAAAACGTGCCGTCGTCCGCCAGTTGTTTCAGATGCGGCAAGCGTCCCTGTTCGATGAGCCGTCTCACGCGCGTCGGATCGAGTCCATCCAACCCGACGACGACCACTTGCGGAATTGGACCGCGCAGCCCAGCCGCTCGGCGACGAAACCAATACACGGTCAACCGGATCGGCAGCGTCAGCAGCGAGAACACCAACATCAATCCAGCCGACAGCAGCACCAGGAACGAGCCGACCAAGCTCAGCCCGGCTCCCGGCCCGATGTACGCCAAAATCGAATCCACGTTGAAACTGCCTCACAGGTCATGCAGAAGCGCGGAAACCACCGACGACAGGTCGCTGGCGATGAAATCAACTGACCGCTTGGACGATGATCGCGGAAAAGTCTACGCTTGATCCGTCGATCTACAAGAGGCGGACTCTGAGAGAGGAATGACCGTGGGCCGTGATTCGCGAGTGAAGAGACTGGCCCTCATTGCGTTCGGCCTACTGCTGCTGGCGGGTAGCGGATTGAGTTACTGGTGGTTTTCGACGCCACGGCCGACGGTCAACTTGCTGTTCATCACGCTGGATACGACTCGCGCGGATCGGCTCGGATGTTACGGCTACTCCGAGGCCGCGACTCCGACACTGGATCGGCTGGCCGCTGCGGGAGTGCGGTTTGAGCGTGCGTATTCGCCGGCTCCGTTGACGTTGCCCACGCACACCAGCTTATTCACGGGGCTGTATCCGCCGGAGCATGGTTTGCGGACGAATGGCCGTGGTCGGTTGGATGAAAAGTTGCCGACGTTGCCGGCTTTGTTGCAGGCGGCCGGCTACGACACGGCGGCGTTTGTTTCGTCGTTCGTGCTGGATGGCCGGTTCGGTCTCGGTCGCGGGTGGGCGAAGTATGATGACGGGCAACTCTCGCGGATGCCCTCCGAACTGGACGCGTTGCAGCGGCAGCGTGGTGCTCGCGAGGTGGTCGATGCCGCGCTCGATTGGTTTCAGAAACGCAGCTCTAAGCCGTTTTGTTTGTGGGTGCATTTCTACGATCCGCATTTCCCGTATGACGCTCATCCCGATGAGTTCGGTGATCGCTTTCGCGACCGCCCCTATGACGGCGAGTTGGCGGCGGTCGATGTGCAGATTGCTCGGCTGCTGGCCGCGCTGGAGACTGCGGGACAACGCGAGAAGACTTGGGTGATCGTGCTCGGCGATCATGGCGAAGGCTTCGGCGATCATGTCGAACGGACGCACGGCTACACGCTCTACGATTCCACGCAGCGCGTTCCGTTGCTGATGGAATGGCCGGGCCACATCGCGGCTGGGCAAGAGGTGAATAAACCGGTGTCGTTGGTTGATGTCCTGCCGACGGTGCTTGAACAACTGCGGCTGCGTCGTCCGGTTGATTTGAAAGGCCGTAGCCTGGCCCCGGCCTTCGCGGGGAAGCCGCTCGACGAGCGACCGTGTTATGGCATGACCGACGATCCCTTCTTGCAGAACGGCTGGTCGCCGCTGCGAAGCTTGGTGCAGGGACGCTGGAAGTTCATCCGCACGAAGCATCCGGAACTCTACGACTTGCAGGCCGATCCCGGTGAGACGCGGAATTTGTTCGGCACTGAGCCGCAAGAAGCCGCGCGGCTCGACAAGTTGCTCGCTGATTTTGAGGGGCAGCTCGTCGAGCGGACGGCGAAGCCGGTGCAGCTCACGCCGCGCGAACAGAAAGCGTTGGAAAGCCTGGGCTATCTCGGCGGACGCCGGACTCCCGACGCGGCGGACTTGCGGAATGCTCCCGACGTCAAAGAGATGTTGCCGTTTGATGTGGCGTCGCAGGATGCGTTGGACACTCTTCGCGCGGGGGACGTCGCGAAGGCGATCACACAATTTCGGACGATCGTGGCGGATTCCCCCACGCATCTGGCCTCGCGTGTGTTCTTGGGCGAAGCGCTCGAACAAGACGGGCGGATCGACGAGGCGCTGGCCTTTTATCGCGAGGTGTTGCGACTCAAACCGGATCACGTCGATGCGCTGACGCACCTCGGTGTCGCGCGGGCCGCGCAAGGACATTCCGAGGAGGCTTTGAACTACTTCGACGAAGCTCTACGGCTCAGTCCGGAAGCGACGTCGGCTCGGTACAACCTCGCGCTGGTGCTGATGCGACTGGGCCGGATCGACGAAGCACAGCAACAGTTGGAAGAGACGCTGCGACAAGACGACACGTTTCTGAATGCGCACGGAGCCTTGGGCAATGTGTTCGTGCAGCAGGGGCGAAACGCGCAGGCGATCCCGCATCTGCGTCGCGAAGTCGAAATCAACCCGCAAGCCTGGGAATCGCGCGTGAACCTCGCCGCGCTCATGGCCGAGCGAGAACCACAAGCCGCCGAAAAATGGCTGAGCGAGGCGGAGAAGATCAGCCCGAAGAATCCCCAAGTGCTTTACAACCGCGGCGCGTTTCTGTTGATGCGGAACCGCCCGCGCGAAGCGGTGCCGTACCTCGAACAAGCGATTGAGAATTCTCCGAATCCGAATCCGCAATTCGCCCGCGAGTTGGAACGCGCTCGGCGATTGGCGGGACCGCTGTGAATGGCCATAAGACCTGCGGCGCTAAACTGGCATTGCTCTCCGTGAATCGCACTGGAAGAAGGTAAAAAATAATTGGGTAAAAAATGCGGAAAGTTCAAAGGGCATCCATGACATCATGGCGACTTTCTTAGTCCATATTTTTTACCCAATTATTTTTTACCTTCTTCGCGATTTGATTGCGGGCGCAGCTCGCGTTATGTGTTTAGGGAGTCGAGTTCCCGCCGCCAGCAGTGACTCTGGCAAGTCCTTCTCGCGCCGCTGGAAACTGCGGGTCGATCCGCAGCGCCGTTTGATAGGCCAGACGTGCGCGACGGAAATCGCGTCGGTGTTCGTAGATGACACCGAGATTCGACCAGGCATCGACATGTTCGGGATCGACCTCGCAGGCCGTGCGGAAAGCCTGTTCGGCCAGATCAAGTCGTCCCGTGTTGCCGTGCAGTCCACCGAGTCGAACCCAAGCATCGGCCAGTCTCGGATTCAATCGCAGGGCTTGACCGAAGTGCGACGCCGCACCGCGCAGGTCGCCTCGGTCGTATTTCAAAATCCCCAGGTTGTAATGAGCCAACTCGTATCGCGGATCAATCGCCAGCGCCGCCGCGTAATGTTGATCGGCCGCGTCCCAGTCACCACGTTCCTGCCGCGCCAGGCCGGCATTCAAATGCGCCCAATGATTGTGATCGTCGATGTCGAGCGCATGCTCAAACAGCGTCAGGCTGTCGCGCCAGGTGCCGACCTGATCTCCAGCGCGACCGGCTAACAGCAGCACGATCACGCTCGCCACCAATGTCGAGCACCACCGCGCCTTGACCGTCTGCCAGCGATTCCAGGGCAGGCTGGCCGTCACGGCCAGCAGCACTCCCAGCATCGGCAGGTACAGGTAGCGATCGGCGCGTTGTTGCATCCCCGATTGGACCAGCCCGATCATCGGCACGAGCGTCCCGACAAACCACAACCAGCCGACAAGCCACCACGGCCAGCGACGACGGACAACAACGGCGAACAGCGTCACCAACAACAGCGCGGCTGCGCCTCCGATCGCCGGGACCAGTAACACTTCCCACGGATCGAGTCCGACAAAACGCGGATGCGGATAGAACACCGACAGACGAATTGGCCAGACCAGAGTCAGCAGATACTGACCGTAAGCGGCCAGTGCATTGATCACGCGATCGTTGAACGGCAAGGCGTCGAGCGAACTGACGATGCCATCGGCTTCCTGGCAGAGAATCGTCAACACGCCCGATGCCGCCGACAACGCCAGCAGCGGCAGCTTGTCGAGGTTCGGCAACCAACGCAGCCACAGCCGGTCCAGCAACGGTGTGGCGGATTCGACGTCGAGTGACTTGCTCCAACGTTTCAGCGGCCAGAAATCCAGCAGCCAAAACACACACGGCAGAGTGACCGCCAGCGGCTTCGCCATCAGAGCGGCCGTCAGCCATACGCACACCGCCAGATAGCTGCGCCAACTCTCGCGATGAGCGTACCGGAAATAAGCCAGCAGCGCCGACAACGAGAACAGCAGACACAACAGATTCCGCCGCTCGGAGACCCACGCGACGGACTCGACGTTGAGCGGATGGACGGCGAACAGCGCGGCCGACAGCAGGGCCGGTTCCCCGCGACCCAGCAGACGGCGAAACAGGACAAAAACCAGCACCACGTTGCTCAGGTGCAGCAACAGATTGACGGCGTGATGCCCACCCGCATGCGTGCCGTCGGCCGCCGCGCCAAACAACTGCGAATCCAATTGATGCGAGATCCAAGCCAGTGGATGCCATTGGCTCGGCCCGTGAATCTCAAACGCCCAGCCGAGATTGTCGAAACTCAGCCCGCTGCGGACGTGCGGATTGCGATAGACGTGGACGTCGTCGTCAAAATTCACAAACGGGAACCACAAAGTCTGTCCGTAGACAAACCCCGTCAGCAGCAGGATGGCCGCCAGCATCGCCCACTCGCGCCGAGTGATCGGAACCTGCGGCTCAGCGACCGCCTGAACAACTTTTGGAACGGCCTGTTTCATTGCGGCGCTGCCATATCGGTTTAAGCCACGGAGTGGCGACGGAGTTTAGCCGTGGGCGAAAGCCCACGGTTTTCGGGTCTTGTTGCCGATCAAGCCCCGATAGGGGCGACGCCATCGCGTGAACCACATTCGAGCGTCGCCCTTTCAGGGCTTTGCCTCTTGTTCCCCACTTTTCCGTGGGCTTGCGCCCACGGCTAAATTCCGTCGCCGCTTCGCGGCTATGAAATACGCAACTCAAAATCTCACGCTTCGGGTGACTTTTGAAACTGCCTCAAGGCTCTTCCAACCAACGACGTAAATGAGCCGCCACGGCGGCCGCACTGGTTTCGATTCCTAGCGGCGACCAATGCCCATCCACGTTCAAGTACGTGCCACGAACGCCGGCCAGAGTGTCCGTCAGATTCAGCACTTCAATCCCCGCTTGAGTCAGTTCTTGTTCGATGCGACGTCCGGCCGCGGAGGTCTTGTCGGTCATCCGCCGCATGTCCGCCAACGGTGCCCATTGTTCCTGCATCCGGGGATCGACGGCAAACCCTTCGGGGATCAGGACCACCAAGAATCGAGCAGTGGTTTCCACACTAGCCCGACGCGCAAGCGAGGGATCAACACCGCCGTTGATCCCCACTCCCTCGCTTGCGCGTCGGGCTAGTTTGCCGCTTCGGTCCTTCGGCCGCGAATACACCGCAGCGGCGACACGCACCCAATGCAGCGTCGATGCGGGATCGCTGAGAATCTGCGGCGTCATCCCCGTGGCCTTCAACCAGACGCCGTCGAACAGAAAGTACGAGCGAAATCGACCCTCATCTGGATCGCGCAGCACGTTGTAGAACGAGGCCATCTCTGCCCCCAGCATTTGCGGGCGCACTAGCTCGGCCAACTGTGGAGGCAACTCCGCGTTTCTCAACAAGAGTTCCGCCAGTTCGCGGTCGGAGCTGTTGCGGCAGGACTCGTGCATCTTTTTTTCGGATTCACCCAGACCACCGGCGTTGCTCCAAATCTTCAGCACCGGCCGCTCGCGAGTCGTCAGCACATCATTCAGTCCGCGCAAGCCCAAGGTGGTCAGTAACGCCGGTCGCGGAGACACGGCGGCGATGCCGAACCAACTCGGCAGCGTGCGATGGTCCGCCGCCAAATCGTTGCCCAAGTAGATGCAGACGACGCAGCCCGTCGCTTCGAGCGGCAACGCCACATGCGCCGCGCGGTAGAAGTACTCGTCCGGTGAAGTGGCAGAGACGCCCAGGTTGACGACTTCCACGTCCGCCCGGTCGAGCAGCCTCTCCGTGACCAGTGACAAGGGAGCTCCGATCCCCTCTTCCAGAAATGAATCTCCGATGAAGGCGACTCGCAGCACGCCTGCCGCGGGCCGCAAGGATCGTTCGCGATCCCGCTGTCCCCAGGCATTGCGCTGAGCCCCGACATCGTTTCGTTCGGCCTCGGTCATCAATGCCTGTTGCACGCTGGGCCGCACGCCATGCAACGCCGAGGCGGGCCATGCGGGGAGTCCCAATCGCGAGACGACTTCCGCCAACACGATGGTCACGGTCGCCACCATGCTGCTGAAGACGATCAGGTACAGCACACGTCGCGGGATGCGACGCGCCAGCCAAACGCCGCTGGCCACGCTGACCGCACCAACCAGTCCGGTCAAGCAGAGGCTCGTCAGCCACTCACTCTCATCGCTCGCTGTCGAGCCGAGAACATCGACGAACGCCGACTCGCAGAGGCCACCCAGCAACAACAGCCCCAAACCCGTCGTGATCACAAACGCTGCGCCGAGCAGAAACTTCGTGCGCGGGCGAGGGGTCAGGTGTTCTGATTTCTGTTTTGGCGTCACGAACGGAGTCAACCGTGGTCGGGATGATTGTTTGGCAACTGAAAGTCACAGCCGTCGTGTGGCCAAAACAGAAATCAGAACACCTGACCCCAACACGGCGGTCACTTGCGCAGCCAGTCGGCGATCCACAATTGGCTGCTGCCATCGGCGGTGCGCGTGGAGGTCCACATCAGCTTGGTGCCGTCGGGGCTGAAGACGGGCAGGATGTCGGTGGCTTTGTGGTCGGTGATGCGCGTGACTGCTCCGGCTTTCGGTGAGCCGGCAGAGAAATCCAAATCCATTGTGAAGAGATCGAAATTCGCGCCGCGCGGACCTTGCGAGTAATTCGCGCCGGCCCAGATCAAGTACTTACTCGACGGATGGAAGTACGGGCACCAATTGACTTCGTCGAGATTCTTGGTGAGCTGCACTTCGCGTTTGCCATCCACGGAGATCGCGAAGAGTTGCAGCATGTGTTCCTTGTCGCGGTCGCTGCGGAAGATGACCCACTTGCCGTCCGGCGAGAAGAATGGACCGCCGTCGTAGCCGGGAGTATTGGTGAGTTGCCGGACGTGCGAGCCGTCGGCATCCATGATGAAGATGTCGGGACTTTCGCCGCGCGACGACGTGAACACGATCTGCTTGCCATCGGGTGAGTAACTTCCCTCGGCGTCATAGCCGGGCGAGTTCGTCAGCCGCTTGAGGCCGGTGCCGTCGGGACGGATCGTGTAAAGCTCCATGTGCGGATCGAAGTCCCATTGATAACGCGGCCGGCCCCCTTCCTTCGCGAGCGCACGAGCTTTCGCTTCGGTCTGCTCGATGTCCGGATCGGTATGGCTGGACGCGAAAAGGATCGTCTTCCCGTCGGGCGTGAAGTAGCTGCACGTCGTGCGGCCGCGGCCGGTGCTGAGCTGCATCGGCACCTTCTCGTCCAGCCGCTGCAAATAGATTTGATAGAACGGATAGCCGATCGGATACCCCTGATACACGATCCATTGGTCGTCCGGCGAGAAGTACCCTTCGCCCGCTCGCGGCAGCCCGAACGTGACTTGCCGGACGTTGGCGAGATGCTTGGCCTCAGCCTCCGTCGCCAAATTTGGCTCATCTGCGACGGCGATCACCGATGTGATGCTGAAAACCCAAAGGGCCAACAGGCCAATACGGACGAAAGAAATGTTGCGCACGAGAAACCTCCAATGAAATCGCTGAGAATCAATCGACCTGATGGTAACCAGCCTGCTTGGTGATCGACTACCAGCCGGATTTTAGCTTTTGAATTTCGGAATCGTTTGGAAACATCGTCTTCGCCGCACGGACCAGGACGGCATTCATCGGATCAAAGTTTCCTCCGCCAGTCACCGGTCCATTTCGACTCACCGACAGAATCTGACACTCAAAGCAGAGATACACATCGACTTGGTCGCTCTCTCGCAGAAATGACAGGCGGACTCCGTACTCTGGCATGCAGCCTTTTGCACCTTCCCAATCGTATGACCGAGGTGAAACCAAGACTGCTGAAACCTCGGCGGCCACGGTCTCAGGCACCGAAATCGGCCCGGCGATGACTTCGTAATTGCTGTTCGGGTTGGTGTACTCAGTACCGTCGTTCTTGAGATTTGCTTTGAGCCGATACGCTGCCACCTTTGTGGGATGAGTCACGGTCAGCAATCCGTCATTCCCGCCGAACATCTTGGTGACACTGGAGTGCTTCCCCAGGGACAGACCTTCGCGAATCATCACGAACGTCGCCAACAATGTGGCAGCGAGAACAACACCAACAATGGCTTTCGTTTTTCGTTTCATGAATTGCCTCGCTCAAATCAGACACAGCCTAGATATCTCAAGCGGTCGATGGCCGCAGACTATCGCCACGCGGACTTCCCTTCTATCCAGAGCGTGGCGAGTGCCCCGCGATCTTGCGATGATTCTGCCCTGTCCATCAACGAAAGAGGCGAATGATGAGTCGATCAACGATTTGGTTTTGGACGCTTTTCGGAATCTGTAGTCCGATGATGGCCGACGATTGGCCGCAATGGGGCGGACCGCAGCGGGACTTGGCGTGGCGCGAGAAAGGGATCGTCAAAGAACTCAAGACGAAAGAACTGCTGCCGCGCGTCTGGTCCACTTCGATCGGTGCGGGTTACGCGGGGCCGGCAGTCGCGAACGGAAGAGTGTTCGTGATGGATCGCTCGGCCGATGGCGAGCGAGTGCTCTGCCTGGACGCCGACACCGGCCAAGAGATTTGGACGCACGCGTATCCGGCGCGATACACGGTCAGCTACCCGCTCGGCCCGCGCTGCACACCGACGATCGACGAAGGGCGCGTCTTCACGGTCGGCGCGATGGGGCATCTGTTTTGTTTGGAGGAAAAGACCGGACAGGTGATTTGGAAAAAGAACTTCGTCGAGGAGTTCGGCACGCGATTGCCCACATGGGGGATGGTCCACGCGCCGCTGGTCGATGGCAACCAAATCATTCTGCTGGTCGGCGGCGAGAACGCGCTGGTTGTGAGTTTTGATAAAGCGACCGGCAAAGAATTGTGGCGGGCGCTGAACGATCGCGAAATCGGTTACGCGCCGCCGATGATCTTCACGTTCGGCGAACACCGGCAACTCATCATCTGGCATCCATCGGCGGTCTCGTCGCTCGACCCGGCAAGCGGCAAGTCGCTTTGGCGAGTGCCGTACTCGGTCCGTTCCGGACTGACCGTGATGACGCCTCGGCAAGTCGGCAATCGGCTGTTCGTCGCCAGCTTCTACAACGGCCCGCGCATGATCGAGGTTGCGGACGACGGCCAGTCCGCTCGCGTCGCATGGTCCGGCAAGAGCGACAGCGAACTGCGCACCGACGGCGTCCATCCCATCATTATGACGCCGGTCTTTGACGGCTCGCACATTTACGGCATCGACAGCTATGGCCAGCTGCGATGTCTCGACGCCAGCAACGGCGAGCGGTTGTGGGAAACGCACGACGCCACCGGACAGGGACGCTGGTGGAACTGCTTTCTCGTGCCGCACGAGGACCGCTACTTCCTGCACAACGAACAGGGCGACCTGATCATCGCCAAGCTGACTCCCGCCGGTTACCAGGAAATCAGCCGAGCCAAACTGATCGAGCCGACGGCACCGATCCAACGCCGCATGACCGTCTGGTCGCACCCGGCGTTCGCGATGAAGAGCGTGTTCGCGCGGAACGACAAAGAGATCGTGCGCGTGAGTTTGGCGGAGTGACGACTTTGATCCGGCCGAAAGCCGATCGCCGTCGGCCGATCGCCGGGATACCGTTTTAAGGCTTGAGGAAAAACGGTATCGCGGCCATCGGCGTTCGGCTCACGGCGATCGGCCGAAGAGGATGATTTGAAATGAGATCACTGGTTCTGTTGGTATTGGCTTGCGCGTTGTCCTGCGCCAGCGACGTCGTCGCCGCCGATGGCTTGCAGCGGATCAAGTACAACAATCCCGGCTTGGTGGTTGATCTCGGAGTCGGACTGTGGGCTTGGCCGGTGCCGTGGGATGTGGATGGCGACGGCGATCATGACTTGATCGTGGTCTGTCCCGACAAGCCGTACAACGGAACGTATCTCTTCGAGAACACGAGCGGCCCGCGCGAAAAGCTGCCGGTCTTCAAAGCGGCCAAGCGGCTCGGAGCGGGCAAGCATTACACGATGCCGTCGTATGTGGATAGCAGTTTGCGAGTGCTCACGGCGGGGCACGAGCATCCTGATTTCCTGAAGTCGGGGATTGATGCCTCCGTCAAACTGCCGCTGCCGGCGAACATTCACAAGACCGAAGTCGGCAAGACGTCGGGCTTGTTCAAGGTGCGACACAATCAATGGCGGTACGTCGATTTCGATGGCGACGGAGCACTCGATCTGACAGTCGCGGTCGAGGATTGGGCGGATTACGGCTGGGATGATGCTTGGGACGCAAACGGCCGTTGGACCAACG
Source organism: Planctomyces sp. SH-PL62 (assembly GCA_945893075.1). Lineage (GTDB taxonomy): Bacteria > Planctomycetota > Planctomycetia > Planctomycetales > Planctomycetaceae > SXKJ01. The sequence continues at coordinate 17,328 of CAMDDX010000030.1, read as the reverse complement.
GGCCGCTACATGGCTTGATCTATCTCGTCCGCAACAGCGGTTCGACGGACAAGCCGAAGTACGCAGAGCCGGTGCTGCTTGAAGCAGACGGGAAACGCATCGACACGTTCGGTTGCCCGTCGCCGAACTTCGCGGACTTCGATGGCGACGGCGATCTCGATTTGCTGTGCGGCGAGTTCCTCGACGGGTTCACGTACTTCGAGAACATCGGCTCGCGCATGCAGCCGAAGTACGCGAAAGGACGACGGCTGATGCACGGCGACCGGCCGCTGACGATGGATTTAGAGATGATCGTCCCCGTCGCGTTCGATTGGGATCGCGACGGCGACTTCGATTTGATCGTCGGTGATGAAGATGGCCGCGTCGCGTTCATCGAGAACACCGGCCGCATCGTCGATCGGCTGCCGCAGTTCGAGCCGCCACGTTACTTCCAGCAAGAGGCCGACGAGTTGCAGAGCGGAGCGCTGGCGACGCCAGTCGGCTGCGATTGGGATGGCGACGGCGACATCGACATCGTCTCCGGCAACACATCGGGCTACATCGAGTTCTTTGAGAATCTCAGCGGACCGAAAGTCGCGTCGCCCAGATGGGCCGCGCCGCGACGGCTCATAGTAGACGGCACACTCCGTGTGCCGAATGCCGCGGACGGCACACGGAGTGTGCCTGCTACTCTTCGCGAGGCGCAGCCGTTTCGCGTGATGGCCGGGCCGAACGGTTCGATTCAAGGGCCGGCCGAAGCCAAGTGGGGATACACGACGCTCAATGTCGCCGATTGGGATGCCGACGGGCTGCCGGACATCGTGTTCAACTCGATCTGGGGGCGAGTGCAATGGCTGCGCAACATCGGCACGCGCACCTCACCGAAGCTTGCTGCACCGCAGCCGATCGAAGTCGAATGGTCCGGCGCGCCCCCGAAGCCGGCTTGGACGTGGTGGACTCCGGTCGGCAAAGAGTTGGTCACGCAATGGCGCACGACGCCGGTGCTCGCCGATTGGAACGGCGATGGGCTGCTCGATTTGGCGATGCTCGACCACGAAGGTTTTTTGACGCTGTTGGAACGACGACAAATCGGCGGCCAACTGAAACTCATGCCGCCGCGCCGAGCATTCCTCGACGACAAGGCTCAGCCGTTGCTGCTCAACGGCGGCCGAGCGGGCAAGAGCGGACGTCGCAAGCTCTGCGCGACCGATTGGGACGGCGACGGCAAGCTCGACCTGCTGGTGAATTCCGAGAACGCGAACTGGCTGCGACAAGTCGAGTCGCGCGACGGTACGTGGTTGTTCCAAGACAAGGGCAAGCTGGACTCACGCAACATCGCCAGCCACGACGTCAGCCCCACGACCGTCGATTGGGATGGCGACGGCGTCCCCGATTTCCTCGGCGGTGCCGAAGACGGCTTCTTCTACTTCTTGAAGAATCCGCGCCATTGAAGCGCGAACGAAATCTGCGGTTCATTTTTCGCCCTTCATTTTTCGCCAGCCTGTCGCGTTGAACGGAACCGTGCGGAGCAGGCGAAAAATGGAGGGCGGAAAATGAAATCCAATTCCAACTACGGCACCACCGCGATGACGGCGACAAAGACTTGTTTGGCTCCGGCATGCAGCAGCGTCCGGGTGCATTCGTTGGCGGTCGTGCCGGTCGTCAGGATGTCATCGACCAGCAACACCGTCTTGCCGGCAAGCGATCGAGGGTGCGACCGAACGGCGAAGGCATCTTTGAGATTCAGCCTCCGCTGAGCAGCCGGCAGATCGGATTGATCTGACGTCAATCGCTTCTTGCGGAGCAGTCTGCGCTGCAGCGGTTTCCCCAATCGCCCCGCCAGCACGCGCGAGATTGTTTCCGCGGCGTGATGTGGTCGCAGCATTCTCCGAGTCCAATGGCAGGGGACCGGCGCGACCACATCGACGTTGGCCGTTTGCAAATCGAATTGCTCAGACAACCACAACAGATTCGCGAGCGCGGCCGCCAGCGGGAATTGCGTGGTCGCCTTGGCTCGAATGCAGGCTTGTCGCAATGCGTCGTCGTACAGGCCGAGCCGAATGACTTTTTGAAATCGAAACTTATGCGACTCGCACTTTGGACAACCATGATCCGAACGGACATAAGGCCCGACCGGTAGTCCACATCGCTGACAACGGTTCCCTCGTGGTTTCGACACGTCGATCAGGCATCGACCACACAGCAGGGGAGAGACCGGGGGACATCCGGAATCATCCGCGTGATTCTCGACATCAGCCTGGCACAGCGGGCACGACGGAGGAAACACAAAACGCAAAGCCGCTCGCCCCCAGTGGGCGAGCGGCCGAGTTGGTTGCCACAAGCGTCGCGGTGTATCGCTCATTTCTTCGCGAACTGCACGTGGAAGCCTTTGACCTTCAACGCCACGCGAAACAAGCTCTTATCGACCGTCACGTATAAGACGTTCGCTTCGTCCCCGATGCCGAATTCAACGTTGCTCGGCATCCCGACGGCACCGTCGGCGGATTGATTCGGCACGCCCGTCGGAATGAACGCGACCTCTTTGCCGGTCGGGTCGATGACCAACACGCCCGGTCGCTTCAGTCCGCGCGAGGTCAAATAGATGTTCCCCTTCTCATCGACGATCATCCCGTCGCAGCCAGCTTGATCGCCGAAGTCGAGTATCGTCTTGCGCGGCCCGCTGACCTTGCCGTCAGCACCCAGCGGGAAGGCATAGATCTTCATCGCGCCGGGCTTTGCCTTCTCGTCCGAGCCGATGCGATCCGTGCCGTTGTCATGATCGGCGAGATACATCGTCTTGCCGTCCGGGCTGAGCGCGATCCCATTTGGCTTACCGACCTCGTGGGTGATTTCGATCACCGAGTTGTCGCTTTCGATGCGATAGACGGACCGATGCTCCAACTCGCGCGGTTCGGCCCCGACGTACTTTGGATCGGTGAAATAAATCCGGCCCATCCGATCAACGCAGATGTCATTCGGCGCATTGAACTTTTTCCCTTGGAAGCGATCGACCAGCACGGTCCTCTTGCCGGTCTTCAAATCCCAGCGCGACACACCACGGCCACCAAAGTCGGATCCCTCTGCCGCGAGCAATCGCCCTTCGGCATCGCAGATCAATCCGTTCGATTTGCTGCTGTCCTCGGCGAACACCGTCGTCGTCTTGGTCTTCGGATCGAACCGCAAGATCATGCCTTTGTCGCTGCCCATCGGGATATCCGAGAAATAAATCGATCCATCCGGAGCGACTGCCGGCCCCTCCGTCAGACCACCTTCGATCTTGGCCGTGCGCGTGAAGAGCAATTCCACCGTCGCATCCGGCGAGACGATCGCGTCACCCGTCGGCTTGGGCAGATCGGCCGCGTTCGCACGATCGAAGTTAATTCCACAGACGCTCGCCACCCAGACCGCACATAGCCAACGACTCATGGTTGTCTCCTCAATTGCCGTGGATCGAAAAACTCGGCAGCAAGCTATCGCGAGGATCGCGCGCCGACAACTAACCCGACGCGCCAGCGAGGGCGAACGCTTCACACGACGATGATTCCGAGATCGCAGCCTGGTGAAGCGACCGCCCTCGCTAACGCTTCGGGTGACTTGAGACGTCCAGCAATCGAATTGGTCGGCCCGATTGTCCCAACTGGTTGGCTAGGTGATGCAGCCAGACGACGAGACCGGTTTGCGGATGAAAGTGCAGCTCATGCAGAGCACGTTGAGTCCGGTTGCCGACCTTCATCGCGTACTGGTCAGCAGGGAGTTGAAAGAACGTGTGCAGTTGAAAGCTCGTCGCACCGCGGCAGAGATATTCGACCGCCATGCGACCCGTCGTGATGTTGCCGGTCGCCGACCACGGCAGCGCGGATGCACCGGCCGAATGCGTCTGCCACTGATCGAGCACTCGCAGATTACGGTCACTGAGGTCCGGCCCGCCGAACGCAACTCCGCGCTGACCGTCGAACTCACGCTGCGGGTCGAACAGCCGATTGGCATAGACGAAGAAGTCCGGCCGATCGGTTCCAGCGCTGTGAATCGTCTCCAGCATCTCAATCTGAAAGCTGTCGTCGAACAGCGCATTGAACATCTTCAACCCGACGCACACTTCACCGACGCCGCTGGTCTGAGCAGATTCGCGCATCAGCTTGGGGACGACGCGCAACCATTCGAGGATCTTCGCTTGCACGGCCGACCGATCGCTTCCAGCGAGCGTCGGACTGAAATCCTTTTCGAGCGGCATCGGAGTCTCGCCCGGCTGCCAAGCCTCCAGCAATCGCCGTGTGGTGAAGTCGTATTCGCCGCGCCGCCAGTCGGGTTCGCTTGGAGATGGCAGGTGATATTTGCACGACGGAACGATCAGCGTGCCAGTGCCGTCGGCGACTCGTCGCGCGTCGCGGATCAACTGCAAGTACGCCTCGAACGACTGCCACCAACCGCGGCCCTTCCAGGTGATCGTCCAGCCGTGTTCGCCCGACTGCCCGATAATTGGCTCGGCCACCATGCGCGCTTCGGGGATCGCCCACGCCGCCATCGACTGCTCGCCGTGTTCATCCTGCGCGATGACGGTCTTCAGAACGACAAACCCCAGACCGGCGGCGACGTCCTCTTCCACTTGCCGTGCCGTCATCGATAACTGACCCGACGCCTTGCCCCACGGATTCTTGAGCGTGAACCCGCCGTAGTTGGCAGTCATGTCGAGGTCGTATTCATCGAGCAGATATTGTTCGAGAGGGATCGGCGGACCAGAGACGGCGAAGCGTTCGTAGTCACGCTGCACGGCGCGGCGGACGGTCTCCGGCGCGGCGGTCGGTTCGGAATGTTCGAGACGCGACATGATCGTCAGTTGGGTTTGTAAAAACGGTATCACCCGCCGCGGCGGGTCGGCGATCGGCTCACGGCATTCGGCCGGACAACTCACACCAAATCTAACTTGCGATGCCGGCGATTCGGCGGAGCGTTGCACTTGGCACAGATGCCGTAGACCTCCAACCGATGTCCGCTCTTGTTAAAGCCGTGCTCATTGCAGATTTTGTCCACAATCGCGGAGATCGCCTCGTTGGTGAACTCGATCAACGCGCCGCACTTGGCGCAGATCAGGTGGTCATGCTGAGGGTAGCCGTAGTCATGCTCGTAGACTTCGCTGCCGTTGGGCCGCGCGACTTTGCGCAGCAGACCGGCGTCTTCCAGCAGTTTGAGCGCACGATACACGGTCGCTCGGCTGACGCGCCGCCCGGTCTTGTCGCGTGCCACTCGCGCGATCAGGTCTTCCGCGTCGAAATGTTCGTGTTTAGCGAAGACCTCTTCAACGATGATCGAACGCTCGCGAGTCAATCGCTCGCCCTTCGTCAGCAAGAACTCGCGAAACTTTTCGATAGGAGTCAGTTCACCCACAACACACCTCAGAGTGGTCGCACAAAAAATGGCGAGCGGGGTGGCGTCAGCCCCCCGGTCTTCAGCGGCCATCGTGACCACCGGGGGGCTAACGCCACCCCGCTCGCCTGAGAGTCTTTTTCTCAAACGCTCGGAGTGTGTCGATTACGACTTAGGCTTCCAAGTCGATGCCGTTGCTCTGAAACATTTTCATGAGCGCAGCTTCGAGCTTGGCGTCGGTGTCGTAGGTGCCAGCGTCGATCTCGCCCTTGATGCGGGCCAGTCGTTCGGCGCGTTGCGAAGCATCGGCTCCTTCGGTGAGCTTGCCCATCAACTGGCCGGCGGCGGAGAGTTCGACTTCGTCTTGCGGCACTTCCAGCGGCGGCTTGCTCGCGGCGGCGGTGGGGCCGGTCGCCGGTCGCGCTCCTTGGATGGGGGTCGCGTTCGACACAAAACCAGGGCCTTGGACTTCCATGTCGTTCCTCCTTGCCGGAGTGGCTGGTGAAGAGTTTTGGCGGCGGCGACGGGCGGAACGAGCATCATCTTTTTCGGGTGGGCTCGTCCGTTCGGCGTCGTCGCCGTTGGGAGCATGGGCCGGATGATACCGGAAATTGGAAAAACGGTTCAACGGGGCTTCGCTGGCTCCCGGTTCTGTCGGCTCCGACTCAAACGACATGGTGAAACCTCAATGCTGGTGGAGGCGGGCGGACGGGACAGGTCTTGGTCGCGACGTTCCGTGCGAATCGTTCCGCATCCAACGGACGTGACCCAGCCACTGCCTCACTCAAGAGGTATCGACTCCGGCAAATTCCGCCGATGAGCCGCCGACTCACGATCTTGGCAAACTTTGACGGCAAGCGGTTCGTCACGCTGTTTCTGCCGATTACGCCGCAACCACCCATTCGGCTGATGCTTGTCACTGCGAGACCACGCCACCGTGCTTGCCCCGGTGATTCCCTCGCTTTTGCACGACGTTCTCAGGACGTTTCTGATCTATGCGAGTCGTGCAGAAGCGCGGGAACCACCGACGCAAGGTCGGTGGCGGGCTGGCAAACTGGCCAAAGTTTGCCGATTGCGTCGCCGATACCACTTGTGAGGGTCATTGCGCCGGTCTGCGCCGGTGTCGTCCCACGAGAGTGTTCTCGAACAAGGTGGCCGGCATGTCATTCTCCAAAACCAAGACGAAGCGGCTCCGCTCGATCAGCGAAGCGGGGAGGCGACGGCTGCAATGCCTCTCGATCAGCTTTTTCTTAGGAACATGGTTGTTGGGCTGCGCCAGCGATCCGGAGTTGAAGTATCTCGGCAGCGACAAGGAAATGAGCTACTACAAGACTGCTGCCACGACGATCGACTATCCCGCGGTTGAGACACAGACCTCGCCCGAAGCGGCCTATGCCAAACGCCCGCGCACGGTCCTGGACCGCGAGAAGGAAGACCTCTGGAACATCCCGCTGAGCGAAGCGATTCAATTGGCGATCCAGAACAACAGCATCATTCGTTCGCGTACCAGCCGAGGTACGCCGTCCACAATCCTGACCGCCGGTGATCGAGTCCCCTCCGCATACGATCCGGCGATTCAAGAGACGGGCGTGCTCTTCGGCGGTCGTGGTATCGCGAGCGCGCTGGCGGCCTTCGATGCGCAACTGACGTCCTCAATGACCTGGGGCCGTGATGACCCGACACGAAACAGCGCCGCGGGCGTTGGTTTCGGTCCCGGTCGTACCGAGGAGTTCGGCGCGTTTAATTCCGGATTGTCGAAACAATTCGCCTACGGTGGGTCGCTGACACTCGGCCACAAGATGGACTATCTGGGGACCAACCAGACGGCGACCGGTCAGATGTTTCAGTCGGCCTACATCGGGAAAGCGACGGCCGAGTATCGCCAGCCTCTCTTGGCGGGTGCCGGTGCAGAATTCACACGCATCGCGGGACCAGTCGCGCAAAACTTTGGCGGGCTGAGCGGTGTCAATCAGGGTGTCGTGATCTCGCGCATCAATCAAGACCTGACTTTGGCGGACTTCGAGGCGAGCGTCCTCCTGATGCTGAAAGATGTCGAGGATCTGTATTGGGAGCTGTATCTCAGCTATCGCCAATACGACACGGCCGTCACCGCGCGGAACAGTGCGCTGCAGTCTTGGCGAGAAGCTCACCGCATCCTTGTCGGCGGGGGCAAGCGGGGATTCAAACCCTCCGACGAAGCGCAAGCTCGCGACTTTTACTTTCAAACCAGAGCCGTCACGGAGAACGCGCTCGCCAGCGTTTACTCCGCGGAAATCGCCTTGCGACGCATCGTCGGTCTGTCGGTCAACGATGGCCGCATGATGCGTCCCAGCGACGAACCAACCACCGCCGCGTTCTCACCAAGTTGGGAAACCTCGCTCACCGAAGCGCTGACACAACGTGTTGAGCTGCGCCGCCAGAAGTGGAACATCAAAAGTTTAGAGTTGCAGTTGTGCGCGGCGGAGAGCCTGACGAATCCCCGTTTGGATTTCGTGTCGGGCTATCAAGTGAACGGTTTGGGCGACGACTTGCTGGGACATTACAACTCGCCCAGCCAGTTCAGCAGCGTCTACGGAGCGATGACGAACGGCAACTTCACCGGCTGGAACTTGGGCTTCGAGTTCTCCATGCCGTTAGGCTTCCGAGCCGCTCATGCGCAAGTTCGCAACGTCGAACTGCGCCTCGCGAAGGCTCGCGACCAACTGGAGGCTCAAGAGATCGACATCAGCCACGAGGTCGCTCAGGACTTTCAAAACCTCGCGGTGCAGTACATGACCGCTCAATCGAACTTCAATCGCTACCGAGCGGCACAGCAAAGCGTGCAGCTTTTCCGAGCCGAGGTCGAAGCCGGCACGCAGACCTACGACATCCTCTTGCGAGCCTTGAAAAGCCAGGCCGAAGCTGAGTCCCAGTATTTCTCCAGCTTGGTCGAATACAACAAAGCCATCGTCGCACTGCATTACCACAAGGGGACGTTGCTCCCCTACGACGGCGTCTGGCTGAGCGAAAGCGATTGGACCCCGGAGGCGTATCGCGACTCGATTCGTCACGCCTGGGCACGCACGCACGCCATCGACAATCCGAACCTCAACACCCAACCGGAAGAATTCGTCGCTCAACCTGGTTGGTCCGCCCAAGAGTTTGCGGCTCCGAACAACACGCCACCGGAACCGGCGGTGCCCTACGAAACCGACATCGAATTACCGCCCCGCCCCGTTCCGCCTGCCGAAGATGCCAAGCCAAACTCGAAGAAGAGCGACAAGTAATCGGCATCAACTCGGAATCGGCCAGGCCATCCCGGCCGAGAAGCCGCCATCGACGCGGACGACTTGTCCGGTCATGAACGCGGAGGCTTCCGAAGCGAGGAAGACTGCGGCTCCGACCATGTCGTCCACTTCGCCCAGTCGGCCGACCGGCGTGTTGGCGAGGCCCCAAGCGAGCATCGTCGGATCGGACCACAACTTGCGAGTCAGGTCGGTGAGGACAAAGCCGGGTGCGAGTGCGTTGACTCGCACGCCACGCGGCCCCCATTCGGTCGCCAAGCCGCGCGACATGGCCGAGATGCCGAATTTCGTCATCGCATACGGAGTCACGTTCTTCAGCGGCGAGAACGTATTCAACGAGTCGATGTGAATCTGCGAACCGGACTTGTGCGCGAGCATCACTTTGCCAACCTCGACCGCCATCCAGAACGCGCCGCGTAAATTGATGTCGATGATGAAGTCAAACTCTTCGGCGGTGTAGGTCTCAGCCGGCTTGCGCTTGTTGACACCGGCCACGTTCAACAGCACGTCGATGCGACCGAACCTGTCGGCCACTTCGTGGACGCATCGCTCAATGTCCTCCTTCTTCGCAGCGTCGCACACGATGGGCACAACTGGATTGGAAGAGGAACCAATCTCGGCAGCGGCCGCAGCGAGAGTGCTGGACTCGCGACCGGTGATGACCACCTTCGCCCCGCGAGCGGCGAATCCTGCGGCGAGCGCTTTGCCAATGCCGCGGCTGCCTCCAGAAACGAGCGTGACTTTGCCGGCAACCGAGAACAGCGTGTCAGTCATGAATTCATTCCTCTGGCCCCATTCGTCTGGCAAAAGCAGTTCGGCAGACGAATGGGGCCAGAGGAATGACTGCGCTGCGGAAGGGAAGACGAGGGTCTTAGCCGCGCTTTTCCAGCGGCAAGAAGGGGCGAAGCGTCGCGCCGGTGTAGATCTGGCGCGGGCGGTTGATGCGGCTGTTCGTGTCGTCGTTCTGCTCTTTCCAGTGAGCGATCCAACCGGGCAGACGGCCGATTGCGAACATGACCGTGAACATGTTCGTGGGGATGCCCATCGCGCGGTAAATGATGCCGCTGTAGAAATCGACGTTCGGGTACAGCTTGCGCTCGATGAAGAACTCGTCGTGCAACGCGACTTCTTCCAGCTTCTTGGCGATGTCCAGCAGCGGGTCGTTGATCCCCAGTTGGCCGAGCACCTCGTCACAGGTCTTCTTGAGGATCGTCGCTCGCGGATCGAAGTTCTTGTAGACGCGGTGTCCAAAGCCCATGAGCTTGAAGCCACTGTTCTTGTTCTTGGCCATGTCGACATACTTTTTGTAGTCGGACCCGTCGTTGCGAATTTGTTCGAGCATCTCCAGCACGCTCTGATTGGCCCCGCCGTGCAGCGGCCCCCACAAAGCGCAGATGCCGGCGGAGATCGACGCATACAAGTTCGCCTGGCTGCTGCCGACGATGCGGACGGTCGAGGTGCTGCAATTCTGCTCGTGATCGGCGTGCAAGATCAGGAGCTTGTTGAGCGCTCGCACCCAGACGTCGTTGACTTTGTATTCCTCGCACGGGATGGCAAACATCATCCGCAGGAAGTTCGCGCAGTACGACAACTCGTTCAGCGGGTAAATCGTCGGCTGACCGGCCGACTTCTTATAAGCGTAGGCCGCGATTGTCTTGGTCTTGGCCAGCAGCCGAATGATGTTCTGATCGGAGTCTTCACCCGCCACGGTCGGGTAATAAGTCGAAAGCGAAGCGACCATCGACGAGAGGACGGCCATCGGGTGAGCCGTCGGCGGGTAGCCCTCGTAGAACTTCTTCATGTCCTCGTGGATCATGCTGTGCCGAGTCAGCTTCTCGCGGAAGACGCTGAGTTGCTGCGGATTGGGCAGCTCACCGTAGATCAGCAGGTGCGAGACTTCGACAAACGAGGCGCTTTCCGCCAGGTCAGCAATGTCGTAGCCGCGATACCTCAGGATGCCCTCTTCGCCGTCGATGAAGCAGATCGAACTCTTGCAGGCCCCGGTGTTGCCGTAGCCGGAATCGAGCGTAATCGCCCCGGATTTGGCTCGCAGCGTGGTAATGTCGATGCCGACTTCCCCTTCGGTGCCGACCGTCACGGGCAGGTCGTAGTCTTTTCCGTTCAGAGTTAATTTGGCGGTGTCCATGAGTCGTGGCGAATCCTTCTCTTGGGGCTGATCGAGCGGGCACTGAGCGTGAAGCCGTTTCATAACGGGGGGCGGCATTGTGGTGCCCATCCGCAGAATTTTCCAATCCGCCCACGACCGAGTGTTGGGCATCGGGTGCCGGCCGAAATCACAAATTGACACACTTTCGGACCGTTTCCATAATCCCGCCCCTTATCAGAGTGCCCGAATCTTGCCTCGCCGTGTGCGAGGTGCGTGTCTTGCCGAGCTTCTCGGCTCACCCAGGGAAAGGATTCCCGCGATGAGCGACTTTACGAACCGTTCAGGTTTCAACACGGATGTGGCCTCGGTCGGCCTCGACGACGTACATGAAGTGCGGTTGCGAGGACTCGCCACCACGGCGACTGCGCCGGCTTCGCGCGGACAGGTCGATCTCTTCGTCCAAGCCAGCCAAGTTGCCGAGAACCTGCGCGCACAAGTCGCTGAGTTGGAGCGCCGAGAACGGAACCTCAACGAACAGCTCTCGCAGTTTGATCGCGAGCAGCGGTCATTGCGGCTGCGAGCGCTCAACGCCGAGGAAGAAGCCCGGCTGAGAGCCGAACAGCTCGCCCAGCAAGAGCAGCAATTCTCCGAGCGATTTCAGCAGACGGAGCAATTGCTCGCCGAACTGAAACTGCGCGAGCGGGAACTGACGCAGGCGAACCAAACGCTCGAACAACAGCGGGCAACGCTCAAGCAGCAATTAGAAAAGCAGAACGAAGTCGATAAAGCCGCGATGCAGCATTCGCAGGCGATGGCCGACTCGGAACGCAAACAACTCTCCGAAGAGCGTGAGCGATTGGCTCGCGAGCAACAGGCGATCCTCGAAGCGGTCCAGTCGGAGATCGAACTGGAGAAGGCCCGGCTCCGCAAAGAATATGCGTGGGAGTTAGACGGCGAGATCGAGCACTTCCGCAATCAGCGCGAGGCGTGGAACCAACAGCAAGCCCAGGATCGCGAGCAACTCGCCGACGACAAACGCGCTCACGAGGAAGCGTTGCGAAAGTTGCAGACCGATTGGGCCGAGCAACGCCGTCAGCAGCAAGCGGACCTGGACGCGACGCGGCGTCAGATGGAACAGCAGCGGCAGCAACTGCAACGCGAACATGACGAGGCGCTGCGACGCCTGCAACTCAACTGGGAGGCCGAACGGCAGCAACTCCGCACTCAATGGGCGACGGACCTTGATGAAGAGAAACAAAAATTCGCCGAAGAGCGAGCCGCGTTCGAGACCTCTCGTGATTCCGAACGCGCGGTCGCACAGCGTGACCGCGAATCGCACGACGCCTACGTCCAAAAGTCGCTGGCCGACCTGCAAACCCATCGCAAACAGTTAGACGCGGACCTCCGCAAGCTCCGAGAAGACCACGCGCAGCAGTTGCGGACGGACGCCGTCGATTTCGATCAGCAGAAAGCCGATTGGGAGCGTCAGCGAGCCGCCCAATGGGCTCGGCTCAGTGACATGCAACGCGACTTGGAACTGGCTCAGCAGGAAGTCGCCCGGTCCTGGCAAGTGGGACAGTCCGAGATCACGCAGCGCACCGCGGATCTCGATCGGCGTGACTCGCAATTGACGCACTTTCGCCAGCAGCTCGATGAGCGTGAGCAGTCACTCGCTCGCGAAGCGGAAACTCTGCAACGCTGGCAGTCGGATCGTTCTCACGAAGTCATGTCCGACCGTCGTTCGCTCGAACGCGAGCAAGCGGAGTTCGAACAGCGACGCACGACCGAACTCGCCGCACTCAAACAGCAGGCGGAACAACGGTCGCTCGAAGTGGAAAAACTCGAAGCTCGCCGACAGCGGTTCGAGATGATGCGCGGCGAGATGGAAAGCTCGAATCGCCTCACCCTGGAAGCTCGGCTGGCGATGGAAGAAGCTTGGGCGGAACTCTTGCCGACCGTCGATCCGGAAACCATTCGCCGCCGCGTCGAAGCGGGCCGCGCCGCCATCGCCGAGCACTATCGCCGCATCCGCGATGAACTCGAAGTCGAACGCCAGCAATTGCAACTCGAACGATTGCAGTTCCAAGACCACGCCCGCCGCCTGCAAGACCAAATCCGAACCGACCGCGAGCAGCAACCGACCTCGCTGGCAATCCGCGAAGAACAAGTCCGGCTGGCGGAACAACGACTCAAGGCCGAGGCCGACGAGTGGGAGAAACGCGAAGGCCGCTGGCACGCCTCACGAGCCAAGTGGCTCGAAGAAAAAATCGAAGCCGAGCAGATCATTCGCGGCTTGCTCGATCAGGTCAACGTGCTGCCATTCCCAACCGCGAAGGCGGCGTGAGCCACTTTGGAGTGCGGTGTGTCAGCACCGCTTTGGATTGTCCGACGAACGACATCGATTCCGAAAGAATCCAAAGCGGTGCTGACACACCGCACTCCAAAGCTACCGTTGCATCTCGGCCAGAATCGCTTGCTCAAGATCCGCATCGCGGCCGAGCGCAATCCAACCCGATGGGCTGCTCTGTCCGACAACGACGTTGAGGTTGCGTTCCAGCGGCGTGTTCTTGCGGAACGTCGCAGCTCCAGCGGTATTCTCGGCGACGCCGAGCAGGTCTTCCTGTTCTTTGAACGCTTCGACTCCGACGAGGTAGCCACCTTCCACCGGCGTGAGGTCCACGCGCACTTTGCGACGGATGGATTGCAGCGTGCTTTCCATTCGGTTGTACGCGCCGACCGAATCGCCATGCCACGGCTCGAACACGTTCGAGCCGACGCGATAGTCCGTCTCGATCACGCCGTCCAACCGGTTCTCGCGAGCGATCGGGAAATGAAAGTCGTACAGCGCATCAACCGTCCGCTCCCACGCCGAGTGCTGTGAATTGGCCGGTATGAACACCGGGTTTGACACAATCATCGGACGCGACGACGCGCAGCCCGACGACAACGTCAGCAGCAGCAAGAACCAACTGGAAAACCGGCCAATAGACATGGAAAGACTCGCGCGGAAGAAGTGCTCGCGCCGGAGGGACTGAAAGGGGCCGGGAATGTCGCAACATTCGCAAAGCAGGTAAAGCGGAATCTCGCCACCTTAAACCGGCCGCTGGCAGAGCTAAGAAACCACAGAATCCCAGGCAAGCGTCGCGATCTGGTAAGGCTCAGGCTTCCATGATTCTGTGAACCATGATTTTGCCACCTTACACCAACTCGCGCATCGGCTCGCGTTGCTCGACCAGATACTGCGGCCGACCGGTCGGATCAATCAGCGTCGTCGAGCGGGGATCAATGCCGAGGTTGTGATAGATCGTGGCAATGATCTCTTGCATGTGCGTCGGGCGGTCCTTGGCAACCTCGCCCAGACGATTCGTGCAACCGATCGCTTGGCCGGTGCGCATTCCGCCGCCGGCGAGCAACGCACAACTGACTTGCGGCCAGTGATCGCGGCCCGCACCCGGATTGATCCGCGGCGTACGGCCGAACTCACCCCAAACGACCACCGTCACGTCGTCGAGCATTCCACGCTCTTCAAGATCTTGCACCAGCGCGGTGACGGCCTGATCGAGCTTGCCGCCATGATCGCGGACCAACTGAAAATTCTGCCCGTGGCTGTCCCAACGGCCGAACGTCAGCGTCACGCAGCGGACGCCCGCCTCAACCAAGCGGCGAGCCATCAGCAAATGATCGTTGCAGGTCGGAGCGCCGTCGTACTGGAATTGATACGGCTTGCCATCGCCGTACTTGGCCCGGACCAACGGGTCTTCTTTCGAGACATCCAGCGCGTCGGCCAGCTTGCTGGATGTCAGCACGCCGAACGCCGCTTGATTGAATGCATCGAGTCCGCGCAACATCCCGCTCGCATCCGCTTCGCGTTTGAGCAGATCAAGCCCGCCGAGCAATGACTTGCGGTCCTGCAATCGGTCGAGCGTCACACCATTGAGCGTCAGATCGGCCATCCCCTGGCCATCCGGTTTGAAGGACTGACAAGTCGCGCCGAGGAATCCAGGCCCACCCGGTTCGGACCACGGCACATGCTGCGTCTTTGCGGCCAGAGCTACGAACGGCGGCATGGATCGAGTGACCGGGCCTTGCAGTTTCGTCACGACCGCACCGATGCTCGGCCGGCCGCCGATTGAGCGATCTTGGTTCCGATTCCAACCACTCAGGCATTGATAACCGTCGTGGTTATCGACGCAGCCGACCACCGCGCGAACTGCCACGAACTTGTCGAACGCCGCCGCGATTCGCGGAAAAGCCTCGCCGATTTGGATGCCGGGGACTTTCGTGTTGATCGGCTCGAACTCGCCTCGAATCTCTTTCGGAGCGTCGGTTTTAATTTCCCACATGTCCTGGTGCGGAGGACCGCCACCAAGAAAGACGTTAATGACCGCCTTGTGGCGATTAGTGGTCTCGCTGCCGTTGGCTCGCATCACGTCGGCCAGGCCGAAGCCGCCAACGGCTCCCAATGAAAAACCGCCGATCTTCAAAAAGCTGCGGCGATTGACTCCATCACAGTATTTCTGGCGGCGTCCGAAGAGTGTGAGCATGATGGTTTCGATCGGAAAAAGGCGGGGATTTTCGGCCGGTGGGTTAAGGACGGTATCGGTCATATCAGCAGCCGTCAATTGATGAAAACCGGTCGCGACCGCCACAAATCGAGTCCGGCCCAGACACGACCCGTCTTTATGATTTTGCCTTCCCCTGATTTTGCAAAATGTCTCGGCCGCCATTTGACCGGAAAGGAATCATCATGAGTCAGCCAAAGCCAGAGCCGATTGATCCCACGAAGTTGCCAGACCTCGCCCGCGCCGTCATTGCCGCCGATCACTTTCCCTACTTGGCCACGATCGACGGCGATCAACCGCGCGTGCGACCGGTTTCGCCCGTGAGAACGGACGGCTTCACCGTCTACGTCGCGAACCTCCGCATGTACCACAAGACGGCCGAGATCGCCGCGAATCCCAACGTCGAGCTGTGTTATCTCGACGAGAAGCACGACCAAGTCCGCATCACGGGTGTCGCGGAGGTCGTCACCGAGTGGCCGGTTCTGCAAGAAATCTGGGATGCGAATTCGCTGTTGCGCCAATACCTCGGCAGCTCTGAGAACCCGGCGCTGATCGTGTACCGCATCCGACCGCAGCAAGTCCGCTTCATGCGCGAGTGGGCGTTGAACTATCACGACGTGCCGGTGGTTTGAGGCTGTAGATTGGACGCCCTCGTCCGATCGGTTGTTCGGACGTAGGCGTCCGAACTACTTGCTGCACGCGACGGCGGTCGAGCCGTTCGCCATGTAGTGCTCATCCACGGCATAGTTGTTGAACTGGATCGTGTAATACTCTTCGAACCACTTTTGGATATCGGGCAAGACCCCCTCGTCGTAGTTCGTGGCGACGTGCAGCGTGCGGCCGAAGAGTTCCTCGCGGATCTCACCTTGCTCGACGATCAGCACGCCCCCCTTCAGCACATAGCGTGGCAGCGCGAACATATCGAGCTTGTTGGCGTTCGGCGTATAGATCGCCACGTCGCCGTCGGCTCCGAGGCCCAAATGGCCTTTGTGCTTCAGCCCCAACATGCGAGCCGGTGCGGCGCGGGTGATGATCGCGATCTCGTACAGCGAGTACTCGCGGTCGAGGTCTTTGAGCACCGAGCATTCCAGCACGCGCGGCGGGACGCGCTTGAGAACCTCTTGCCGATAAGTGCGGTCCATCAAGAGCTGAATGATTTCGGGATACGCCAGGAACGATCCACCGTTGGGATGATCGGTGCTCATGGCGATTCGCCACGGGTCGTTGACGAGCAGATACCACTCCAAGCCGATCGCCCATTGCAGCGCGTGAACGAAGCTCTTCTCGCGATACGTGATCGGGACGATGCCGCAGCCGGCTTCCATCTCGGTATCGGCGTTGGTCCATTTGCGGCCGGTCACCTTGTGCAAGTAGTAACCGAGCGGTCCGTCGCCGGTCATCGACGTCGTCTCGCCGAACAACACCTGTCCGACATCGACAGTCAGATTCGGATGCGCGTTGACGTACTCGGCCAACTCGGTGGTCTTCGAGCAGAACTGACTTTGCTCGCCGAGTCCGCCGCCATAGCTGTGAAATTGAATGTGCGTCAGATGAGCGCGCCGGCCTTCGAGTGCCTGCATCGTCGCCAGCGTCGTCATCCAGTTACCGGGCAGGCCGAGATTATTGCAGTGAATGTGGACCGGGTGCGGCAGGCCGAGATCCATCGCCGTTTGCGTGAGCGATGTAATGATCTGCCGCGGCGTCACATTGAAATGCTCGATCGATTCATCAAGGTTGTGGACGTTGTCGCCGCCATGCTTCCAGACTTCGATGCCTCCCGGATTGACGACCTTCACGGCGTATGCCTTGGCCGCGTGCAGCATCCAGCCGACGAATGCCTTCAAACGTTCCGGCTCATTGGCAGAAATCTGATTGAGAACGTAGTGGTTGTTGCCGAACAGCAGGAAAAAACCTTTGTCGATAATCGGCGTGTCGCCGAATTCCTCGTGCGCATGCCGAGCGGCCAGCGGTGGAATCGCGGCATCGAACACCGTCGTATAGCCCATGCCGGCATAGAGGTAACCGGTCGCGAACG
>CAMDDX010000029.1 GCA_945893075.1 Planctomyces sp. SH-PL62 | reverse complement strand
ACGATTTGCTGCTTCTCGCTGATCTGTATTCTTGCGGCCGTCCCTGGCATGGCTTGACCTCCCGCCTCAAAATCGAAGACTGACGGGAGATATGCAATTTTCCGTTTTCATGAAACCCCGTTTCCGAGATGTGGCACTAGCCCCGGTTCAACCCGCGTAACCGGGGCTAGCGCCGCGCGGCTAATTCCTGCGACGCGGATAATTCCCCAAACCGCAGCAGCTTCGTCTGTTGGAAGACGAGCGATCGGCTCAATCTCCCATCAGACCTTTGGCGAGACGGTTGAGAGCTTCGTTCTCGATCTGCCGGACGCGCTCGCGGGTCAGCCCCAGCGACTCGCCGATTTCCTTCAGCGTCTTCGGTTCCGAATCATCAAGGCCGAACCGCATCCTCAGAATCGTCGCCTCGCGCGGGTCCATCGTCTCCAGCATTTTGTAGACGTGGGTGAGATTGTCGGTCTCGACCATCTCGGCTTCGGGACTTTTTTGCCGTTGATCGGCGACCATCTCGCCCAGCGACCAACCGCCGTCGCCTTGCTCGGTTTGCGGTGTCGAGTTGTAGAGCTGAATCGCCTTCTTGACGATTCGCAACTTCTTCAGCGGCACCTCCAGCAACTTCGCAACCTCTTCCGGTGTGGGCGGGCGGCCGAGTTCATCCGTTAATTGAGCCGTCGCGCGTCGCCACTTCGAGAGCAGCTCGACCATGTACGCCGGCACGCGGATCGTCTTGGCCGAGTTCACCAACGCACGCTTGATCGACTGCTTGATCCAGTAGCTGCCATAGGTGCTGAACCTCGTATTCATGTTCGGATCGAAGCCCTCAACCGCGCGGAGCAGTCCCAGGTTTCCTTCCTCGATGAGGTCTTGCAGCGGCAGGCCCTTGTTGGTGTAGGCCCGAGCGATGTTGACGACCAATCGCAGGTTCGCCCGCACCATCCGGTCACGAGCGGCGTTGTCACCTTCGTGGATGGCGTTCGACAAATCCTTTTCTTCTTGAGCCGTGAGCAACGCGGTCTCGTTGATCTCACGGAGATAGGTCTCCAAGGGGTTCTGAACACGGGACGCGAGACGGCGTCGAGGAGTCGCAGTGGTAGGCATGAAAGTCCTGCATGTCTTCTGGTAAGAGTGACGGGAAGTGGCAGGGTTTGGCATCAGATTCGAGCCACCAACGCGGCAAGGCGGACCACGGTCGTTCGGTCCGCCAGTGGCGGACCGAAGCGGGCCATCGCACATCGCTTCCATGCGTGAATCTAAAAGAGGTATCGTCGAGCCTGCGAAGACTTCTCAAAGAGAACGGCTTCGGTAGACCGGAACAGTCGCAACGAAGGGGCAAACCGAGCAGTCGTAACGGAGGCACCGAATGCTCCAGCACGCCCTCCAGGTTTGACTCGCCACCGGGATATGTTGCGATCGGACCAATCCGTGCGACCGACGAAGTTGGCCTCATCGCAGCGACCGGCCTATTCCGTCTGCGGAAACTGGCATCATCCGAACTTCCTCATGGTCACCGCGAAAACCGCATACTTCCGAGCGAGAAAGGTCCACAACCACGGCTCCGAAAAACGCACGCTCGCCAATTGCCCGGTGAGACTGACCTCAGTCCGCAGCAATTGTTGCAACGCCGCCGGATTCGTCCCGGTGAAGAAGTTCCGTGCCGCGATTTCGCGCCGCAGTAACTCCGGCAATTCAGGCTCGCTCACCGATAACAGCGCCGGACAAGAATCCGACGACACGACTTCGGTCACCAACACCGCCGCGCCACCGGGGGACGCCAACTCCAACATCAGACGCAGATGCTGCGTCCGCAGCGCCGACACGACTTCCCAGGATCGCGGATGTGACTCGTCAATGGTTCTCGTGACGCCATCAATCAACTGCGTGAGCAATCCGACCGACGCCACCACATCGCAACTTCCCTTCCAGCCGAAGTCCGGTATCTGCGCCAACGTCCGCAAGCAACGCTCAATCGCAGCTTCGCGAGCCTGCGCGTTCTCCATCGCCGTCAATTCGGCGAACACACCGCTGACATCCACCGGAGCCACGATTCGAATGCGACCATCCCCGGCCAAGCCTTGCCGAGTCAGCCCGCGCTGCAGCGCATCGGCATCCAAATCCACTAGCACGATTTCTCGAAACGCGGTCAACAGCGCAGCCAAATCGAAATCATTGAGATTGCCCGCCCCCAGCAAACACAGCCGCTCGGCCGAAATCGTTCGTGCATCCAGAAGCACCCGCGTCACACGCTCCCGATGCGCCGAGTACAGCGTCCAGGTGTCATCGGCCACCACATTCCGTCGGCACTGTTCGGCAACGAGATCCATGACTCACCACATCGACTCCAGCACTTCTGGCGGAGCTTCCGCGTACTTGAGCGGTTCCATCGAATACGAGGCCCGGCCCTGCGAGAGGCCACGCACCTGCGTCGAATAACCGAACATCTTCGCCAGCGCGACTTCCGCTTCAATGACCCAGAGCCGTCCACGGTTCTCCGACCGCACGATCGCCGCGCGACGTGCATTCAAGTCGGCCTGCACGTTACCGATGAACTCTTCCGGCGTGACGACTTCCAACTTCATCACCGGTTCCAGCAGCACGCAGCCCGCTTTCTCCAGTCCCTCCGCAACCGCTTTGGCCGCGGCGGCCGTCAACGCAACGTCGTTCGATTCGCCCTCCTTGTAGTCGACTCCGGTGATGGTGAACCGCACCCGCATCAACGGATTGCCGTACATGCCACCGGCGTTAGCCCCTTCTTCAATCGATTGTTCCAACAGCGAAACCAAGGCGGCTGGCAACACACCTGGCTTCAAGTCGTTCTCGACGCTGACAGCCGCTTCGCCGTCGAACGGTTCGACGCGCAAGCGAACTTTT
This sequence comes from Planctomyces sp. SH-PL62, assembly GCA_945893075.1. Classification (GTDB taxonomy): domain Bacteria; phylum Planctomycetota; class Planctomycetia; order Planctomycetales; family Planctomycetaceae; genus SXKJ01. The sequence goes on along the minus strand of CAMDDX010000029.1, from coordinate 33,631 downwards.
GCTGAGTGCGTCGCCGCACCGACGAGCCGCGAGAATTCTCCCTCGACATTGACCGCCTTGCGCACGGTCTCGCGATAACTGACGCGCGGCTTGTGAACGCGGGCCTTCACACCGAATTCTCGCAGCATGCGGTCCATGATGACTTCGAGATGCAGTTCGCCCATGCCGCTGACCAGTGTCTCGCCGGTCTCTTCATTGATTCGCACCTTGAACGTCGGGTCTTGTTTCTCAAGCCGTCGCAGGGTCTCTTCCAACTTCTTCCGCTCCGCGCTGCTATCTGGCTCGATCGCCATCGAGATCACCGTTTCCGGGAACGTGATCTTCTCCAACAGGATTGGATTCTGAGTCGCGCACAACGTGTCTCCCGTCGCGATCTCCTTCGGGCCAATCGCGCCGACGATGTCGCCGGCATACGCTTCGTCCGCTTCGATCTTCTCGCGTGAATCCGCCTGCACGCGCCAAATCTGGCTGACCAACTCTTTGACATTCGTGCGCGGGTTCAGCACTTTCGAGCCGCTCTTCAACGTCCCGGAATAAATCCGCAAGAAGCACAAGTCCCCGTGCTTGTCCGCCTGGATCTTGAAGACCAGTCCACAGAACGGCTCGTCGACCGACGTCTTGCGTTTCTCGATCTTGGTCTGCTGCGAGCCTTTCTTCACCGCCATCGGCATCCCTTCGATGGCAGGCCGATCGAGAGGGCATGGCAAATACGCGATGACAGCATCCATCAAGGCTTGCACGCCGATGTACCGCAGCGACGTGCCACACAGCGTCGGAAAAAATTGCAGTTCAATGGTCCCCTTACGGACCAGACGCCGGATCGTGTCCGCCGGCAGGTCTTGCGTATCGAGATATTGCTCCAGAGCCTGCTCGTCCATCTCGGCGATCGCTTCGAGCAACTTGTGCCGCCAAAGTTGTGCTTCATCGACCAGTTCAGCCGGGATGTCGCGCTCCTCAAACTTCGAGCCCAGCGATTCCGCGTCCCAATACAGCGCCTTCATCGTGACCAGGTCGATGATCCCCTTGAAACAGTTCTCATCCGGCAGCGAACCCGCACCGATCGGGATTTGCAGAGCCAATGGCGTCGCATGCAATCGGGTCCGGATGTCGTCCAAGACCTTTTCGAAGTTGGTCCCGATCCGATCCATCTTATTGATGAAACAAATGCGCGGGACGCCGTACCGGTCGGCCTGTCGCCACACCGTTTCGCTTTGAGCTTCGACCCCATCCACGCCGCTGAAGATCACCACACCACCATCGAGCACTCGCAGGCTGCGTTCGACCTCCGCCGTGAAGTCCACGTGCCCCGGCGTGTCGATGATGTTGATCGTCGAATCTTTCCACCGGCACGTGATGGCCGCTGAATAAATCGTGATCCCACGCCGCGCTTCGTCCGGATCAAAGTCCGTGATGGTCGTCCCGTCATCGACGTTTCCCATCCGGTGCGACGCGCCGGCGTAGTACAGAATCCGCTCGGTCGTCGTCGTCTTCCCGGCGTCGATGTGCGCGATGATGCCGATGTTGCGAATGGCTTTGATGTCGTACGACATGATCGGCTCCCAGCCAGAGACACACCAACCCGACGCGCAAGCGAGGCCGAACGCATCCAGACGCTCTGAATCCACAGACTCATGAAGCGTTCGGCCTCGCTTGCGCTTCGGGTTGGTCTGCCAAAGAAAAACAGCGCGTGGCTGCCGGACCCCGGCTTCCACGCGCTGTTGTGTTTCTCAAGAAACTACCACGCGAAGTGAGCGAACGCCTTGTTCGCGTCCGCCATGCGGTGGACGTTTTCGCGAGTCGTCATCGCCGTCCCTTCGCGCTTGAATGCGGCGATGAACTCTTCCGCCAGGCGACTGTCCATCGCACGACCCTTTTTGCCACGAGCGGCCGCCAGAATCCAGCGGATCGCCAGAGTCTGCCGGCGCTTCGGGTTGACCGAAGTCGGCACCTGATAGTTCGCACCGCCGACGCGGCGGGAACGGACTTCGATCGCCGGCTTGACGTTATCAACCGCCGCCGTGAAGACGTTGATCGGCTCTTCTTCCGGCAACTTCTTTTGGATGATTTCCATCGCGGAGTAAAAGACACCCAGTGCGGCGCTTTTCTTGCCGTCGTGCATCAGGCAGTTGATGAACTTGGATGCCAACACCGATCCAAATCGCGGATCGGGCTTGAGTTGTTTGTTGCTTGCCGTGAAATGCTTGGCCATTGAAGGGGTCTCGTTGAGTTCAATTCTGAAAGTTCAAATTGCAAAAACTATTTCGGCCGCTTGGCACCGTAGCGGCTACGGGCTTGCTTGCGGTTGGTCACGCCGAGCGTATCCAGCACGCCGCGGATGATCTTGTAACGAATACCGGGAAGGTCGCGGACGCGGCCACCACGCACGAGCACGATCGAGTGCTCTTGCAGGTTGTGCCCTTCACCGGGGATGTAAGCGGTGATTTCCTTGCCGTTCGAGAGGCGGACACGAGCCACCTTTCGCAGTGCCGAGTTCGGCTTCTTCGGCGTGACGGTCTTGACCAGCAAGCACACGCCGCGTCTCTGCGGGCAGCCTTCGAGCACAGGTGTCTTCGATCGCGACTTCTGCGGAGCACGGGGCTTACGAACCAACTGATTGATGGTCGGCATTCAATAACTCGCTTCCAGTGACGGAACCTTCGGATTTCAAAACGTAGGTTTCAATTCTCAATGATGACTTCAACTGACGATGCCAGACTTACGGTTGTGCCACGGGGACCGCGTTCGCGTCGCCGCCAGCACCTTCTTTGAGCAACTCCAAACGAGCCGCCAGAATGCGGTCGTGCTCGGCTTTCAATTCTTGCTGCGCTTCCGGTCGCACTCTCACTTCCGACGATTGGTGGGTATGGAACCCAGTGCCCGCCGGAATGAGGTGGCCCAGAATAACGTTCTCCTTCAAACCGACCAAGTGATCGATCTTCCCGGCGATGGCTGCTTCCGTCAAAACCTTGGTGGTTTCCTGGAAACTCGCTGCCGAGATAAAGCTCTCGCTCTGCACGGCTGCTTTCGTGATCCCCAGCAACTGCACCGCTGCCGTCGAAGGTCTCGGCTTTTGACTGGCGGCTGGTTTGCCACCGTCTGCCTCGACAGCCGCATTGGTTTCGTCGAAGTCCTTCCGCAGCACGATATCGCCCGGCTGGAATTCGGTGTCACCCGGCGTGGTGATCTTTACCGAACTCGCCAATTCGGTATTCAGTTTTCGGAATTCGAACTTGTCGAGCACGATGCCTGGCAGCAGGTCTGTGTCACCCACATCCGTGACGCGGACTTTGCGGAGCATCTGCGAGACGACGATCTCGATGTGCTTGTCGTCCACGTCCACGCGCTGCGAGCGGTACACGTTTTGGACTTCGTGCAGCAGGTATTGCTGCACCGCTTCGACACCGCTGACTCGAAGAATGTCGTGTGGAACGAGCGGACCGCGAACGAGTGCATCGCCCGCCCGAACGGCGTCCTTGGCATGCACCATCAACGGCTTGCCGTGTGGGATAATATGTTCGACTTCGGTGCCATCCGAGCCGCGCACGATGATCACGCGCTTGCCACGTTTCTTCTCGCCGCTGAGTTCCACTTCGCCGTCGATCTCAGCGACAACCGCCGGGTCTTTCGGCTTGCGAGCCTCGAACAGTTCAGTCACACGCGGCAGACCGCCCGTGATGTCCTGCGTACCGCCGCTCTCGCGTGGGTTCTTAGCGACGATCGTACCGGCCGCGATCTGCTGAGCTTCCTCGACTTCGATACTCGCCTTCTCAGGCAAGTAGTAGAAGTCGAGAATCTTGCCGGTCGAGTCTTCGATCACGACTTGCGGGTGTAGATCGCCCTTGTGCTCGATGATCGTCTTACGGACTTTGCCGCTGACTTCCGTTTCAGTGCGGATCGACTGACCTTCGAGACAGTCCTCGAACCGCACACGACCGCCGACTTCCGACAGGATCGGCACCGAGTGCGGATCCCATTGGCAGACAATCTGACCAATTTGGATGTCTTGGTTCTCTGTCACGAACAACACGGCCCCGTTCGGGATTGTGTACTTCTCGAGTTCGCGATCCTTCGGGTCGACAATGATGACCTCGCCGTTTCGGGCGAGCACCACGGTCTCGCCAGCAACGTTGACCACGCTGCGGATGCGAGCGAATTTCACACGGCCCGCACGACGTGATTTGATTTCCTTGTCTTCGACGTCCGTCTGAGCCGCACCGCCGATATGGAAGGTTCGCATCGTGAGCTGCGTGCCTGGTTCGCCAATCGACTGAGCAGCGATGATGCCGGCCGCCAAGCCCTCTTCCACCATCGAGCCGGTCGAAAGGTCCATACCGTAACACAGCCGGCACATTCCCAGCGTCGCTTCGCAGGTCATCGGGCTGCGGACCTGAATCTTTTCGACACCCAAGTCCTCGATCTTGCGAGCGATGGCAACCGTGATCAGTTCGCCCTCACGAACGATGACTTCGTCCGTGATCGGATTGACGATGTTCGTGCGGCTGACACGGCCACGGATACCTTCCGCCAAGCTGACTTCGACCTTCTCACCGCGATAGACGACACCCTTGGTGATGCCCTTGGTCGTGAAGCAGTCGTGCGTCGTGATGACGACGTTCTGGCAGACGTCCGCCAGTTTGCGGGTGAGATACCCTGAGTCGGCGGTCTTGAGAGCCGTATCAGCCAACCCCTTGCGGGCACCGTGCGTCGAGCTGAAGTACTCCAGCACGGTCAGACCTTCGCGGAAGTTCGCCTTGATCGGCGTTTCGATAATCTCGCCGCTCGGCTTGGCCATCAGGCCGCGCATGCCGGCCAACTGGCGAATCTGTTCGACGCCACCGCGGGCACCCGAGTGAGCCATCAAATAAATCGGGTTCACATACGCACCGCCGTCGCGCTTGTCGTCGTGTTCCAGTTCGAACATCATCGACTTCGTGATCGCTTCACGAGCGTGAGTCCAGTGGTCGAGCACTTGGTTGTACCGCTCCTGATCGGTGATCACGCCGCGGTCGTAAAGCTTCTGAGCCTTGAGCACCGCAGTCTCGGCCTCGCCGATGATCTTCGGTTTGTCCGGAGATGTCTTGAGATCGCTGGCCGCGAACGACAGACCCGATCGGGTCGCCTCACGGAAGCCGAATTCTTTCATGCGATCGAGCAATCCAATCGTCTCACGACGACCGAGTTCCAAGTAGCAATCAGAGATGACGCGTTGCAGGTCTTTGCCGCGCATCGTCATGTTGTAGAAGGCCGACTTGTCATTCAAGATGTCGCTGAACGCGACACGCCCAGGCGTGGTCACGATCAGCCCACCCGGTTTGTGGGTTTCGGCCCCTTCGCCGATGACACGCTTCTCGCGCGGTAGACGCAGCTTGATCTGTGCGTGCCGGCCGACCTTGCCCTGCGCGAAGGCCAAGTGCAATTCGGCCACCGAACCAAAGGTCATGCCTTCGCCCGGACGGCCACCACGACTGAGCGTGGCGTAGTAGCAACCCATCACGATGTCCTGTGACGGACTGATAATCGGGGCACCGTTGGCCGGGCTGAAGACGTTGTTCGTCGACATCATCAACGTCGTCGCTTCGACCTGGGCTTCGATCGACAGCGGCAAATGCACTGCCATCTGGTCGCCGTCGAAGTCGGCGTTGAAGCCTTTGCAGACCAGTGGATGAATACGAATCGCGTTGCCTTCCACCAGCAGCGGCTCAAAGGCTTGGATGCCCATGCGGTGCAATGTTGGGGCACGATTCAGCAGCACCGGATGGTTGGTGATGACCTCATCGAGAATATCCCAAACGTTCTCGTCTTTGCGTTCGAGCATGCGCTTCGCGGACTTGATCGTGTCTGCGTGGCCCAATTCCTTGAGACGACGAATCACAAACGGTTGGAAGAGCTCCAACGCGATCTTCTTCGGCAGTCCGCATTGATGCAGCAACAGTTCGGGGCCGACAACGATGACCGACCGCGCCGAGTAATCCACGCGCTTGCCGAGCAAGTTCTCGCGGAATCGGCCTTGCTTGCCCTTGATCATGTCCGTCAGTGACTTGAGCGGCCGATTCGACGACCCGAGTACCGGACGCTTGCAGCGATTGTTGTCGAACAGCGCGTCGACCGACTGCTGCAACATCCGCTTCTCGTTGCGGACGATGACTTCCGGCGCGTTCAAGTCCACCAGTTTTTTCAGCCGGTTGTTCCGGTTGATGATGCGGCGATATAGGTCATTGAGATCGCTCGTGGCAAAGTTGCCCGAATCGAGCAGCACCAACGGACGCAGATCGGGCGGAATGACCGGGATCACATCCAGCACCATCCACTCCGGGTGGTTGCCGCTGTCGCGCAAAGCTTCAGCGATCTTCAGCCGCTTAATCAGATCCTTCATCTTCTGCTGACTGCCGGTCTCGGCCAACTCGATGCGCAGAGTCTTCGACAGACTTTCCAAATCGAGCGCGTTCAGCAGCTTCTTGACCGCTTCGGCACCCATGTCGACCGTGAAGGTGCCCTTGCCGTATTTCTTATTGGCCTCACGCAGGTCATCCTCGGTCAACAACTGCCCTTGGCGGAGCGGCGTGTCACCCGGATCAATGCAGACGTAATCCTGGAAGTAAATCACCTTTTCCAGATGCGTCGTCTTGAGGTTCAGCAACGCTCCCAGCCGGCTGGGCATCGATTTGAAGAACCAGATATGGACGACCGGAGCCGCGAGCTCGATGTGACCCATGCGTTTGCGGCGCACGCGACTGTGCGTCACTTTCACGCCGCAACGGTCGCAGATCATGCCCTTGTACTTCATGCCGCGATATTTACCGCAGGCGCATTCCCAGTCCTTTTCAGGGCCGAAGATGCGTTCGCAGAACAGGCCGTCGCGCTCAGGGCGATACGTACGGTAGTTGATCGTTTCCGGCTTTTTCACTTCGCCGAATGACCAACTGCGGATGTCATGCGGACTGGCCAGCTTGATGGTGACCGCCGAGAAGTCATTCACTCGATCATAGACAGCCGATTCAGCGGCGGCCGGATTTGCTGCGGGTCGTTGCCCATCCATATTCAAACTCCCGTGAGGTTCATCGGTTCGCTTTCTCAAGCGAGCCGGTTGGAAACAAGTTGACGGAACGCAAAAGTTTCGGAATTACGCCGTCGCCACCTTCTCCAATTGCATGTTCAGGGCCAGACCGCGGATTTCATTCGTGAGCACATCAAAGCTGGCTGGTGTGCCGGCTTCGAGCGTGTTCTCGCCCTTGACCATCGACTCGTAAATCTTGGTGCGGCCTTCAACGTCATCGCTCTTGACCGTCAGCAGTTCCTGCAGGATGTACGCCGCTCCGTAGGCTTCCAGCGCCCACACTTCCATTTCGCCGAAGCGCTGACCACCGAAGCGAGCCTTGCCACCCAGCGGCTGCTGCGTGATGAGCGAGTACGGCCCGGTCGCACGAGCATGGACTTTGTCATCCACCAGGTGATGCAGCTTGAGCATGTAGATGTACCCGACCGTCACCTTCTGCTCGAATTGCTCGCCAGTACGGCCATCGAAGAGTTGCGTCTTACCATCTTCCGGCAAACCGGCCTCGATCAAGCAGTCGCGAATCTCCTCTTCGGTCGCGCCATCGAACACGGGGCAGACCGCCGAGAATCCCAGCTTTGACGCGGCCCAACCCAAGTGCGTCTCCAAAATCTGACCGACGTTCATACGGCTCGGCACACCCAGCGGATTGAGGATGATGTCCACCGGAGTCCCGTCCGCGAGGAACGGCATATCCGCCTCTTGCAGCACCTTGGAGATGACACCCTTGTTGCCGTGTCGGCCGGCCATCTTGTCGCCGACGGAGATTTGCCGCTTCGATGAAACGTAAACCTTAACCATCTGCAACACACCGGTCGGCAACTCGTCGCCGCGCTTCAACGAATTCAGCGCCCGCTCGCGTGAGTCCAACGCTTCCTCGACCAATCCCCAACCGTCTTTGAAGACCTTGGCGCAGTCCGCCTTCTTCTGTGGGCTGCGAATCTCGATCGTCTCCCACAGCTTCGGAAAGCCTGCGGCGATCTCGCACATTTGCTTGTCGTCGGTGATCGAGGCGATGTTCGTGCCGTCCTCGATTGGTACCTTGCGCTCGAGTGCTTGTTCCAAGTCGGCCAAAAAGGTCTTGAAGACATTGGCGACACCAGCGGCTTGAGCCGCTTCAGTCTCTTTGACGTCTTGATCAAATCGCTTGCGCTCGGTCTCCGACAGCGACATGCGGCGTGAGAATCGTTCCGTGTGCATCACGATTCCTTCGACACCGCTGGGTACTTCGAGCGATTCGTTCTTCACGTCTTCGCCCGCACGGCCGAAGATCGCGTGCAGCAACTTTTCTTCGGGAGTCAGTTCGGTCTTCGCCTTCGGTGACACTTTGCCGACCAGAATGTCTCCCGATCGAACTCGCGTACCGACCTGCACGACACCCAGTTCGTCCAGGTGCCGCAGCATCTTCTCGCTGACGTTCGGGATGTCTCGCGTGAACTCTTCACGCCCGAGCTTGGTCTCGCGAATTTCCACGTCGAACTCGTCGATGTGGATCGACGTGTAAACGTCTTCCTTCACCAGTCGTTCCGACAAGATGATCGCGTCTTCGTAGTTGTACCCCTCCCACGACATGAACGCGACAAAAACATTACGGCCGAGCGACAGCTCACCCTTATGCGTTGCCGCCGAGTCAGCCAGCAAGTCACCCTTCTTGACGCGATCGCCCACCCTGACCAACGGCTTCTGATTGAGACAGGTTCGCTCGTTGAGCCCAGTGAATTTGCGGAGCGGATATTTGCGGCCGTCGATCTCGATACGCGAGCCATCCACATACGTGACTTTGCCCGTTCGATCGGATCGCAGCAACATGCCGGAGTTCAACGCGACCGTTGTCTCCATGCCGGTGCCGACGATCGGCGGTTCCGTCACGAGCAACGGCACACCTTGACGCTGCATGTTCGAACCCATCAACGCGCGGTTCGCATCGTCGTGCTCGAGGAACGGGATCAAAGCCGCCGAAATGCCGACCATCTGGCACGCCGCGATGTCGATGAATTCCGCTTCATCCGAATCAATCCACATCACGTCGTTACGGTGCCGAGCCAGCACACGACCATCCGGAATTTTGCCGTTGTGCAACGGCGTGTCGGCCGGAACGACATACGCATCCGATTCCTCGTCCGCCCGCAGCCAAGCAACCTCTTCGGTGACCTTACTGTTCTTCAAGCGGCGATACGGCGTGATCAAGAAGCCGTAAGCATCCACCGAAGCGAAGATCGCCAAACTGGAAATCAAACCGATGTTCGTGCCTTCGGGCGTTTCAATCGGACAGATGCGACCGTAGTGCGAAATGTGGACGTCACGGACCTCGAAGCCCGCTCGCTTGCGGTTCAGTCCGCCAGGACCAAGAGCACTCAACCGCCGTTCGTGCGTGATCATCGACAAGGGATTTGTCTGATCGACGACTTGCGACAGTTCGCTGCGTCCGAAGAAGAAATCGACCGCTGCCGCAACGCTCTTGGGATTTACCAGCGAACGCGGGCTGATGTCTTCCGCATCCTTGATGCTCATTCGCTCCTGAACGGTGCGGCGCAGCTTGAGGAAGCCCTTGCGGAATTCGTCTGTCGCCAATTCATCAATCGTGCGCAAACGGCGGTTGCCCAGGTTGTCGATGTCGTCCGTGTACGCGGTCGAATCGCTGCCGCGCAATCTCAAGACGTACTTGATCGCGTTGATGTAGTCTTCGCCGCGCAATGCCATCTCATCGTCGGCGGTTTCTTGGTTGAACTTCCGGTTGATGCGGAAGCGGCCAACTTGGCCCAAGCGATAGCGGTTCGGGTCCGAGAACCGCTCCTTGAACAACTCCACCGCTTTTTCCAACTGTGGCGGGTTGCCTGGGCGCAATCGTTGGTAAATCTTGAGCAACGCCTCTTCATGCGACTGCGTCGTGTCATCACGCAGGCTATTGAGGACACAACGGTCAACCGGCAGATCGAACACATCGACCGACTTGATTCCCGCCTCGCCGATCGCGTGCGCCGCTTCGGGGGCAATCGGTTGAGCGGCATCGACGATGATCTCGCCCACGCGAGCGTGCTTGAGCGGATAAACAACGTCATCCACCGAGATCTTCCCTTTGAGGGCCTCGACCGCATCCTTACCGACCTTTACCGACTGAATAATTCCGGTGAAGAATAGCCGCAGGATCGCCGGTGTGGTCGAGTACTTCGCATCCATCGCACGCAGCAATGTCATCGAAGAGAATTTGCCGCTCTGGTCGATCCGAACCGCCAGCGCGTCCTTGCGAGTCGTCGCCAACTCGACCCAACTCCCACGCTCGGGGATGATGCGGCACGAGTAGCCGTCATAGCCGACGGTGTCTGACAACTCCATGAAATCCACGCCGGGCGAGCGGTGCAATTGACTAACAACCACACGCTCCGCACCGTTGATGATGAACTCGCCGCCGCCGAGCATGATCGGCAGATCGCAGAGATAAACCTCTTCCTCGATCGGCTGCTCTTTCTTCAACCGAAAATACACGCGCAGCGGCCGGCCATAAGTCAGACGCAGTTGGCGGCATTCGTCGGGACTATAGCGCGGCTTACCCAATTCGTAGCGCAGGTATTCCAACTCGAACTGACTGTCGTAGCTCGCAATGGGGAAGATCTCTTTGAAGATACCTTCCAACCCAAGGGGCAGGCGACGATCAGACTCCACTTCGGCTTGGAGAAATCGCACGTACGATTCAGTTTGAATCTTGGTCAGATCCGGGATTTCGTACTCACCCAGTCCGCGTCCAAATTTGCGGACGTTTTGCAATTGCAGACGCCGTTGTTCCGAGATAGCCATCTTGCCCCCTCCGACTTGCCCGCCAAACTGTTCGCCAAGTCCATCAGCCCGAACACGCGTGCGGGAGACTTATATGTCCCTCGTTTCGCGCCTCGGGCTAGTGTCACGAGTGAGTTTGGATAATTGCGTTTGGTCCTGACTAAAACTCGTTTCGCATTGCGCAGAAGCCTTTTCCCGACGACACCGAAGCATCCACCATCAAAAGAAATAGCTCCCCTGCGAAGAGGGAGCTAAGAACGCGCATAAGACGACACAGTCGATGGCCGAAGCGCAGTCAACCAGCATCGAAATGCACCTGTGATGGCGCGGAAAGAAAAGGGTTTGATCTGACGCAAGACACTGATCTGCCACGAGCCGCCGCCCCGTGTGGGGCGGACTCATACCACAGCCGCCCGCCAAATGCGAGCAGCCCCAGACCGAAACGCGAACGTCCGGCCTTAACTCACGACAACTACTTGATCTCAGCCTTGCCGCCTGCGCCTTCAATTTCCTTCGCGATTTTTTCGGCTTCTTCTTTAGACACGCCGGACTTCACCGCCTTCGGAGCGCTTTCAACCAAATCCTTGGCTTCCTTCAATCCGAGACTGGTAATCGCGCGGACAACCTTAATGACGCTGATCTTGTTCTCGCCGAAGTTCGTGAGCACAACATCAAACTCGGTCTGCTCGACTGCCTTGGCGTCGCCGCCGCCAGCCGGAGCCGCCGCCATCATGACTGCTCCACCAGTCGCCGGCTTAATGCCATAGGCCGCTTCCAGGTAGTCGGCCAGCGACTTCGCCTGCAGCACGGTCAATCCCACCAAACTATCCCCCAGCGTCTTGATCGCCGGGTCCACTTCTGTTGCTGACATCGCAGTTCACCCTTTCTTGAAGATCGTGGGGCAGGTTTTCGACCTGCCCAAACTAAAACCGCACTGGCAGGCTGAAAACCTGCCCCACGAATCACTACGCCGCTTGCTCCTTCTCGGAGATTTGCTTGATTTGAGACGCGAGGTTCGAACCTGGTGCATTGATCGCACTCAAGGCGGCCGTCGAGGCCGACATCAAACTACCAATAATCCGAGCAATCAGTTCTTCCTTGCTCGGACTCTCGCTAAGGACTTTGACTTCTTCCGAAGTCACCGTCTGCCCGCCAACGTAACCACCTCGAACGACCGTTCCCGGAAACTCCTTCTCCCACTTGATCGCCTGCTTGGCGAGACCCACCACATCCGGTCCCCAAGCGATCGTGGTCGAACCACCTTTTGCGCTATCGAGCTTCCAGCCGAGGTCGAGCAACGTTCGCCGAGCCAAAGAGAATTTCGCCGCCAACAGTTCGATGGACTGTTTTTTTGACGCGATTCGCAGCCTGTTGTTGGAAACGCCGTCCAACTTTGAGATGTCCACGAAGACGACGTCCGAGACATTCCGAAACTGTTCGGAAAGGTCTTTCATCATCAACGTCTTAACCGCCTTACTCATGTCAACACCGTCGTCTTGAAAGCTAGTTGGCCGAAAGTACCCAAGCCCAGGCAAAACCGCGCGGGCGGGCATTGTGATGCGTTACGCGGAAATCGCAATGGACGGCATCATCGTGGCCGTCAGATAGATGCTACGAACGTAAATCCCCTTCGAAGTGTTGGGCTTGATGGCAACGATGAGTTTCAAGAACGCCTCAACATTCTCCGCGAGCTGCTGCTCGCCGAAGGAAAGTTTGCCAACCACGCAATGCACGATCCCAGCAGCATCCACTCGAAACTCAACCTTGCCGGCTTTGTATTCTTTGACTGCGGTCGCGATGTCGTTCGTGACGGTGCCGGCACGCGGCGAAGGCATCAACCCTCGCGGACCAAGCACTTTTCCGAGCGGACCAACCACGCCCATCATGTCGGGCGTTGCGATGGCGACATCAAAGTCGAGCCAGCCACCCTTAATCTGATCGGCCAAATCCTTGCCGCCAACGAACGCTGCCCCGGCATCGTTCGCGACTTGCACATTGGCACCTTGGCAAAACACAAGCACGCGCTTCGACTTGCCGATTCCGTGCGGAAACACCATCGAACCGCGGACGATTTGATCCGCCTGTTTCGGATCAACGCCGAGCCGAATTGCAATCTCGACACTTTGATCGAATTTGCTCTTCTTGATGTTGGCCGGAAGCCCTGTTTCCAGGCCCTTCAGCGCCTTGACGGCATCGTGAACCGACAGCGGAGCGGTGCCCAACTTCAGGGCCGCTTCACGCATCGCCTTCATTCGTTTCGATGGACTTCTCATCGCACATCACCTGAAAAAGTTTCAGTTCGTAGTTCCGTCTCACGCGAGACAGTGTGGCCGGCAGCACGCCGTACTACGTCGTTCTCACTAATCTGCAATCGTGATCCCCATACTCCGCGCCGTTCCTTCGATCACACGGCAAGCCGCGCCGAGGTCCGTCGTGTTGAGGTCCACCATCTTCTCTTTGGCAATGGAAATCACTTGAGCCTTCGTGACCACGCCAACCTTTTCCACGTTCGGCCGCTGCGATCCCTTGGCGACTCCCGCGACCTTCTTCAGGAGCACGGAAGCGGGCGGTGTCTTAACGATGAACTCGAAAGATCGATCGCTGTAAACGGTCACGATGACCGGCACGATCGTCCCCGCGATGTCTTTGGTCTTGGCGTTGAACTCTTGAACGAACTTACCCAGGTTGATGCCGTGTGGCCCCAGTGCCGTACCGACCGGCGGGGCTGGTGTGGCTTGACCGCCCACAATCTGGACTTTGACCTGTGCAACGATCGCTTTCGCTTTGGCCATATCAAACTCTCAATCTGCAACGATTCATCAAAGAGCAAACGACAAGAGAACCTGCTTAGGGTTTTTCGACTTGCCAGTATTCCAATTCCACAGGGGTTGAACGTCCGAAAATCTCGATCAATACGCTGATCTTGCCGCTGGTTTCGTCGATTGCATCAACGCTCCCCTCGAAGTTTTCAAACGTCCCTTCCTTGATCTTCACCACATCTCCGCGTGAAAGCGGAATCTTAATTTTCGCTGGTTCGTTAACCGCCTCTTCCTGTTGGATGAGACGATTGATCTCTTCTTCTTCCATGGGAGTCGGAACACCACCAGCTCCGGTGAAGTCGCCCACGCCGCTTGTATCACGCACCAAATACCACGTCTCGTCATTCAGGATCATCTGAATGAATAAGTAGCCGGGATACAGCTTCCGTTCGACAACCTTCCGCTTACCGCTTTTCGTCTCCACGATCTTCTCAGTCGCAATGACGATCTTCAGTTCGCCTTTCTCGTCTTTACCGAAAGACTCCTGCATCCCGTCGCGATTGATTCGGCGTTGCAATGCTTCTCGAATGGACTTCTCGCGGTTCGTCTGAACCTTCAAGACGTACCACTTCAGCTCTGGGCTTGCCGGCAGGGAGTGATCGGTCGTGGTTGTCATAGAAGACTCCGTAGGCACCGCTCAATGCTCCGTCAAAACCAAAATCTGAAACTTCAAATCTGCAAGAACCCAATCGTCTTGAACACCCATTGCCAAATGACGTCAAACAGAAATATCACGACCGCCATCGACACCAGCAGAATCAGTACAACGACGGTCGCCTTCCGCACCTCGGCTTTTGACGGCCATGTCACCTTGTCGATTTCGGCCTGAACGGAAATCAAAAAGTCGGCCCAGCGCGGCCGATTGAGCAAGGCAAACGCCAACAGCCCCGACAGACCGACCAGAACCAAGCACAAGAACAACCAACCAATCGACGAACCAATACCAACAAACTCAAAGGTCGTTTTGAGCAGCGGACGAGCCAGGGCTCCCGTCTGCACGAGTAACCACGACAAGCAAACCACCACCACGCACAGAGCGATCTGACGTGTCGGCCGGCCTTGCGTCTTTTTGTAGGTCGTCAGCGCCATCAACCATCAAATCCTTCAGCAACGAACTGCTCGCCCGCTTTTCGCACCGGTCAATCACGGGCGGAGGGACTTGAACCCCCAACCGCTGGATTTGGAATCCAGTGCTCTGCCAATTGAGCTACACCCGTAGTTCACACCACGGCCGCCGCAGCCGCTACTTCTTTCGCGACTCTTTGTGCAGAGTATGCTTCCGCAGCCGAGGACAGTATTTCTTCAACTCCAGACGCTCGGTCCCACGCGTCTCTTTCGAGACGCGATAGTTCCGATCGCCTGATTCAGTGCATTCCAGCCACACGTATTCGCGAGGCATTTTCAGTTACTCCGTGATCAAGGTCACAATGCCCGAACCAACCGTGCGGCCACCTTCGCGAATAGCGAAGCGACTGCCCGTGTCCATCGCGATGGGCTTGCCAAGCTCAACCGCCAACTTGACGTTGTCACCCGGCATACACATTTCCGCTCCACCGAGCAGATTCGCACCACCGGTCACGTCCGTTGTGCGGAAGTAAAACTGTGGCTTGTATCCGTTAAAGAACGGAGTGTGCCGGCCACCCTCTTCTTTGCTGAGCACGTACACTTCGCACTCAAACTTCGTATGCGGCTTAATCGCCTTCGGAGCCGACAGCACCTGACCGCGCTGCACGTCTTCTTTCTTCGTGCCACGCAGCAGAATGCCAACGTTGTCGCCAGCCTCGCCACGGTCGAGCGTCTTGTTGAACATTTCGACGCCGGTGCAAGTCGTTTCCATCGTCGGCTTGAGACCGACGATTTCGATCTTCTCGCCGGTCTTCACAACGCCTTGCTCAATACGGCCCGTCACGACAGTACCGCGGCCTTCGATCGAGAACACGTCCTCGATGGCCATCAGGAACGGCTTGTCGGTGATACGTGCTGGCTCAGGAATATGGTTATCCAGAGCTTCCATCAACTCGCCGATGCAGGCATTCCATTTCGGATCGCCAGGATCGCTCAACGCCATGTTGGATTGACCGCGAACGATCGGAATAGTGTCGCCAGGAAAGCCATACTTGTTGAGCAAGTCACGAATTTCCATCTCGACCAACTCAAGCAATTCCGGATCATCGACCAAGTCGATTTTATTAAGAAACACAACCAGCGCCGGCACGTTGACCTGACGAGCCAGCAGGATGTGCTCGCGCGTTTGCGGCATTGGGCCGTCAGCAGCCGACACCACGAGGCAAGCGCCGTCCATCTGAGCCGCGCCGGTGATCATATTCTTGATGTAGTCGGCGTGACCCGGACAGTCGATGTGAGCATAGTGACGCTTGGGCGATTCGTACTCGACGTGGCTGACCGCGATTGTCACGGTCTTGTTCTCATCGCGAACCGTACCGCCCTTGGCGATATCCTTGTACGACTTCATGACCGCCAAGCCCTTGGCGGCTTGCACCGCCAAGATTGCGGCAGTCAAAGTTGTTTTGCCGTGGTCGATGTGACCGATGGTACCCACGTTGACGTGCGGTTTCTTGCGTTCGAAGAGTGCCTTGGCCATTTTGACTCCCTAACTGGAACTTTCTGGTTGGGACGAAGATTTCATCAACGGGAACCGGGCGATCCCGGCCCCGACGTACTGCTTTCGCTCGGAGAGCTGCTGCTGGGATTTGAACCCAGGACCTCGTCCTTACCAAGGACGCGCTCTACCACTGAGCTACAGCAGCACAGAAGACAACGCGCTGAATCCTTTCCAAAGATTAGTTGCGCTGCTTGATTCACTGTTTTTTTGCTGACTGGGACTCGCTTCTCTCAGGAGCGGGTGATGGGAATCGAACCCACGTGTCCAGCTTGGAAGGCTGGCGCTCTACCATTGAGCTACACCCGCGGACGCTTGTTTTGTTGAATGCTGTGTTTCTCTGGAGGCCGTTTGTCTTGATCGTTTGGAGTGTCGTTTTCTTAATTGCTCGGGTCGAGCAACACCGCGATTTTTCTAATTTACCCAGTGGGGGAAGCAGGATTCGAACCTGCGAAGGCTGAGCCACCAGATTTACAGTCTGGCCCATTTGGCCACTCTGGAATTCCCCCGGTGGAGTCCTCTTCCCGCCAGTGCTTGTCTTGCCCCGTGCCGGAACTAACTTCCTGACTCACAGGCGTTTGAACCGGAGGTCTCTGGAAGCTAGCGGAGGGACTCGAACCCACAACCCCCGGTTTACAAAACCGGAGCTCTGCCAATTGAGCTACGCTAGCGGTCAAGCTGGCTCGATGGGGAGCGGGGGACTATAGCGAGCCTCTAAACTTATGCAAGTCTTCAATGGACACAGAACTTACATGGCGTCGAAGGCTCCCAACACAGCCATCAAATCTTCCAAACTGGCGTCGGATCACTCGCCAAAGAACGGAAAGAGCCGTCGAAGTTCGTCGCCAGAAGGACGTGATCCGTATTCGCAGATTTCAAACGTCTCGGCATGCTTCACCGCTTTGCCTCGCTGCTCGCCGTAAAGCCGGATGAGTACATCGCGAGCCTTATTGGCTTCCGCACTTTGACGGCTCGACCATCGTTCTTTGAGCCACGCCATCCTCGCGGCGGGATTCGATTCCGGCGGGACGCTGCGAACGTGCTCCTCGCTACCGTTTGCCCCTCCCTCGTAAGCCTGTGAGGGTAATTCGTGAATCGCGGCCAGCTTCGTCTCGAAGACGTCATCGACCGACACGGCGATGTCCGGATCGAACGGGTACGGCTTGCGAAAGCCGTCGCTGGAATACAAGAAGACTGGATTCTTCTTGAGCGGTGGCACGTCGGGACAGAAGAAAGGGACCGTGACCATAAACGCGGCGTCCTGCACCAGCACTCCGACGTAACGATGATCTGGGTGATAGTCCCACGGCCGATGGGAAATGACGATGTCCGCGTGCCATTCGCGGATCAACTTCGTAATGAGCTTGCGGTGTTCAAGCGTCGGCAACAATTCGCCGTCGTGGATGTCGAGCACCTGCGAAGTGGTGCCGAGAATCTTTGCCGCCGCATGGACCTCGGCCGTCCGACGCTGAGCCAATGGCCCGCCGGCCATTTGCCAGTGCCCAATGTCGCCATTGGTCACCGAGACCAGTTTCACATGATGTCCGAGCTTCGCCCACTTGGCAGCCGTGCCGCCGGTTTTGTACTCGGCATCATCGGGGTGCGCTCCGAAGACGATGATCCGCAGCTTGCCGTCTGGTTTTGCTACGGAATCATCGGCGATCGACACGGGTGCGGTGAACGCGGCGAAAAGCAATACGCAGAACGAGCAGATTCGCATGGTGAGTCGCTCCCAAAGAGAAGGATGACTCTCCGTCGCTCGTAGGCGAACACGCAGATCACGCAAAGGCGAAGAGTCTGGCCACATCAGAACTGGCTAGGCTCCACACGGCAAGCGAACACAATCTTCACGCCACGGAATCACGTCTCCCTCTCGCACGGCGGGGGCGATCAGAGGAGAGTTTCCAGCAGCATTCGCAGCTTTCGCATTTCGAGAAGCCGGTTGATTTCGGTGTCGTAGAGTTCCGGAAAAAGTTCCACCGAGAGAATTCGGTCGTAGTTCTCTTTGTGAAGCTGAGCGATCAATCTAGTGTAGTCCAACTCACCCAGGCCCACTTGGACTTGGATTTGATTAGGGGTGCTATCTCGCAATTGAACATGGAATACGTGCGGGATCAGCGAGTCGATGCCCCGCGCGTTATGCGGTCCACAGAGGTAGAAGCTGGGATCGAGCGTTAAGCCCAGGCCTCGCGCCGACTGGCACAACTCCACGGCCGTTCGAGGATCCTCGGTCAATGTTCCGGTTTTGGTCTTAATCGAAAGACGAATCGTTTCTTCATTGGCGAGCCGGACAAACGTTCGGAGACGATCAATCTCCTCATTAAACGGCGTGCCCAGCGAGGAGGCCGGCACGGTGATTTGCGCGACTCGCATCAGTTTGGCGAGCTTACAGAGATCATGCAGAACCGTTGGCGGAACGTCATGTTCGAGGGTGAAAGCGACGGGAGTCAGTCGAGTGACTTCGCGATACTGCGCGAAAAAGCCATCGAGATTCTTGACGACCTCACTGGGCCGCAGGTGCTGGCTGTTGTCATCAAACCAGAGTTCGACCTTGTCAAACTCCAGATCCGTGATCAAGTGGCAGGCTTCGGCAAAGCCTTTGTCGGAAAAACACCGGGTCGATGCGGCAACGAACATATCGGTCAGTCCTTTGAGCAATATCGCTTTGCACGCGGCAACTCACTTCCAGAGAAATGGTTGCGGCTAAGTCGGGCCAAGCCTGTGAACGATCCTGAAGTCGGTCGGACTCTATACCGTCTTCGGCGAGTGCTGCAAGATCGAGGGTTTCCGTGAGATGGGCTGACTTTGACGGATTTGAGGAATCGCCCAATTCCGCCGAGCTTGCGGGTCGATAACAACAGCGACCGCTCCTCGAAAGAGGTGGGAGTGTCTCGGTTGTCGAGCCAGTGAATATCAAAGGGAGGCCACAGATGAAGTCTCATTTAATGCTGTGCGTGATGCTTGCCGGAATGTCGGCACTCGTCGGTTGCCAGACAAACCATTCGATCGTTCGTGGACAAACTCCGGCACAGGCTTCTGCTCCGGCATGTGGCCCGATGGGATCAATGCCCGGACCGATGTCCTACAACAACGGTCCCGCTGGGGCTGGGTCGATGAATGGCCCGCCATGCCACAACCATCCGAACGGAGCCCAATGTCCGGTCTGTGCTCCGGACAATTTCTGGACTCCGACGCACCATCACACCTACGACTACCGACAGCCGAAGGATCTGGTGTATCCGCCACAGAATCAGCCGGCGGCTGCGGTCGTTTATCCCTACTACACGCTGAAGGGGCCTTCGGACTTCTTCATGAAGTAGCCGCTTCCCGCTGGCCCCAAAGTGGTGATGATGAGCCGGAACGCGCTAGCGTCCGGTTTGTCGTTAGTTCTTGTGTCTGAACCGGACGCTAGCGCGTTCCGGCTGATCAATGTGCGAGTTCCCTCAAGGCACCTTGACCAACTTCCGCGACCTCCGTTATTCCGCCGCCGCTTCTCGGCTACGAATGGCAGATAAGGAGGTTCGTCATGGTCAAACGCTGGCTCGCCGGATTGGGCATCACCGCGTATCTGGGGACACTGCTCTTCGGGATCGTGTCCCACGCCGCCAACTTTCAGGATGGCTCGCACCCTTCGATGTATTTCATCGTGTGGGACATGTTCTGCGGATGGTCGGCCTACGAATCGCGCACGCACATCGTCGGGCAAGGGATCAGCGGCAAGTATTACGAACTCTCGCCCGGCCCCTGGAGCGACTATCACCCCTACGGTGACATCAGCCGGCAGAATTACGACTCGTTCAACCTGCATCCTCAGACGATCGCGCTGAACTGCCTCAAGCACACCGAACACGAGCCGATGACTCGGCTGTATGTCATCGAGGAAGCTTGGGCAAAGAAATTCAACCTGCCCGAGTCTGTCTGGCAACAGCGCTACGCCGAACCGAAGGAACCGTTCTCGTACTTCCGACTGCGAACGGTGATGACTCCGGAAGGCCGAGTGACCCGCAGCGCGGTGCCGTGGCTGTCGTATCAAACCAACCTGACGATCACGGACAACCCACGTCTGATGGCCGAGTCTCAACGCGGCCCGATGTTCATGGTCCGCCCGATGTCCCAGCGGGACTACGAACCGCAGGATGCCGCCCCCGAATCAGAAGGCTCTTCAAGAGCGCCGCTGGGGAATTGAAGCTAGACCAGCGAGGTCATTCACGGTGCTCGTTTGATGCTCTGCACGGAATCTCGCATGACGACAGACAGTCCCGGCCAATCGCGTTCTTGGAACTGTCGCAGTGCCGCCATAACACGAGCATGGATTCGCTGCTCGTTGGGCTGATGCAAACGCACGATGAGGATTCCCCAATGGGCTTCGTCGCGATGCGCCGCAAAGCCCTTGTCCGTGGTCACGAGCATTCGTTGCTCACTCTGAGCCAGGGACCACAGGTCATCGTCGAGCATCCCTTGCTGCTGGGTGCCACGAATGTCGAGAACATCATGGCCCATCGCCTGCAATTCCTGAACGGTCACGTTCGGGATGTTCTCGTCCACGAACATCTTCATGGCGTGACAACCAAATCATCGAGCGGCGTCACCTGCTCTTCGGCCAACGAAGCGGCGTAATCGAGACAGGCGAAAATGTCCTCGCGCGTGATCGACGGATACGCTCGTAGGAGGCCATCAATGTTGTCGCCGTTCGCGAACATCCGCACGACCTGATGCACCGGAATGCGAGTACCTGCAATGCAGGCTTGCCCGTGGCAGACGTTCGCGTGAATCGAAATGCGTTCGCTCATAAAAAACTCCGATTCGTCATCGCTTGAGAGCATGTTTCCGGTGGTGAGCCAAATAAGCCGCCATCTTGGTAGTTGGCGGTTTTCGTAACGAAGCCTTTTCAATACCAAATATCTTTCGTTCAGCGGCATTCAACAGCGATGAGACAATCATTCGTCCCGATGGTTCAAACGAAATCAAGCCTCGATCAAACAGCGCATCGAGGCTGGCAATCAAAGGTAGTCCGTTCTCTGGGTCGAGGCGCTCCTTGTTAGTGCAGTTTTTCCAGGGTTTGATGTGAGATGCACGAATTGCCTTATCAGTCGAGGAAGAAGTGACCGCACAACATCCTCCCCAGCGGCGAAGGACAGACTCTCGAAACCAACCTTGTCCGAGACGCGCATTTACCAGAGCTTTTTTCGACGTCGCAGAGAGATTGGGACTCTGTAAAACGAAATTGATATCCGCAGCCTGCTCATAGTCGGCATCGCTGGGAAATAAACGATCCAATGTCTCCGTGAGTTGGGGATACTGGTTCGAATAGGCTTGTTTGATCTCGTCGCAGTGAATGGGGTCAAGCAAAAGAACTGTTTGGGTGTTGAAAAAGTTGCGCCGGAGGTCGATCGGGACTTTGATGAGCCATTTGACGCGGCGGACGTGATTGTGATATCCGAATCCCCGGCGTGGGTTTTTGCGATGCTTTGGGTAAAGGTAGTCGCTGGTGATGATGCCGATCCCGACCGCGCGGCTTCTGCCGTCATTGGCGACGACCACGTCCTTTTTCTTGATGTCATGCACAAAGTGCCAAATGAATGGTGCTCCGCCCTCACCGCCTTCTTTCGCCTTTACCAGTGCGCGTGTTATCTCTCGCTTGGAAGAGAAGTCGTTGAAGTTCAAATCATTCAGCCAGTTGATTGTGATACAGCCGGATTCAAGGCAATCTTCCCAAACTCGAGCTTGTTCTCCTGGCGCAATCTTCCACACATTAGCCACGACACTCACATTGCCGTCAGTGGTTTCGCTCATACATCCGGCTCCCGTTAAAAGTAGACCGCTTAGACCACAACATCGCCCGATCTCGACAACGCGATTAAGCCATCGCGGAATATCGTTGCGACAACAACTCGCGAGCTTTTTCGATTCCAAGGTATTCGTCGATCTCGCCGTGAAGGTGTTCGATCAGGTCCATTGGTCCTTCAAGCAGCAAGGCCAATTGCGATGGGTGTACCTTGTCGGCATCTCGCCACAATTCAGCAACAACTTCCACCATTCGTCCAAGTTGCTCGCGAGCCTGCGTCAAACCGGCTTGATTTTCGATCATGGTCGCACCCAGACGATGACTTTGAGTTGGCCCGGTTGTTCATTCGGCTTCAGAGATGATCATTTTCGGGTCGCGCGGAACGAGCTTCATCTTCAGTGGGTCCACCAAAAAATCCAGATCCTCCAAAATCAACGCGCCGATCAGTGCTGTCTGACGGCGTGGTTCCACGGAAGCCGTGAAGACGCTACGGCGTCCGAGAAGAGCGACTTCAACGTCATCAACCGTGGGGCGAATGGCTTGGCGACCATCGGCATACTTCACTTTGACCGTGCCACTCGGTTCGAGCCCAAGTTCTTTGACGATGCGTTGCGGTAGCACCAACCGTGACGCGCCGGTATCCACAAGACCAAGCAGAGTGACTCGGCGAATTTGACTCGCGGGGATGACCCCCTTCTTGGCCAGAATCACGTCCTCGTGATTCGACAGTTCAAGCTCGACCGAGAATCGCCCCACTTTCGCGCCTCCCCGTTTGCCTTCCAAAGTTGTCATGGTCTGACTCCAAGGTATTTGTCGAATCGACTCTAGCATCGTGCTTTCCCGCGCGGAAGACAGCCCCTCACGAATGAATGTTATCCCTCCACTGCATACGGCGTTGTCAGGCGGAACTGCGGATGCGTTTCGAGGTACGCGGCGATGCGATCGGTGCGTGACAGCGCGACGGGGATGAAGTCCACCGCTTGTTGCAGGCGGTCGTTGGGTTCGGCGCAACTGAAGCGGAGGAAGCCGCCGCCGGCTTCGCCGAAGCATTCGCCGCCCAGACACGCGACGCCGAAGTTGTCGTCGGCTCCTTCCAGCAGGTACAGCGCGAGGCCGTGGCTCTTGATGCCCAGGCGGTTGCAGATCGGGGCGACGTTCGGGAAGACGTAGAACGTCGCGGTCGGGTCGAGCGTTTTGAAGCCGTCGATCTGGTTCAGGCCGTTCGTCAAGAGGACCACCTTCTCGCGGAACTTGGCCATGACGGCGTCACGCTCGGCGGAGTCTCGTTCGAGGGCGGCCTTGCCGGCGAGTTGCACGATGGGCGGCGTGCAACTCAGCGTCGTGTTGATCATCTTGCTGATCGAGTCCACGATCTCGGCCGACGAGACCGCGAAGCCCAGACGCCAGCCGCTCATGCTGTAGCTTTTGCTGAACGTGTACGCGGCCACGCACTGCTCCATCATGCCGGGCTGAGCCAGCAGCGAATGATGCTTCCCCTTCCAAACCATGTGGCAATACGGCTCGTCGCTGAGCACCGCGATGTTCTTGCCGCGGATCAGGTCGGCGATCTCGCGCAGGTCTTGCTCGGTCTGCACGCCGCCGGTCGGGTTGTGCGGCGAGTTCAAAAAGATCGCCTTCGGTTTCGGATCGTCGCGCAGAAACGCTTCGATGTCCGCGATCGCCGGACGAAAACCGTTCAACTGTTTGAGCGGCTTGAACACCGCACGAGCGCCGCGTCGCAGAATGTTCGGCGTGTAGGTCGGGAAGTACGGGCTGAAGACGAGCACTCCGTCATTCGGATCGAGGAACGCTTCGCAGAAGAATTGCTCGAAGACTTTCGCTCCCGGTCCGACGACGACGTTCTTGGCCTCGGCCGGGATGCCGAACTCTTCGCGGACGAATTTCGCCGCCGCGTCACGGAACTCCGGCAGTCCGGGTGATGGGCAGTAATGCGACTGATTGTTCGCGATGGCTTGTGTGCCGCTCAACTTCGCCGATGCGGTGCTGTCGAACGGACTGTCGCCGATTTCGAGTTCGACGACGTCTTTGCCTTTGGCTTTCAGTGCCTTCGCAACGGCGAGCACCGTGAAGGCAGTTTCGACGGTGAGAGACTTCGTGAACTGGCTGAGTTGAAGAGACATGAGATCGCTCCTTGGAGGTTGGTTGAACGTGATGCGGGCAACAAGATAGCCGAGGTCATTCGGAGACAACACGGACCAAGACGGCACAAAACAAGAAGCCCGGCTCCTACGGAGAAGCCGGGCTTTTGCGATGGCGAACATTCGTAGGGTGGGTCGAGTCATCGAGACCCACCAATCGGCAACACAGTCTGGTGGGTCTCGATGACTCGACCCACCCTACGGTTTATTTCTTCTTCGAGCCGAAGCTGACGAAGAGCACGCCATTCTTGTCGGGCACTGAGTATCCGCCGTTGGGGGTCAGATACTTTTTGACGGAGTCGAAGGCGGGCAGCTTCTCGAAGTCGATCATCGGCAGGAACAAGCCGGCTTGGCCTCCCTTAGCCATTTCCCACAGAGCTTCCATTTGGGAATCGCTGCGTGAGAAGCTGGCAATGGACGACTTCGCCGGGATGTGTTCGGCGATGGCCTTGTACTCGGCCGAATCGACCAGCGCATCGCCGTCGGTATCGCCGCGCAGCATCGACTCAACCGCTGTCACGTCGTTGCTGAACATCAACTGATCTTTGCCGATCGCGAGGCCCGCCATCTTTGGTTCCAAGCTGCCGCTGAAGTCAGGCACTTCGAACTCGATGATCGTCGCGCCTTTGAATTCGCGCGTCTTGCCGGGGAAGCCGGGAGTCTTCGTGATTTTGGTGAGGGTCGCTTGGAATTTCTTCGCATCCTTCAAGCCGATCGCGACGACCACGCGATCCTGGCCTTTCTCGTCCCCTTTCTTCTTTGCCGGTTCCACAACGACTTGAATGCGTCCCGACAGCGAATCAATGACGTCCTTTTTCAAATGGACTCTCGGTTCTTGTTCGGCCAAGTTATCGACGATGCTGTCCAGTCCGCCTGGTGGGGCGTTGGGAACCATCGCGAACAAGCTGCTGGCGGCTTGGTACGCTTCGCTGATGTCCCAGTTCACCGAGAACCACGCACTGGCGTTCGACGAGACCCATTTCGGCGGCTTCTGCTCGATGGCCGGGAACTGGAAGAGGTTCATGACCCCTTTCGTCGGTTGTTCGAGAACGATGAACGTCTTCGAGATGCTGTCGAACTGTTCGGTGGCCATGTCCGCCGAACCGCCGATCGCCTTGAGGCTGAACAATCCGAGCGGTTCCAGGAACACTGCGGCCAGCGCGAGCTGCGGATTCTGAGCGGCCGCCTGCGCGAGCCCCGCTTGCAGCAAGGCGATCGGATTGATGTACCACACGACGAGACCGTCTTCGTCGTCGGTTTTGCACTTCTCCAGAATCAGGTTGTAGTTGTCATTGTCCGCGAACGTGTCGGAGTGCTTGCCATCCCAGCGCGTCAACACTCCCTTGGCGGTGCTCAGATCGGAGCTGACGACGATCATCGTGTCCTTGATGAAGTAGACCAGTTTGTTCGGCTGCTGAGGATTGCCGCCGCTCTTGAAGGTCCAGGTCGTGACCTTCGTGCCGTCGATCTCTTCGTCGTCGCTCTCCGCGCCGTTTTCTTCGAGGGCCTTCTCGGCCTTCTCCAACAGGGCATCGACGGTCTTCTCGTTGTCGCCGAAGTCCAGAAACATCACGGCCGACAATTTCTTGCCGGGGGGCGTCAGCACAGCGAACGCAAATTCGCCGCTGGGGATTTGCAGCAGGGCCTTCAGCGATACGCCCAGTTCCTCTTCGAGTTTGCCGGAAATGCCCTCGAGGGCTTTCGTGATTTCTTGCTTGAACGGCTCGAAGGTCGAGTCTTCCACGAGGTTGCCCATCGCCGTCTTGGCAAAGCGAGCTTTCAACTCATCCACATCTGGTATCGAGAAGTACACAGCGACTTCCGATGGCAGCAAACGATCCGTCTCAACCGGATCATCCGCCGCTTGCACCGACAGGCGCGGCAGCAGCACCGCCGCCAACGCTAACCACAGAGTTCCAACTCGCAACCAACGATTCATGTTCGATCCGATCTGCAAAAAGAGACGCCGTCTCGGACGGCTGTTTGGTTTTCACGCACGAGGTCCGTCGTACCACGGACTGGGTCAAACGGTTTCATTCCGTTCGTCGTGATGCTCGTAGTGACCCGATTCATCGGGTCAATCTCAGGGACCGCATCAATGCGGTCACTACAAGCCTCGCCATGCGGCGGTTGTTGTAGGAGCGACGAAATAGGCACGCAAGGCAGGCTCCGCTCAGGCTCGTGCCGATCGCGACTGCATTGCGGCGCTCAACATTCGAGCGGTAGCCTGAGCGTCAACTGGCCGTCAAAATTGGTTCGTTTTACTGCAAGGGAGCCTGCTGATGTTACGCGAGAGAATCGTGCGTCGTGCGTGGATATTCGCGGTGCTGTGTGGCCTGAGTCTCGGAACGGTATCGGCCGATGAGTTCCCAGCCTTCGAGCAACTTCTCATCCGCCCGGAGCCGCCCGATCCGCTCGTGATGCTCGACGGCACGCCGGTGCGTACGCGAGACGATTGGTTCAACAAACGACGGCCAGAACTCAAATCGCTCTTCGAGCACTACATGTATGGCAAGGCTCCACCGTCTCCGGACAATCTCACCGCGACCATTGTCCGCACCGACGAGAAGTGTCTCGATGGCAAAGCCACGCTCCGCGAAGTCACGATCAAATTCGGACCGAAGACCGCGCCGCCCATCAATCTCCTGTTGATCGTGCCCAACGGACGCAAAGGGCCGGCTCCGGTCTTTGTCGGGTTGAACTTCTGCGGCAATCACACGGTCCTGGCTGATCCGCAGATCGCGCTGCCGTCGCAGTGGATTTACAAGAGCTGTGCCGGCGTCGAGAACGAACGCGCGACCGACAAAGGACGTGGAACACAAAAGGACGTCTGGTGTCCCGACTTGCTGGTCGAGCGAGGTTACGCGCTGGCGACGCTCTATAACGCGGATCTCGACCCCGACACGCCGGAACTGACCGACGGCATTCATCCGCACTACTTGCCAGCCGGACAAGACAAACTCGGCCCGAATGATTGGGGGACGATTCGAGCCTGGGCATGGGGACTGTCTCGCGCTGTCGATTATCTCGTGACGCGGCCGGACATCGACAAGACACGCATTTGTGCCGTTGGCCATTCGCGGCTCGGTAAGACCGCACTGTTCGCAGCGGCGTTCGACGAACGGATCGCGCTGTCGGTGCCGCATCAGTCAGGCACTGGTGGCATGGCTCTGAACCGCGGCAACGATCAGGAGACCATCGAGCGGATCAATCGAGTCTTCCCGCACTGGTTCAGCGACTCGTTCGTGCCGTTCGGCGGCAACGAAACGAAGCTCCCCATCGACCAACACTTGCTGGTGGCCTTGGTCGCTCCGCGCCCGCTGTTCGATGGCGAGGGGGATCAAGACAAGTGGGCCAACTTCGACAACGCCATGCTGTCGCTGAAAGGAGCCGACAAGGTCTACAAGTTTCTTGGCGGTCGCGGCCTCGTCGGTAGTGGGCTCGTGAGCGGCGACGAAGCTTTCACCGACGCCAATTGTGGCGACCTCGTGCAGTACCGTCGCGACGAAAAGCACGTTCTCAATCGAGCCTACTGGCAACGCATCCTCGACTTCGCGGATCGCAAGCTGCCGGCAAAGTAGACGAGTCACTCCGTGACTCGAATTCCGGTCACGGAGTGACCGGTCTACTTTGATGCGACGCAGCCTATCCATTCATCCGCGCCAGTTCGCGCAAGAAGTCGAGAGCCTCATCGACTTCCATCACCTGCATTCCGCGCACTCGACCGCCGCGGTCGCATTTTTGGAGCAGCATCAACTCGTCGTAATCAGGAGACTCGCGCAGGCGGTGCCGCGCGCGGAAGCCGATCGTGCCGTCGGCGACGAGGTGGGCTTCCATGTGGTGCTCGATGAACCACGCGGTGCGCGGCGTGATGAACTCGCCCAGCGCTTCGAGCGCGGCGGCGACGTGGTCGTCGGGATCGAGTCCCTTGCCGATATCGTGCAGCAGCGCGGCCAGCAGAAACTCCTCGTCGTAGGGGAGTTCATCGCGAGCCAACTCGAAGACTTGCAGGCTGTGATAGAGCACGTCCCCTTCCGGATGATGCTTCTTCGATTGGCCGACTCCCTCCAGCGGCAGCAGCAGCGAACGAAAAACTTGAAAGCGATCGACCTTGCTCTCGGCATCGAGGACTTCGTCGTCGAGTTCGATGTCGGGATACTCGTGGCGGAGCAGTTGCTCAAACTCGGCGAGCGACGCGCGTTCGATCGCTTTGCCGGTGATCGAACTCTTGAAGACATAGGCCAGCTTCTCGACCGAGTAGAGCGTCAGCTCAATCGGAAACCGGTCTTGAATGTGGATGTGAGTGAAGACCCGCTCTTCACCGTGCTTGCGGACGCGCTTGTTCTCGATGTCAAACGTCATCCCTTCCTGATCCAAAACCATCGCGACCGATTCGGCGCTCGACGTGAAGACATGTAAGTCAATGTCCGAGCCGTGCCGCACATGCCCGGTCAACGTGCTGCCGATCAGCTTCGGCTTAAACGCCGCCAGCAACCGCATCACCCGCAACGCTTCGATTCGCATGTCGCGGAGATGATCGTGTCGCGAGTCCCCCTCGAAGAGGAACGCCATCCGCTGAATCTCGTCACGAATTTCGGTGTTGCTGGGCAGGTCGGACGGCTTCACCCAGCCTTGGCAGATGGCCCGCGCGGCTTTGAGCTTCGCGCGGTAATACTCTTTCTCTTCGCGGCGGTACATCAGCCGCGCGGCCTCGAAGACAATCTGCCTCCGCAGCTTTTCGTTGCCGCGCTTGCGAGCGGAACGGTCACGCTCTTTGGAACTCGGATCGGGGCCGGACGTGTCATTCACGTCCTCCAGCGGTTTGTCGTGCGACATAAAGCAATGTGCCGAGATCAAGCCCATCAAAGCGGCACCGGGCTGGGCGGCATGATACGCGCGAATGGGCCGTCGGCAAGTGGACGACGGGAATCCGTTGCGTCGCGAGCGATGCTTGCATCAACTCGCCGATCCGATAAGTTTCCGACGTGCTGTGGGGCAGGTTTTCAACCTGCCCGCTTCTCCGTCGGCAGGTGGAAAACCTGCCCCACGAACAAGGACTGATCATGGACCAAGACGACATTCTGCTGGACTGCGAAGAGCGCATGGAAAAGGCCGCCGCCAATTTTCGCGGCCAGATCAAGGGGCTCCGCACCGGCCGAGCCACACCGGGACTCGTGGACAACATCCGTGTCGAAGTCTACGGCTCGGAAACGCCGCTCAAGCAGATCGCTCAGGTCAGTGTCCCGGAACCGCAGCAGATCATGATTCGGCCTTATGACCAGGCCAACGTGGCCGCGATCGGCAAAGCGATCCAATCCAGCGACGTGGGACTCGCCCCGAAGATCGACGGCCGAGTCATCCGCTTGAACATTCCGCCGCTCTCCACCGACCGCCGTAAGCAACTCGTCTCGCGCGTCAAAGAGTTCGCGGAGGAAGCCCGCGTCGCCATCCGCAACGTCCGTCGCGATGCCAACAAGCACGCCGACAACGCGCAGAAGGACAAGATCCTGACCGAAGATCTCTGCGACGCGACCAAAGAGGAAATCCAAAGCCTCACCAAGAAGTTTGAAGGCTCGGTCAACGACGAAGCGGCCGCCAAAGAGAAGCAGGTGATGGAGGAGTAGCTCCAGAACTAACGCGCAATCGCAATGACGCCTGCCAGGATCGGTGCATCGTTCGAGCGGGATTGATCACCGTCGGAAAGAATCAGAGGCTTGCCGGAGGATTGGGGCCTTCGATCCAGGACTTCGCTGCGCAGGACAGGCACCGTCGGAGGTGCCGTGATTCCCAATCGCACCTGGCCGCCTCGCGTTTGCAAAACTGTGATCCGCACATTGCCGTTGATCACGATCTCTTCGCCAACACGACGTGCAAGAACCAACATGGGATTCGCTCCTTGACTGGAAAGCCGCTGTCTCAATCCATTTCGACATTCGACCGCAGGTCTCACAACGTGCGCGAGACCTGCGGTTGGCGGAATCCGCGAAGGGCATCGGGAACCCCGCGCTGATTATTGTCCCACGGCTCGACTTGGATGCGAGGCTTTGTCGGCCGCATACCCCAGCAGGGTCCGGCGAATCTCCGCTCGGTTGTGGTGGGTCAGCCAACTGTTGGGAATGAACAGCGCGCAGGGCGAACCAGAAGTCCAGAAGCGAATGCTGTGAGCTTCCGGATGAAGTTCCGAATTGAGTTTCACTTCCCAGCGATCCAGTTCGTTCCACGCAATCGCGTAACCGGTGAGGCCGGGACGAACCGCGATGCCGGTCTCGTCGATGTCCAGACGACCGAATAAATCGCCAATGGATTTCGTCAGCAGGGCCAAACCGCCGACGGAACAGACGGCTCCCAGAATCGCCAATTGCGTGACCAGCGCTGGGGTCGAGCCGATCTGGCTCAAGAGGAACAAGCCCATGCCGAGCAACCCGGTTCCGCTGGCTCCCTGAGCGAGACCGCTTTGCCAGCGTTGACCCGCAAATGCGAACGACTGCGCGGCGGCCGTCTCGGCGTGACTATGGGAAGTGGCGTGATTATCAAACTCGTGAGCAACGGGCAGAGCGAGGGTCGCGGCTTCGGACATCATGGGTCTCCAGAAAAAGGCGGGGTTGGTGAAGAAGAGTTTCGTAGCCTGACTCTCTGAGTCGGGTCAGATCGGTCCCGACTCAGAGAGTCGGGCTACAGGAGTCACGCGAGTTGTGGTGCGGGGATCGGGCTGGCGATGTGAACCGAGCTGGCGTGTTTCGACAGTCGCAACATCCGCTCCAGTCCGATGACTTTGATTGGGATGTCGCCGTGTGCGGACGACTCGATCAAGTGGTGCAGCGTCTCGTAGGACGTGTGGTCGATCAGGGGAACTCGCGAGTCGAGGTGCAGGCACACCGACTTGGTTTCGATCGGCAGGTCGCTGAGTTCCTGCTCCAACTTCATCGCGTTGAAGCAGACCAGCGGCTTATCTACGAAGAGATGCAGTTGGCCATTGTCGAGCGTCCTCTTGCCCACCGGATTGCGAAAGAAATCCAGCATGTAGCCGCTCATCGTGACCGAATCGTCATCCGAGGCGGCGACCGCCTGGCGACAGAGCAGCAAGTTCAAGAAATACTTCGCGACGACTCCGGCAATGATGCCGATCAAGAGGTCGGTCAGCAGCGTGACCAACACCGTGAACGTGAACAGTGCGAGTTGCTCTTTGCCGATCTTGGCCATGTGCCTCCAGACGAGCGGTTCGCACATCTTCCAGCCGGTGAAGATCAGCACGGCGGCCAACACGCCTTTCGGGATCATGTTGATGAGCGACGCTCCGATCATCAGATAGACAATCAGACAAATCGCATTCGCGAAGTTCGCCCAGAGCGTGCGTCCGCCGGAGGCAATGTTGGCTTTGCTCTTCACGCCGCCGGGGATGATCGTCAGACCGCCGACCAGGCTGGACGCGATGTTGCACACGCCCATCGCCAGCAGCACGCGGTTCGCGTTGGACTTCCGCTTGAACGGGTCGATGCGGTCAATCGCCAGCGCGGTCGCGAGCGATTCAACGCCGTCGATCAACGTCAGCGTGACCACTGCCAGAATCGCCGCGTACCACAAATCTTGCCGAGCCAGAAGCCCCGCGAAGTCGGGAGCGTGAACTCCATGAAATGGCGTCTCCGGCAAATGGATCAGGAATTTTCCGCTTGCGACGCCGCCCAGGTTCAGGAAACAACCAAGCGCCGCGCCGAACACCACCGCGATCAACTGCGGCGGCACGATCTGAAACAGCTTCACTTTCTTGGACAGCGCTCCCAGCACGAACAGCAGCACCAAGCTGGCGGCCGCAACCGCGAACGGCAGCGTCGTCAAATGCCGAGCGAATTCGGGAGTTTCCTTGACGTACTCGAAGAACTCGTGGGCGTGAACTTTGCCCGTGTAACCGAAGAAGCTCGGCAGTTGTTTGACGATGATCAGGCAGCCGATCGAACAGAGCATTCCTTCCACGACCGCGATCGGGATCATCGCGGCGAACCGAGCCAGCTTCAGGGCCGCGATCACCAACTGCATGCAGCCGACCATGAAGATGATGACCAGCAGATGGTGGTATCCGGCCCCCACTTTGTCCGCGTCGCCCGCTCCGCCCATCGCGACCATGATCGCCATCAATGCCGGAGCCAATCCCGCCGCCGGTCCCGCGATCGTCATGTATGAGCCGCCGATCAGCGGAAAGATCAGCCCCGCGATGATCGCCGAGATCAATCCGTAAATCGGCGGCACGCCCGACGCGATCGCGATGCCCGACGAGAGTGGCAACGACACCAGCGAAACCACGATGCCGGACAAGATGTCGTGCCGCAAATGCTTGAAGCCGGCAACGCCGTTTTGAGGTTTTTCCATCGCGAGTGCTGAACTGCTGGCCGTCATTGCGATTCTCCTGCGACGCACTCCGCCGCATCACAAGACCGGCGAAGCGGTGCCATCGGAAATGGCAGTGCGTTTCGTCGTACCTTGTGATGAGCGTGCGTCGGCAGGCGACAAAGCAGCGAGCGTGCCGTCATCGAAGCGGCGCTCGCCAATCGAGCGACTGTGCGGCGTGCCGCGCGATGTTCTTCCACACAAAGGCCGCGAGAAGTCGTGCGCCGCGAAGTTTCTGACATTCTCGTCAGCCGCGCGGCGAGCGAAATCGAACACTGATCGCAGGCTAGTTTGAATCCGTTCGTTCGCTCATTGGCTAATGATTAGCCACGCGCGCTGGCCAAAGATTGTTCGCTGGGGAGCAACGAACGCGACAGCTACGATTACGGGGTCGGGTGTGCGAATTTCAGATTTCGCCGCCCTCGACTTTTCCATGTTCCCAGCTCTCATCGGCGAAATCTGAAATTCGCACACCCGACCCCTTTGAGGTGGCATCGTGCCAGCGCATGTTGTTCGGAAAATTGCCGCTCCGATGATCGGACTGAGCGCCGTGCTGTTGGCTCTGGGAGTCTTCGCGGCCTGGAACGTGAATGAGCAGCAACAGGCCAGCTCCGATCTGATCGTGCGCGAAATGCACGCGATGCTGGCGATCGAAGACCTGCACATCGAGATGCGCGACGTGCGCTATCTCGTCAATCGCTTCCTGCGGACGGGCGATCCGCAAAACCTCGTCACGGCGGCAGCCCTGAAGAGCAAGACGGACAAATTGCTCGACAACGCCAAGACGCTGGCACGCACCGACCAGGAACAACAACTCATTGACGTCGTGGCGGTCGGCTACGACGAATTCTTTGCAGAGCTGCAACGGCTCAGCTCGCCGTTGCTTTCCGATTCGGCGGTGCTCGGCAAGTCGCCGCCGTCGCGCAGCGAGATCAGCCCGGAGCTCTCGGAGGAATTCACGCAATTGTCCGACGACCTGCTGACCAACGAAGTGCTGCAACCGTTGCGGCAGTGCATTTCGTTCAACCAGGAAGTGGTCGAGCGGGC
>CAMDDX010000028.1 GCA_945893075.1 Planctomyces sp. SH-PL62 | reverse complement strand
GACACCTCCTGGTCTGGTTTCCTGCGCTCCGGTCCGCAGTCACACGACCAGCAAACTCACGCAGACGAATTCCAGGAGAGGAATACCATACAAACAGCAATCGCGCCAGCTCGCCCACACTACCCAGCTATGCGCGCTGGCCGTGGGGTGCTGAATGAGTGGCTGATGTCATTGAGGAAAACGCTTACGTCGCCGGAGGCTTGGTCCGTGGCCACGATGTCGCGCAAGCCGTCGCCGTTGACATCGACCAGAACAAGGTTGGAAGGTGCCTCGCCCGTGGTCAGTGTGAGCGGTGCGCTGAACGAGTGATTGGGTTGCTGAAACGAAACCTGAATGCTGTTGTCCAACGAGTTGGCCACGACGAGGTCGTCCCGGCCGTCACCGGTCAGGTCCGCAGCCACGATACGCGTCGGCAGCAGCATGGAACTAAAGGCCGTCGTGCGCGTGACCGATCCGGCGGAGACCGCGTAGAGCGACACCGTGTAAAGAAACTGGTTGGCCGCCGCGCTCAGGACCGGATCGAAACTTGAGTCGGCGGTGGCGACGCTCAGGCCACTGCCAGTGTTCACGACCGTCAGGTCGCGGGCACGTCGATTGGCGTTGAGAATCACGGGGGGCACGAAGGCACCGTCGCTGCCGGCCAATCCTTGGCGGAACAAGACGTCGCCAGAGGCGTCCAGAATGACGCTGTCGCGGATGCCGTCGCGGGTGAGGTCCACCAGCGCCGTGTTGTTCAAGCTCTCAGTCGCATTGCCGGGAGTGGCGGGGTTGAACGAACTGGTGCTGGCCAACAAGACGCGTGGAGTGCTGTTGCTGTAGTTGACGGTGATGATGCTGGGGCGGCCGTCGCCGTTGACATTCGTGACGGCGGTCGAGACTGGTTGAACGCCCGCATCCAGAGTTTGCGACAGCGTGAAAGTGCCGCCGTCATTCAGAAGAATGCTCAGCGTCCCGTCGCGCCGATTGGTGGTGACGAGGTCCAAGTGTTGGTCGCCGTTGACGTCAGCGACAGAGACTGCCACGGGTCGCTCACCGACTGGTGCGATCTGCTGCACGCCGAAGGAACCCATCCCGTTCCCCCGCAGAACGCTGACGCTGTTGCCGCCGTAGTTCGCCGTGATCAAGTCAGGCTTGCCGTCGCCATCGACGTCGGCGACCACGACATCGTAGGGCTGCGCGCCGACCGCGAAGGTTGCTTGAGATTGAAACGAAGCGTTGCCGTTTGTCCCGTCGTTGAGCAGCACGCTTGCGGTATTGCCGAAGATGTTCGTGACGACGATGTCGAGCTTGCGGTCGTTGTTGAGGTCGGCCACGCTCAGGGCGTTGGGACCGTTGCCGACGTCGAATCTGCCCGCGGCGGATTGAGGCTGGAATGAACCATCGCCTCGGCCGAGCAGGACGCTGACCGAATCGTCGTCGTAATTGCTGACGATCAGATCGAGATTGCCGTCGCCGTTGATGTCCGCGGCCGCCACGTCGGAAGGACGCTGACCGACGTGGATCGCTTGCTGCGATTGGAAGCTGCCGTCGCCATTGCCCAGCAGGACGCTGACCGAATTGTCGGCGCTGTTGGCGGTCACAAGATCAAATCGGTCATCGCGGTTCAGGTCGGCGAATGCGACCGCCAAGGGTCGGCCACCAACCGTGAACGATTGCGGAGCTTGGAACGAACCGTTTCCGTTGCCTCGCGAGACGCTGACCGTGCCCGTGTTGTAGTTGGCGGTGATGGAGTCCGGGTTGCCGTCGCCGCTGACATCGGCGACGACCACGGCGTAAGGCCGCTTGCCGAGCGCAAAGGGACTCTGCGGTGAGAAGCTGCCGTCGCCGTGGCCGCTGCCATCGTTGTGTCCCAGGAGCACGCTCACGGTGCTGTCGGAGGCATTCGCCGTGACGATGTCGGGGATGCCGTCGCCCGAGACGTCGGTGGCCGCCACGGAAAACGGCTGGCGACCGACGTTGTGCGTCTGATGAGCTTCGAGTGTCCCGTCGCCGTTGCCCAGAAGAACGCTCACGGAATTGTCGGCGCGGTTGGAGACCACGACATCGAGGAACGAATCGTTGTTGAAGTCCACCAGCGCCACTCCGGTGGGCACGCCACCGGTCTCGAAAGCTGGTGCTGTCTGGAATGACCCACGGCCGTCGCCCAGCAGCACCGCCACTTTGTTATCGCCAGCCAGGGCGACGACGATGTCGAGAAAGTCGTCGCCATTCACCTTGCCCAGAGCGAGTGCCGATGGCAAGTTCCCGACGTTGTCGATGATGAGTTGGTCTTGAAACGTGCCATCACCGTGCCCGCTTCCGTCATCGATCCCCAGAAGAACGCTGATCGATTTGTCTCCGTAGTTGGAGGCCACGATGTCGGGAATGCCGTCGCCGTTCACATCCGCCACCGCTACGCCGTAGGGAGTGGCTCCGATCGGGAACTCGACATGTCGGGCGAAGCCGCCGTGATCGTCTCTGAGGAGCACGCAGACCGAACTGCCGGTGTTGTTGGTGACGACGATGTCCGGCCGGTTGTCGCCGTTGAGATCTGCCGTCGCCACATACAGCGGCTTCGTGCCGACGGGGAATGTTTCTTGAATCTCGAACCCGCCGGCACTTCGCGCCAGCAGCACGCTCACGGTGTCGTTGGCCTTATTGGTGACGACGAGGTCGAGTTTGCCGTCGCCATTGAAGTCCGCCATCGCCGCACCGATCGGCTGTTCGCCGACGTCGAGGACTTGATTGGGCTGGAAGGAGCCCCCCGTGGCACCGAGCAGAACGCTCACTGAACCGTTGGAACTGTTGGCGGTGACGATATCAGGATGCCCGTCGCCGCTGAGGTCGCCGACCGCAAACAGAACGGGACGCTTGACTGCCGCAGAGGCGGCGCTGGCGGGGAATGAGAAGGTGCCGTCGCCGCGTCCCAGCAGCACGCTGACGGTATTGTCGTCGGCATTTCCGACGAGGATGTCGGGGTGAAGGTCGCGATTGACGTCCGAGATTTGAATGGTCAAAGGCCGCTGCCCGACCGGGATGACGATCTGTGGTTGAAACGTGCCATTTCCTTTCCCCAGAAGCACACTGACCGTGCCGGCGTTGCGATTCGTCACGGCGACATCGGGGCGACCG
Organism: Planctomyces sp. SH-PL62; assembly: GCA_945893075.1. Classification (GTDB taxonomy): domain Bacteria; phylum Planctomycetota; class Planctomycetia; order Planctomycetales; family Planctomycetaceae; genus SXKJ01. The sequence goes on along the minus strand of CAMDDX010000028.1, from coordinate 33,666 downwards.
TCACCGTTGAGATCGGCCACGGCCATCGCATACGCCGTATCGCCGGCGGCAAAGCTGGCTTCGGCCCCGAACGTTCCGAAGCCGTTCCCAAGCTGAAGGCGGACGCTGTCGTCGTTGCGGTGAGCGCTGGCCAAGTCCGGTTTGCCGTCCCCGTTGAAGTCGGCAATCCCGACCGCGAAGGAGAACCCGTCAGTTGCGATGACGGGCAGATCCTGAAATGTGACCGCGCCCCTGCTTCAGTTCCCATGTTCAGAAGAACGCTCAGTGTGTCGTTACTGCGCAAAGCAGGGTCAAGCGGGTCAGTCTCGTGACGCGTACCACCGTTGGGGCTGATGATGTCGAGTCGACCGTCGCCGTTGACATCTGCCACGGAAACGAAGGCAGGAGTCCCACCAACCCTGATCTCAGGTTGAGTCTCAAACGTGCCGTCGCCGTTCCCCGTGCCGTCATCGTGTCCCAAGAGCACGCTCACGGTGCCGGCTCGGTAGTTGCCGGTGATGATGTCCGGTATGTCGTCGCCGTTGACTTCAGCGATGACCGGCCAGAGGGCACCGTCTCCCGTCGTGAAGTTCCGCGCCGCTTGGAACGTGCCGTCTCCATTTCCCAGCAGCACGCTGACGGTGCCGGTCTTGAGAACCGAGCCGTCACTCAGGGTAACAGTCTCACTGCTGAGGTAGTTGCCCGTGACGATGTCGAGAAAGCCATCGCCGTTGAGATCTGCGGCGGGTACACCCAGCGGTCCGGGGCCCACGTCAAAGTTTGTAAAAGCCTGGAACGAACCGTCGCCGGCCCCCAACAAGACGCTCACGTTGTTGCCGAGGTAGTTGGCGGTGAGCAAGTCATCGAAACCATCGCCGTTGACGTCCGCGACAGCGACGGTCGGCCGCTTCCCGGTTCCGGGTGGTTGGAAGGGATCTTGAGTCGGAGTGAACTGCGTGCTCAGTTGATAGTTGCCCTGCCCCGTCTGCGCCGAGACGCGCAGCAAATACGTCCCCGGTTCCAAGTGCTGTGCGATCCCCCCGCTGTCCGACTGAATCAGCACGCCGCCATCCGCTCGCGCGAGCGTCAAGCGCGGCGCGAGCGTGCCGCTTGTGGCAGCGAGTTCGGCGTTCAAGCTCCCACCACCCAGCACATCGTTGATGGTGAGCGAGTACGAGTCCACCTCATCCACGCTGAGGATCGAGCCATCGGTCACGTTCGCTGGGGCCGGGTTGACAGCCACGACCAATGGGTCCGCGCTGAGCAAGCCACGAACTTCCAACCGCTCCAGACGACACCACCCCGCTGGCTGGCTATGTCTTGAGCGGCGGCGTTGCGACCAACCTCGGCACCGAATGATCACAAGAAAAATCCCTGGAGTGCTGCGGCTCGACGCAGCCCTCCATCAAATTGAAATAGCGACACCCGAAGTCCAAGAACTGTCACCAGGAAAACCGTTTGACCGACCGCCGCGTTCTGAGCCATCAACGTCTGTTACCAATTGAATGGAGGGCTGTGTCGAGCCACAGCACTCCAGGTTCACTTCTTCGACAACATCTCTTTATCCAGTTGCACGAACCGCGGATGTTTGCGGATCGCGGCCAATGCCGAGTCGGTTCGCACCTGCGTGGCCCAGAAGGCGGAGCGTTGCTCGTCGGGCAGCAAGGCCAGGGCTTCGCTGATTAGTTCAAAAACTCGCATGTCACCCGCTCCGGCGGCCTGGGCGTGGATGCGGGCCGCGTTGTAGATCAATCGGGGGGTGCGCGGCCCCAGCCTGAGTGCTTCTTCGGCGTCCTCGATGGCTTCCTGAGACTGTTTGGCAATCGCCCGCACAAAGCCTCGCCCGGCGTAGGCGTCGCTGTTTTTGGGGTCCAATTCGATGGCCAATTGGAAATCCCGCTCGGCCAGTTTGGGGGCTTCGCAGACGACGTGCATCCAACCGCGATACGCCTGCACGGCGGAGGTGGGCTGGAGTTCCAATGCCTTCGTGAAGTCGTCGATGGCTCCGGGGTATTTCCCCAATTCGGACTTCGCCAGCCCGCGGCCTCGATAGACCGACTCCAGCGGTTTGCCATTTTCCAAATAGCGGTCGAAGGACGCGATGACTTCCTCGAACCGGCGGAGATGGAACAGCGTCTCGGCCCGCAGACGCTGAGCCAGCGAGTGGTCCTTCTGGAGACCCAAGGCCGCATCGAATGCGGCCAGTGATTCTGAGTGCTTTCCATCGCGCAACAACAGCCGCCCACGCTCGACGTGATCCTCGCTGCGGAACGGACTGTCGGAGTTCTCACGCTGGATCGTCTGATCGAAGTCGGCGAGTGCCAACGCTGGTTCATTCCGTTCGAGGTGCAGCCGTGCTCGCAGGCGATACAGGTGCGCCAGCGACGGTTCGTGTCCGATGGCCAGATCAAGCTGCTTCAGCGCCGCATCCAAATCGTTGAGCCGGCGATAGGCCTGAGCCATGTTGACGAACGCTTGATACTCCGTCGGTTTGAGTTTGATCGCCGCATTCAGATCGGCGATCGCGTCTTTGTACCGCTCTTGTCGGATTCGCAGCACGCCGCGATTCACGAACAAGACATAGCGCGAGTTGTCATCCAGCGGCATGAGCAATGCCTTGTGGAAATCAGAATCGGCCGCCTCCCATGCCTTGAGTTCTCCGTGCGCGAAACCTCGCAGCAGATACAGCCACACGAACTCACGCCCTTGAGCCAGACAGGCCGTGAGCGCGGACTTCGCCTCGGCATGACGGTTCTGCCGCAGCAGGCACAGGCCGTTGAGATACTGCGCCCAGAAATGATCCGGCTTGCGTTGCAGCACTTGCTCGAATTGTTCAATCGCCTCGTCGAAGTTCGCGCGGCGATAAAACTCATCGGCCATCAGGAAGTGATCGAGCACATCGGTGACCGGCGCGGCTTGAGCCGCCTCCTCGGCCTGAACCGCCGCCTCGTCATCGTCCAGCCGACTGAGGTATCGCGCGCGACGGAGGTGATACGCTCGCGAGGGCAATCCGAAGCGGAGCGATTGATCGAGCAACTGCAACGCTTTGCGCAAACGCTCGATCTGTTCCGGCGACTTCTGATCGGGGGCGGACTCGGCTTCGGTCTCGGCCAGAATCAAAATGAGTTGATAGACGTCGGCAATGATCTCGGACTTCTGAGTGTCCTTGAGATGATCACTGAGTTTCGGTGGGACGTCTTCCTTCAAGGAGACCCCATAGACTTCGAGCGCCGCATGAACCGCCGCGCGCGAGGCTTTGAGGTTGGCGGCCAAATCCATGCCGGTGTAGAGGCTTCCTAGAAACTGTGCTTCGTCGCGCAGGTCCGCGAACTTTTGGAACTGCGCCTGCGCGGTTCGTTGCGCGGCCTCGGCTTGCTGCTGCTGTTCGACCTGCTGCAATTCTTTCTCGACTTGTGCGAGCAATTCCTCTGCCGGTTTCTTCAACGCATCGAGTTGCGATTCGCGGCGGATGATCGTCAGCGCCTTCGTCAGTTCCAATCGCGCGTTCGGCCAATTGCCGGCGGCGGCGGCGACACGAGCGCTGTCGAACAACTTTTGCCCTTCGTTCTGCACTCGAAACAAGCGCTGCTCTTCCGTCGCCGAGTCGGCACGTTGCTGGGCTTTCCGTTCGTCCGCGAGAGCTTCATCCAGCCGTTCGCTCAGCGAGACGTTGTGCCAAATCACCATCAGAACCATGCTCAGGGCGGCCATCACGCTGACACCCATGAGCGCGACCATCGCCGGCCGGCGCTTGGCCCACTTCCAGGCACGTTCGGTCGTCGAGATCGGACGCGCGAGGATCGGCTCCTGACTCAGGAAGCGGTGCAGGTCGTCCGCCAATGCCTCGGCCGTTTCATAGCGCCGCGACGATTCCTTCTGCAGACACTTCAAGCAGATCGTCTCCAGGTCGAGCGGCACGCGCGGCTCAATCTGTCGCGGCGGGACCGGTTCCTGATCGACGACTTGCCGGATCGTGTCGATCGGGTTGCCGGCTTTGAACGGCGGCCGACCGGTGAGCAGTTCGTAGAAGATCGCGCCGAGGGAATAGATATCGGAGAGCGGCCCGACCTCGTGAATCCTGCCGCGGGCCTGTTCCGGAGCCATGTAGCTGGGCGTGCCGACAATCGTCCCGGTGTGAGTCATACCCGACTCGTCATCGACGCGCTTGGCCAACCCAAAGTCCGTGATCTTGGGGACGGTGTTCTGCGACCAGTGATCGGCCGGCAGCGTGTCTCCGGAAAGCTGTTCTCGCCGCGACACGGACGACAGACCGCTGATCGACGCGAGCAAAATGTTCGCCGGCTTCAAGTCGCGATGCACGATGCCGCGCTGGTGAGCAAACCCCATCGCCAGCGCCAGCGTTTCAACCAATCGAGCGGCGGCTCGCGGCGAAGGCGGATTCTCGCGTGCGCAGCGATCGAGACTGCCCCCTTCAATCAACTCCAACGAAAAGTAGGGCCGACCTTCGTGCTCGCTGATCTCATAGATCTGCACGATGTTGGAGTGCTGCAATTGCGCGACCGCCGACGCCTCCGCGCGAAATCGAGCCAACCCGGACGCTCCGGCATGCGCACCCGCCAGAATCATTTTCAGCGCGACTAGCCGATGCAACTTGCGATGCCGCGCTTTGTAAACAACACCCATCCCGCCGCGGCCCAACTCTTCCAGAATGTCGTAGCCCGGTACGACCACGGCGTCCAACGGAGGAGGATCGGAGGGATTCGTCTTTGGTGCTGCGGGTTGATCGCCGGAATAGATCCCAGTCAGCGCATCTCCGGAAGAAGAACCCGCTGCGGTCAAAAATTTGTCCGCAGGTTGTTTTCGATCCGGTTTCGTCCCGTCCGTTTCCAACAGCATTGTGTCTGGATCGCGAGCGATGGTTTGCTGTTGATCGGCGGAGTCACCGTCTCTATTTGGAGAGACCAAGAGCCCGGCTTCGGTCTGATCGCTGGGAATGAATCCCGTGAGATCGCGATCTGGAGCGAGATTCCCAACGGTCAAAAGATCGTCCGCAGGATTCTTCCGAGCGGGACTCGTGGCGTCTGTTTCCAGCAGCACGGTCCCCGGCTCGCGAGCAATGGTTTGCTGTTGATCGTTGGCAGCATCGTCGCTCGTCGGCGGAGAGTAGATCACAGTCGGCGCGACGGAACGCTGGGCGAGATCAAGTGGACTCGGATGCTCAAAGTCGATAGTTGCAGCGTCGGTCGCGGAAGTCGGAACTCGCGATGTCAGCCCCACCAAGTTCAGCCAATCTCGCCACGACACAAACTGGTCCCTTCGGCATTCGGTCAAGAACGCGAATCCACACTCGTTTGCCTCCGTGCGATCGTAACCTCCGCAGTCGTCTGAGTCCCGAATCAGACGCGAACTCGAAGTCCTGCCGCAGTCTAATGCGCATTCGTCGTGCAAACCCGGCCAAAACTTCTGGAAATCGTGCGCTTGGCCACCGAAATCCGCGACTGACAACGATCTTGGTCCGAGTTCACAGGTCGGACGGTTACCAAAAAAAATGTCGTCGCGAAGCTTCACAACTTCGCGACGACACTCAGTTTTGTCAGTGCAACCGACGCAGCGTTAAACGACCGTCGGCGTGACGGTGATCGTCACTGTGGCGGTGTCCGTTCCCGGACCGTCGCTCTCGCTGGCGGTCACGGTCAGCACATGACTGGTGGCCGTCCCCGCGTTCAGTGACTTGCCCGCCGCCAGGCTCACCTCGCCCGCCGCATTGATCTCGAACACCCCGTCCGGATCGCCGCCCGTGATCGCAAAGATCACCGTTCCGGTGAGATCACCTTCCGTCGCCGACACCGTGGCGATCACTGTCGCGTCGTTGATGCTCTCGGCCACCGTCGCCGGATAGTCGTCCAACGTGAAGACCGGGTTGTTGTCGTCCACGTCGGTGACGGTGATCGTCACCGTGGCCGTGTCGGTCCCCGGACCGTCGCTCTCGCTGGCGGTCACCGTCAACAGATGACTGGTGGCCGTCTCGGCATCCAGCGACTTGCCAGCCGCCAGGCTGACTTCGCCGGTCGTGGCGTTGATCTCGAACAGACCCGCGCCGTTGCCGCCCGTGATCGCGTAGCTCACCGTCCCTGTCAGGTCCGCTTCCGTCGCCGACACCGTGGCGATTACTGTCGCGTCGCTGATGTTCTCGGCCACCGTCGCCGGATAGTTGTCCAACGTGAAGACCGGGTCGTTGTCGTCTACTTCGGTGATCGTGATCGACACCGTCGCCACGTTGCTGTCATGCAGGCCATCGTTGACCTTGTATGTGAAGCTGTCGGTGAAGACTTCCGAACCGTCGTGCGTGTAGCTGAAGGTGCCGTCCGAGTTCAGCGATAACGTGCCGTGCGCCGGAGCCGTGACCTGCACGACGGCAAGAGCGCTCGTCGCCAACTCGGCATCCGAATCATTGGCCCGCACGCTGATCGTCACCGTGCCCCCTTCGGCGACTGTGCTCGTATCGTTCATAGCGACCGGTGAGACGGTGTCACTATTACTGCCGCCTTGGACAACGCTGTCGCTGCTATCGGAGATGATCGTGTCCGTTCCATCTCCGCCGATCACGACATCGGTTCCGGCTCCGGCATTCAGACGGTCATTGCCGGCCCCGCCAAAGAGGGTGTCGTTGCCTTCGTTGCCGCTGGCGTTGTCGTTTCCCTCTCCCGCTTGCAGATGGTCGTTACCGACACCTCCGCTGAGCGAGTCGTTGCCACTGTCGCCACTGAGGGAATCATTGCCGTCGCCGCCATTGAGGGTGTCGTTGCCAGAGCCACCGACGACTTTGTCGTTGCCGGCACCGCCGTCGATGACGTCGTTGTTCGCGCCACCGTCGAGCAGATCGTCGCCATTGCCTCCGCTGAGCGTGTCGTTGTTGCCTCCACCGTTGACGACGTCATTGCCGTCGCCTCCTTGCACGACATCATTTCCGATGCCCCCGTCGAGGATATCTTGGCCATCGTCGCCCGACAGCCGGTCGTTGGCGGAACCGCCGTCCAGAACGTCATTGCCCGCCCCGCCGGAGAGCGTGTCCGTGCCATTGCCGCCGTTGGCCACATCGTTGTCGGCACCCCCCTCCAACGCATCGTTGCCTTCGCCGCCATCAAGGTTGTCGTCACCGTCGCCGCCGCTGAGCACGTCGTTGCCATTGCCACCGCTCAGCGAGTCCTTGCCACCGAGTCCATTCAGAAGGTCGTTGCCATTTCCGCCTTGTATGTTGTCCGCCAAAGCACTGCCGATGATGTTGTCGTTGCCATTGCCGCCATTGACGCTGACGGACGTCAGCGAAGTGAAGGCCGCTGTGGAAACGCCACTCAGGTCAATTCTGTTGTTGCCGGAACCGCCCGTCACGCTGAGCGATTTCACGGCGCTGGCGGCCACCGCGGACGAAGTGGTCGTGGTGCTCGAATTGTTACCGTTGCCGTTACCGTTACCGTTGCCGTGAGAGCCGCTGTTGCCCTGCGAGCCACGGTTGCCCTGCGAGCCACGGTTGCCCGGCGAACTTGTCGATGTCGAATTTGTAGTGAGGCTGGCTCCGTTGATTGTCACGTTGCCATTCGTGTCGGCCCCGACCGTGATTGCGTCGCTGCCATTGCTGGTGATGCTCAATGCGCCCGTCGTGGCGTTGAAGACCGAAGAGATGCTGAGAAAACAACGGGACTCAAATCGTTCGATGTGAGCGGAACCGGGTGCGGCCGCTGTGGCATTCCGTTGCCGACGACTCGGCTGCTTCGAGCCACGTTGAAACAAACTGTCCCAGAAATGTGAGATGACCATGAGACGAAATCCTTTGACCGAAGACGGTCGGCTGGCCGAGAAAGAAATGTGAGCGGCCCGACTTGCAAGCAGTGATTCGAACCTTGGCTTCCTTGAGGTTCGGTTTGTGGACGCAGACAAGACCTCGACCCGAAGCGTGGTACTCGTCTCTCTTCTCTCAACACACTGGCAGTTCAATTGAGGACGTGCAAGCGGGACTCCCGCGATCCAGCAACCGAGTTCACTCGATTGCAAACCAGCAGCAGGAAGTGCCAGATCGTGAACCAGCGCGAGCAATCCCTCCCGTGTGAGTTCACCTAGCCGCGACCTCTTCACCTGTGACCAACTTGCAGCCGTGTGCGGAACACCGCAATGGCGGCAATAGGTCACTCGGCTTGCTGGTCGGCTTCCGTCCGCGCTGGCCACGACCACTTGGTCGTTCGGCAGCGCGAGCGGCGACGACTTGATTGCCGGAGAAGACAACATCCGCGCCGTTGTTGAGAGGGCTCAAGCCGAAGCAAACCAGATCTCCGGTCGTTGTCACTGCGAAGCCGACGCCGCTCTCGCCCGTGAACGTCGGTGGCTGATCCACCATGCCGCCGAGATTGAACAGAGTCTTCGGCTGTCGGTTATCGAAAAAGCTTTGGCCGACTCCGCGGTGACAACCTCAGCGCTTTGGATCGAAGTAGGGCCGGGTGGTCGACGCGCTGCCGGGCGGAACGCGATCGGCAGGCCGGTCTCCGGTGACCAGTTCGAAGGTGATTCCCAGAGGTTGGCAGCCCGGGCGTGCGGCACCAATCGTGAGACCTACCCTGCCGAACTGATCCCCCAAAGCCACCACGTCGAAACGGGTGAAGACTTGCTTCTGCGGATCGTACTCCAGGAAACCGAGTAGCTTTGGGTCGTAGCCCCACTGGCTCATCGAAGCGATCTTGCCGGCGACCACATTTGGGGTTGGAGGCTGTCCCAGTTTGGCGTGGCCGTCCAGCCGCAAGCGAACTCTGTCTGCGGACACGGCCTCGACCGTCAGGTTCAACTCGGCGGCGCGGACCGAGGCACTGTCCAGCCCGTCGCTATGCCCGTCGTAAACCGACCTCGGGTTCAGGTGCCGGCGCACGAGACGATCGGCGATACCCGCCGGCATCGCAAACTTGTCGCCCACGCGCGGGTTGGCTGGTATCAGCGATTTCCATTCTGCCTCAGAGAGCCACATGTGATCGGGGTGGGCCTGAGGCGTGGTAATCCTCCGGTGGACCAACTTCGCTTCCGTCTTTTCCCCCTTCTCATCGTGCCAGAGATCATTGTCCGTCAGGTAACGGAGCTTGTTGTCCTCGCGCATGAAGGCTCGGTAATAGAGCTTGAGGATCAACGTTCCTGGTGGCGGAGTTAAGACAGCACGCTGGCGATCGACCATGTCCATCTCGCCGACCTGGACGGCACCCGGTACACGCTCCGCTTCGGGAAGGGCCTGCCATTTTTCCAGTGCCCCCTGCAAGTCGAAATCGGGTTTGAAACTTTCTTTCCCTTTTTCAACGACAAGGTTGCTCTCCAGAATCTTGCCGCCGGGAGTCACGCACCACAGGCAGCCCTCCAATCGGCGGAGCTTCACGCCGGAATCCCGCAGGAATTGTCCGACGGCGTCGGTGCGGTCGTACTCCAGGACACTCAGCGAGACGGCGACGAAGTTCTCCCGCATCAGCTTGGTGTTTTCCTCGGTCCACAAGGCAGGCGCACGGCCCACCGTTCGGCCGCCGCTTCAACACGCTCCAATGCCGGTGGCTCCTCCGGACGAGTAGATAAACAATGGCTTTCCTTCGGTCGCCGCCTTCTGACGGGCTGCGTGCAGGTCCAGGAACCACGGAATCTCCATCCAACGCGATTCGCCGGGCTGAGGCTGGATGTGCTTTTGATACTGCGCGAACGTTGTCGCGGTCAGCGCCTCCGCCGGCTCTGCTGCCCATGTGTGAGAGGCCAGGTCGCTGGCGCTGACCAACAACAGGAGGACGACCGACATCGTCTTTCGTTTGTTCATCATCATGGTTTGAATGACTCCTTCGGTGAGGGCGGTCACTGAGGTTGAGACCCCGCCGGCCGTCGCCGCCTGGATGGTAGATTTCATCAACGGCACTGGTGCCACTGAAACAAAGATCTCACTCAGGAGGGTGAGGTACGGTGGTTATTGTCTTAAGAATTCCGCGTGAGAATGCTGCGTAACCGCTCGGCGGGCACACCGGCTGACCAAACGGCGGCGACGGCGGGCAGAAGATTCTCGCGAACAACAGGGGCGGAAGATTCCGCCTTTCTGAGCGGCAGGAAATAGGCGTTCGGCCCGGTTCCAAGAACCAAGTTGTTGTGCAACAAGAACGCGACTCGCCCGCCGCGAGATTGATGTTCGCGCAGCGGCGCGGTTTCTCCGGCGGTCGAATACAGCAGCACTTGGCCTCGGCAGGCGGCCCGTAGTCGTTCCAAATGCGGTGCGTCGGCTGGGACAACGAGTGTTCCTTCCAGCGGAACCGCATGCACGAGCGGCAGAACACCAGACAGCAACTCATCGCTGCTGGGACAATCGCTCGTCAAAACTCCGTTGGTCAGGACGGAAACATCACAGCGTTCACAGCCCAGACCGCTGGCCAGAGATTGTTCTGTTCGACATTCAAAGATCGCCGCCTCAACACGCGGGTGCAGCAGCAACGAGTTGATGCGGTCATGGTCGGAACCGCGCAGCACGAATGGTTGCTGGCCATCAATCTGCACATCGTCACCGACCGCGATGCCGACTCGGCGTCCGAACTGGCGCAGCAGTTCGGCGATCAAACGACCGATGTCCGCCGCCTCGGGACTGCTCGCGATGCCGATGATCGGGATGCGACCGTTCTCGCCGCCGGGGAACATCAATTCGATAATCGCATCGCCCACTGGTTGAGGGTGTCCGTAAAGCGGTTCGACGTGCATCGACAGCGCGGGGCCGGCGTTGACCTCGATGATCACGCCCCCTTGTTCTTCGAGCGGGCGACTGATGTCTGTCGCGATGACATCCAGGCCGGCGATGTTTAAGCCCACGGTTTGCGCGGCGAGCACCGCACGCTCCGCCACGGCGGGATGAACTTGACTGGTCTCGTCGGTTGTCAAATCGCCGTTCACACACACGATGATCTCTTGCCCGACGTCGGGGATGGATTCGCGCGTCAGCCCTTTGCGTTTGAGCCGCGCCTCGGCGGCTTCGTTGAGGCTCATCGTGTCCAGCTTGTCGGTGTAGTTCTCGCCGCGCCGCGGATCGCGATTCGCCTCCTCGATCAGTTCTGTGATCGAGTGGCGACCATTGCCGACCACGACATCGCTTTGGCCGCGAGTCGCCGCGATCAGCCGATCACCGATGACCAGCAACCGGTGCGCTGGCCCGCGTGCGAACTGCTCGACGATCACTCCGGAGGTGCCGGCGGAGTTTTCGCCGAGCGCATGATCGAAGGCTTCGTTGATCCCTTCGCAGGTCATCAGGTCGAACGAGATGCCTCGGCCATGATTCGCGTCACGCGGCTTGATGACGACGGGAAAGCCGATCTCGCGAGCGACCTCGCACGCTTCCTCTGGCGATTCAGCGACGCGGCCTCGCGGGACCGGCACGCCGACGTTTCGCAGCAGCATTTTCGTTAGCTCTTTGTCTTGAGCGACGTTTTCTCCAATCGAGCTGGTGGAATCGGTCTCGGCGGTCCAGATGCGATGTTGCCGAACCCCTTCGCCAAGCTGCACGAGACTGCCCGTCGTCAGCCGCCGGCACGGAACGCCACGAGCCGCCGCCGCTCGCAGAATCGCGCGAGTGCTCGGCCCCAAGCGGACGTCGTCAGCGAGATCCACCAGCTTGCGAATCTCCACCGGCGCGTCGAAGTCGGTGTCGTTGAGTGCCGCCAGCACGCACGTCCGCGCCGTTTCCAAGCAGGCTCGGCCGAGCGGCTCCGCTTCAAATTCAAACGTCAGATAAACGGTCGCTGCGCCCTCGGTCGCGTGGCAACCGCTGTAATGTGGCGGCGTGCCGGCCGCCGCTTCAAGGACGCACGTCACTCGTTCCAACACGTTGGCCAGCGAAAGTCCGCGCTGGGTGAGCTTGGCAAACGACTCGGTCGGCGGTCTGTCACTCGTTCCCGGTGGAGCCTGCGGCGGTGGATCGTTCAACGCGGGTAACCAAGCCAGCAACCGCGCGATGGCCTGCGGATCCTCGCTGGATCGCCATGACTTCCGAGCCTGCAAATCCACGTGTACTTCCAACGTCGGGACTCCCGCCCAGCGATTTGGCCCGTGGTAGGCGACGATCTGACAAAACTCCATGAAACACCGGCTCTCAATTTCGTAGACGAACGCTGTCTCTCAACAAACCAAACGACTGCAGGAACGTATCAGCATCGACTGTTTCATCCAAGACCTCAAACAACAGGCCGCCGAGCTTTCAACCAAGCGGACCAGCGACCAGCGGGCAATTCCACGCCGACGTACAGCAAATGCCCGGCGGCAAGGCTGGCCACTAGGCACGTCAGCAAAATCAAACTCGATTGAACCGGCGTCGGCGCGTTGTTGCACCATCTCCAACCGAACCACGTCAGATAATGACTCACCGGATAGTGGATCAAATACAGGCTGTAAGAAATTCGGCCGAGGTATTGCAGCCAGCGCCAATTCAACCAATCGTGAAAATGCTGCGTTCGTCCGGCGACGAAGATCACTATCGCGGCCGTCAGTGCGAGCGCATTCTCCAACTTCCATTGGAACGCCAGATGTCCGGCCACGACGGCGATGCTCACCACGAAGACCAGTGGCGAGACGGTTCGGTCGAGCGTCCACCATGTCACCATCCCCAAGAAGAACGAGCACAGAAAATGAATCACCCACGGCTCAGTGCTGTCTTGCCGGTTCCAATAGACCAGTGAGACCAATGCGAGCGGAGCGAAGACCAACATCAACGCCGTCGCCGAAGGCTTCGGTGACTGCTGCACGGACCGGCGTCGCAGCCGTTGAGCAATCCCCCAGCCCAGCACGCTCACGACATAGAACTGCATCTCGATGCAGACCGTCCAAATGGCTGCCGACAACGGCGTTTCTTCCAGCACATCCTGGTGAAACGCGGTGTGCGCCAAGACGCGACCGCTCGTCAGCGGTTCCTCGAAGGAAGGGGGCAGGTTCCACCAAGTCACGTTGACCACATGCAACACCAGCACGAACGCCAGCGTGGCCCAATACGGCGGTCCCAGTCGCACGATCCGCCGTCCAAGAAACGACGCCACTTCGCGCGGAGTCACCCAGGTGTCGCGCAACGTGAAGGCAATCACGAACCCGCTGAGCACCAACAGGAATTGCACTCCGACCCAAGACCGCAGCAACACCCAATCGACAATCCACGGTAAGCAATTCATCGCCGGATACGGCAGCGGCTCGTAGCGCCAAATGTGATACAACGCGATCCCCAACGCCGCGAGCCCGCGCAGACCGTCGAGAAACGCGAACCGAGCCGGCGGGCGATCCACCGTGGACGCGACTCGCGGTGCGTTCGCTGCGTCAAGTTGCCGCTGGGGATCATCTGCCATCTGGGAGTCGCTCTTACGTGGGGTTGCCAGAGCATAATCAACTTCTTTCAGAAGGGCTGCTGTTGCGTGCTCGCTCAGTCTTTTCGGTCGTCGCTCACGACCTTAGAGTCGCCTCGTCCCACCGCGTTTTGTCCCGGAGTCGTTCATGCCGTTCCCGCAATTTGATCGTAGCCAACTTCGCATTCTGCCTTTGGACGAGCGAATCCACGACCTGCGCCGCGAGGCGATTCTCAATCAGCCGGGCGGCTCGCGAGTACCATTCGAGCATCCCGCGATCCCGATCCTCGCCGAGCGAATTGTCGAAGCCAAACGGAACGGCCGCGCGATCATCTTCTTATGCGGCGCGCACGTGCTGCGAGCCGGCAACGCTCCGTTGCTGATCGACTTGATGCAGCGCGGACTGCTGACCCACATCGGCTTCAACGGTGCCGGAGCCATTCACGATTTTGAACTCGCGATGATCGGCCAGACCTGCGAGAGCGTGGCCAAGTACGTCAAAGAGGGTCAGTTCGGCTTGTGGCAAGAGACATCGCAATTGAACGACGCCGTGAGCGCCGGGCATCGCGACGGGCTCGGCTTCGGCGAATCGGTCGGGCGGACGATCGAAGAAGAACAATTCCCGTTTCGCGAGACCAGTATCTTTGCGGCCGGCTATCGGCTGCGAGTCCCCGTCACGGCCCACGTCTGCATCGGCCAGGACATCGTTCACGAGCATCCGAACTTCGACGGAGCCGCGGCCGGAGCGACCTCGTACACCGACTTCCTGATCTTCACGCAGTCGGTCATGAATCTGGAAGGGGGCGTGTTCCTCAACATCGGGTCGGCAGTGATGGGTCCGGAGGTGTATCTCAAGGCATTGGCGATGGCTCGCAACGTCGCGCATCGCCGCGATGAAAAGATCTGCCACTTCACGACCGCCGTCTTCGACCTGCCCAGCCTCGGCGATGACCTCTCGCAGGAAGCTCCGAAGAACGACCCACGCTATTACTTCCGCCCGTTCAAAACGATTCTCGTCCGCACCGTCGCCGACGGCGGCCAGAGCTTCTACGTTCAAGGGGACCACAAGGCGACCGTGCCGGCGCTGCACGCTGCCATCATGCGCCGTGAAGAGGGCTAAGCATTGGTCAAGAATTGTTTTCGCTCTGTGCCGAGCGACTCATCGCCGTAGAATGGCCGCTTTTGCAGGACCGAGCGAATACTGAAAGACCGGAGGTCGACATGCCCGCCACCAAAATCCGAAGTGCGCCGAAAAAAAGGACCAACAACATGGGGCGAGTCACCACGGAAGTTCTGATCGAGAACTTCGACGATCTTTGGGCGGTTCGGCGACGACTGCTGGCAGCGGACGATGTGCGGCATGTCGTCATTCTCGACGCGCTCGTCGACACGGGGGCGACGTCTCTTTCGCTCCCCAAACGAATCATCAAGCAACTCGGCTTGGAGAAGACAGGCAAACGCCGAGTCCGCACGTCCGGTGGCGTACGCGTCGCGGCCATCTACAGCCCAGTCAACATCACGATTCAGGGCCGAAGCTGCTTTCTCGACGTCACTGAAGTTCCCGATGACGTACCGGTGCTCATCGGTCAGATTCCGCTCGAACAATTGGATTTCGTTGTGGACCCGTGCCAGCGAAAACTGATTGGCAACCCGGCTCATGGCGGCGAGCACATGTACGAGCAGTATTGAAACTCACTCCTTTGACGCTCGATTCCGCCACTCCTAGCATCCGCCGCGTGACGTAGAGCAGGCGGCTCGCCTGCTCCGTTGGGGCGATTTGAAAAATCACAGGCGGGCCGCCTGTGCTACGGAGACCGATTCATGGCGGGCAGTTTTCCTCGGCGAGCGTTGATCAGTGTTAGTGACAAAACCGGCTTGGCCGAACTGGCCAAGGGGCTGAACGAACTCGGCTTCGAGATCGTTTCGACCGGCGGCACGCGAGCCTTCTTGCAGCAGCAAGGGGCGAAAGTCATCGACATCGCCGAGTACACCGGCTTCCCGGAAATCATGGACGGCCGCGTGAAGACGCTGCATCCGAAAGTTCACGGAGCGATCCTCGGCCGCCCCAACGTGCCGCATCATGCCGAGGCGATCGCTGCTCACGGCATCATCCCGTTCGAGCTGGTCGTCGTGAACCTGTACCCGTTCGAGGCGACGATCGCGAAGCCTGGCTGCACGACCGAAGAGGCGATCGAGAACATCGACATCGGCGGGCCGAGCATGGTCCGCTCGGCCGCGAAGAATCACGAGCACGTCGGCATCGTCACCTGTCCGTCACAATACGAACGAGTGCTGACCGAACTCCGCGCCGGCAAGCTTTCGCATGCACTGCGTTGCGAACTGGCAGCAGCCGCGTTTGCCTGCACCGCTCGCTACGACCGAGCCATCGCCGACTACATGGCCGGCATGGTCGGCAAGCTGGTGACAGAGGAAGTTCCCGAAGGTGTCACCGTCGATGCCGCGAAGTTCCCGCGCGTGCTGCATCTCGACTTCGAGCGACGCATGCCGCTGCGCTACGGCGAGAACCCACATCAAGCCGCCGCGTTCTTCGTCGAGCGAAATGCCAACACTTCGACGCTCGCCGCTTTTGGGAAACTGCACGGCAAAGAGTTGTCCTACAACAACCTGCTCGATCTCGATTCGGCGATGGCGATCGTGCGCGAGTTCGAGCAACCCGCCGCCGTCGTCATCAAGCACAACAATCCGTGCGGCTGCGCGATCAGCGAGACGTTGTCCGCGGCGTTCGAGAAGGCTTACGCCGGAGACCCGGTCAGCGCGTTCGGCGGCATCTTCAGTATGAACCGAGTCGTGGACCTCGCAACGGCCGAGCAACTCTGTCTGCCGGATCGGTTTGTCGAAGCGATCATCGCTCCCGGTTTCACCGACGAAGCGTTTCAAGCACTGACGACTCGGCCGAAATGGAAAAACAACGTTCGTCTGCTGCGAGTCAACGACTGGCCGTCATCGAGCTCAGCCACCGTTGCCAGCATGGACTATCGCCGAGTCAGTGGCGGCTTGCTGGTCCAAACGCGTGACGACGTCGCCGATCCCGAATCCGAATGGAAAGTCGTCACCAATCGTCAGCCGACCGACGCCGAACTGCGCGACCTGCGATTCGCCTGGCGACTCTGCAAGCACGTCAAATCGAACGCCATCGTCTTCGCGAAAGATGGAGCGATCACCGGCACCGGCGCAGGCCAGATGAGCCGACTCGATTCGTCCGAGATCGCCGCCAAGAAATCCGCCGACCGTTGCCGAGGCGGAGTCGTTGCCAGCGATGCCTTCTTCCCGTTCCGCGATGGCATCGATCAAGCCGCGAAGGCCGGAATCCTCGCCGCCATTCAACCGGGAGGCAGCCGCAACGATCCCGAAGTCATCGCCGCCGCGAACGAACACGGCATGACCATGATCTTTACCGGCCGCCGGCACTTTAAGCATTGACTTGACGTAGCCGCGTTTCGCCAGAACGCGGGCTGTTGTTCACCGAATTACCGCGTTCTGGCGAAACGCGGCTACCGGCGACTCCGAGGTCACGAACGTGCCCGCCGATAGAACGGCAACTCGACGATGGTTGCCCGCTCGCTTTGGCCGCGGATATCCACTTCGACGGTCGCGCCGAGGATCGCGGCGTCGCGCGCGATGTACGCCATCGCAATCGGTTTTTCGAGCGTCGGCGAAAACGTCCCCGAGGTCACTTCGCCGATATCAACCTGTCCCGCGAGAACCTGCGCTCCTTCACGAGCGATCCGTCGGCCAGCCAACACGAGTCCGACTCGCTTCTGGGCGGGCGGCTGAGGCTTTGCCAGCAACGAGTCCTTCCCGATGAAGTCTTTGGTTTGCGACTTCACCGCGAACGACAGTCCCGCCGAGATCGGGTCGATCGACTCCGACAACTCGTGTCCGTAAAGCGGCATTCCGGCTTCAAGCCGCAGCGTATCTCGACAGCCCAGCCCACACGGCAGCAATCCGGCGGAGGCTCCCCGTTCGATCAACGTCTCCCACAACTTCACGCCGTGCTCGCGAGGCAGAATTACTTCAAAGCCATCTTCGCCCGTGTAACCCGTGCGAGTCACGATGCCGCGCTGGCCGAGCACGTCCGTCTCGCAACCGAAGTAATACCGCAAGTGAGCGATGTCTTCGCCAACCAGCGGCGAGAGTAACTCCACCGATTTCGGCCCTTGCAGCGCGAGCATCGACCACTCGGCCGAACAATCTTCGACCAGCACATTGAAACCCGTGCGATGCTGTGTGACCCAATCGACGATTTTCAGTCGGTTCGAGGCATTCACGACCAGCAGATGCCAGCCCTCGAACCGAGTCACGAGCACGTCATCCAGCACGCCCCCCGCATCGTTGCAGATCAGCGAGTACCGCACCTGTCCCGGCTTCAACGACGCGACATCGTTCGTCAGCAGGTGATCGAGAAACTTCACCGAGTCCGGCCCGCTGAATCGCAACCGTCCCATGTGCGCGATGTCGAATAGCCCCGCCGCACGCCGCACGGCGTGATGCTCTTCGGTGATCGAGCGGTACTGCACCGGCATGTGCCAGCCACCAAACTCGACCATCCGCCCGCCATGAGCGGCGTGCCAATCATGCGACGGGGTTTGAAGTAAATCGGACATGAGTGCCTTTCGTAGGTCAGCCTTTCCAGGCTGACTTCTTCGGAGATCGACGTTGTGTGAAGCATTCGGGTCAGCCTGGAAAGGCTGACCTACTTTGCCGCTGAGATAACCTTCGCCAACGCATCAGCGTCATACACGCAACCGCCCCAAGTGCCGCCGCCAAGCTGTTGCAGCAACGCCCAGAGCTTCGTGTCATCGGGCAGTTGCGGATCAGGCAACAACGGTTGCGCGGGTTCACGCTCGGCGAGGATTCGGGCACCTGTCTCTGGCGAGAATCGGCGATCCGCTTCGCCGACGAGATTCAAACTGCCGTCGAGCGTGTTTCGGTCGATGATGATCTCGATCATGTCGCCGTCGCGGAGCTTGCCGATCGGTCCGCCGGCCAGCGCTTCGGGACCGACGTGGCCGATGCAGGCTCCGGTCGAAACGCCGGAGAAGCGCGCGTCGGTGATCAAGGCCACCTGCTTTCCAAACGACAGGTACTTCAACGCGGAGGTGAGCTGAAATGTCTCTTCCATGCCCGCTCCGAGCGGGCCGCGGCACATCAGCACGATTACGTCCCCCGCTTCGATAGTTTTCGAGCCACGCCCCTTCACCGCCGCGATCGCGTCCCGTTCGGACGTGAAAACTTTTGCCGGACCAAGCTTCCGATAGACGCCGTCCTTATCGACCACGCTGGGATCAATCGCCGTGCTCTTAATGACCGAGCCTTCCGGCGCGATGTTCCCGATCGGGAACGTCACGGTGCTCGTCAAGCCGCGTGCGCGAGCTCGTTCCGGCGACATCACCACATCATCGGGATCGACGCCGTCAGCCGATCGCAACAACGCTCGTAGTTCGCGGCGGCGATCCGATTGCTCCCACCAGTCGAGCACTTCGCCCAGCGGTCGCCCCGTCGCCGTCAGCGCGTTCAAGCGCAACAGGCCCAACGTGCGCAGATGCAGCATCAGTTCGGGAACTCCACCCGCGAGGAAGAACTGCACGGTCGGATGTCCCTGCGGCCCGTTCGGCAGGACATCGACCAGACGGGGCACTTGCCGATTGATCCGATTCCAGTCATCGACGACCGGCCGCTTCAACCCCGCCGAGAATGCGATCGCAGGAATGTGCAGCAACAGATTCGTCGAGCCACCGCAGGCCGCATGCACGACCATCGCATTGTGCAGCGAATCCTCGGTCAGCAGCTTGCGCATCGTCAGCCCTTCGGCTTCCATTGCGATGACCGCGCGAGCCGATCGGCGAGCCGCATCCAACCAGATCGCCTGCCCCGACGGCATCAGCGCGGTGTGCGGCAACGCCATGCCGAGCGCTTCAGCGATGACCTGCGATGTCGCCGCCGTCCCCAAGAACTGGCAGCCGCCTCCCGCGCTTCCGCAGGCTCGGCAACCCATGTCCTGCGCGTATTCGAGCGTCACTTCGCCATGAGCGAAACGTGCTCCCAGCGATTGAACCTTGCCGGCGTCTTCCGCATCGCGAGTCGGCAGCGTGACTCCACCAGGCACGATCACGCAGGGCAAGTCATGCTGAGCCGCCAGTGCCATCATCGTCGCGGGCAATCCCTTGTCGCAGGTCGCAATGCCAATGACGCCTCGCCGAGTCGGCAGCGAACGAATCAACCGCTTCAGCACAATCGCCGCGTCGTTGCGATACGCCAGGCTATCCATCATCGCAACGGTCCCCTGCGATCGCCCATCGCACGGATCGCTGACATAAACCGCGAACGGCAACTTCTCCAGCCGATTCAATTCCTCGGCCGCCGCTCGCATCAGCAAGCCGACTTCCCAGTGCCCGGTGTGATACCCCAACGCAATCGGCCGGCCATTTTCGTCCCGAATGCCCCCTTGAGTGCTGACGATCAAGAACTGAGGCCGCCCCAACTGCGACGGTTCCCACCCCATGCCGGCATTCTGCGTCATGCCGAACAAGTCACCTGACGGAGCATCCAGCAACATGCTCTCCGTAAACGGCATCCGCCCCACCGGCCCCGGCCCGTGAGTCGCGATGTGGAAAAGCTGCGGGTCATTCGAGTCGAGGAGAGAACCGACGAGAGTGTGCATTCGGAGATCATTTCTCTGGAAGAAGTCGTTGAATCAGAAGGCGAGGCGGAACGCTCAGGGACGTCCCACTGACGCCGAGCAAGAAATGTTCGATCAACGCCGCTTCAATGTTGGCCGCAGCATCTTTCCGGCCCAAGCGGCATCTTCGGTCTCCATCGGCGGGATCGCCGGCTTCGAGTAATCCAGGTCGTCGTAGCGGCCGTTGATGTAGGCTTGCTGGAGCACCGCTTGCAGGTCGAGCGCCACATCCTCGTCCGTCTTGCGCAGCGGAATCGGGATCGTGGGCAATGCCTCCCGGAGCGAAATCGGGAAGTACTCCAGCGGTCGCTGCCCGGCACGCATCGTCAGCACGCAGTAGGGCGTTTGGTGCGACGGCGGCAAACCATTGCGACTGAGCGGCGGCAGGCGACGGCCACTGCGGAGCAAGTCGATCTCGACGAGGTTGACTCCGCCGCGCCGCAGTTCTTTGCGCTTTTGCAAATACTTGCGACGGTCTTTACCCGGCCGCTTGTTGGTTTCGCTGAGAAACTCGATCACGGTGACGACTCGCCGATCGCTTCCCTTATCGCGGATTTCGATGAAGCCCTCGGTCGTCGGTTCGTCGTATTCGAGCAGCAACGGTTTCGCGAGCTTGGTGGTTTGCGAACGCGGTTCGGCCACCGCGACTCCACCGCCATTTCGGCCTCGGCCGGAGCGTGGCGATTTTTCGACCACGCGAACGTCGGGAATCAAATGCAGCCGTCTCTCATCGGGCGATCCGACGGAGACACGCTCTTCGACTCGTGCCCGCAGATCATCGGGTAACTGCGGTTGAATCAGGTCGCATGAGTAAGTGATGAGTCGATGATGAATGTCCCCCCAACTCGCTTCGAGGTACGGGTCCATTCCGGGGAACGGGCTGCGGTTCATGGCTGAGATTCCACGAGGGCGATGAAGAACAGAGTACGATGCCGAGTATATCAGCCGACATCGCCAACTCGATCAAGGTTTGTGGCCTCGATTGTAGGTTGGGACTCCGTCCCGACCATCTCAACTGTCGTCGATTGGTCGGGACGGAGTCCCAACCTACAATCCGACACGATCAACGCACGCGAGCCGCGTGCTCTACGAGGAATCATCATGCCCGCCACATTGCCGATTCTGGGACAAGCCCCTGCCGCCGAGGAAGACCCGCTCGATCTGATGGACGAGATCGAGCGGTTGAAGAAAGAAAAGGACGCGACGATCCTCGCGCACTTTTATGTGGACGGGGACATTCAGGACGTGGCCGACTTCACCGGCGACAGCCTGAAGCTGGCTCGCGATGCGACGAAAGTGACGACTTCGACGATTGTCTTCAGCGGCGTCCACTTCATGGCCGAGACGGCCAAGATGCTCAGCCCGACGAAGCGCGTGTTGCTGCCGGACATGCTGGCGGGGTGCTCGCTGGCCGATAGCTGTCAGCCGGAAGAATTGGCGAAGTTCCAGCAGAAGCTGCGAGCCGAAGGTCGGGACTTCGAGACGGTCGCGTATATCAACACGTCGGCGGGCGTGAAGAGCCTCGTCGATTGGATCGTCACCAGCGGCAACGCGCGCGAGATCATCGACCGCGTGCCCGCCGGCAAAGAGATTCTGTTTGTGCCCGATCAGCATCTCGGCCGGTATCTGTCGGAGGTCTCCGGTCGCAAGATGATCCTGTGGCCGGGTTCGTGCATGGTTCACGAAGTCTTCAGCATCACCGACATGCTGCGAGCCAAACGGAACAACCCCGGCAGCCGCATCATCGCGCATCCGGAGTGCCCGGTGAACATTCTCGAACATGCCGACTTCATCGGCGGCACCGAAGCGATGCGCAAGCACGTCGCGTCGATCGCCGAGCCGCAGACGTTTCTCGTCGCGACCGAAGCCAACATGATTCACCCGCTGAAAAAGATCGCTCCGCAGCACAACTACGTGCCGATCCCCGGCCTGATGGAATCCAGCGGTGAGACCTGTGCCTGCAACCGCTGTCCGCACATGGCTCGGAACACGCTGCAAAAAGTCCGCGACTGTCTGCGCGACGGAAAGCCGGAGATCGAATGGAATCCCTGTTTCGACAAAGCGCGAGCCGTCGTCGAGAAGAGCCTGTTGAAGTAGGCCCGAACCCGTCTTGAGCCAAACGCGGAATACGGCCTATCCTCGCGCCGCCATCAATGAGTGATTGTGAGCGGAATGGCGCTAGCCACCGGTGTCGTGGAGCCGATTCTCCATGCCAGACCGGCGGCTAGCGCCGTGCCGCTCACGGATGTGACAATCGTCATCGGAGGATGCCATGCGTTTCTGGTTGGGTTGCGGAGTGTCGGCGTTTCTTGGAGCGTTACTCGCGTTGACGTTGCAGAGCGAGAGCGTGTTGCCGCCGGTGGGTGCTCAGGATCGGGCCGGCGAGCGGGTCACGCGAGCGTCGTTTTCGCTGGAAGAGAATCGGGCGTATGCGCCGACCAATCTGCCAGCCCTGTTTAATCGCGAGGGGCTGACTCCAGAGGAAGCGATCAACGTCGCGGTCTATGAAGCGATCAACAAGAGCGTCGTGAACATCAACACGAAGAGTTCGCACTCGGCGCTGCTGGCGTTTGAGGTCACGGCCGAGGGAACTGGTTCGGGGTCGATCCTCGACAAGGCCGGGCACATCGTCACCAACTTTCACGTCATCGCGGACGCCAACGATGTGGTCGTCACGCTGCACGACGGCAAACAGTACGACGCTTCGTTCATCGGCGCTGATCCGGAAAACGATGTCGCCGTCATTCGCGTGAAAGCTCCGCCGGAAGTGCTGTATCCCGTCGCGCTGGGAGACTCCAGCCATTTGCGTGTCGGGATGAAATGCTTCGCGATTGGCAATCCGTTCGGACTGGAACGGACGCTGACGACCGGCAGTATTTCGAGCGTCGATCGCTCGCTGCAGATTCGCAATCGGTCGATCAAGCAGATCATTCAGATCGACGCGGCGATCAATCCGGGAAACTCCGGCGGCCCGTTGCTCGATACGCACGGTCGGTTGATCGGCATCAACACGGCGATCGCCAGCAAGACCGGGCAAAGCGCGGGAGTCGGCTTCGCGATCCCCTCGAATCTTGTCGCCCGCGTCGTGCCGGAACTGATTCGTCATGGCAAAGTCATCCGTCCGGAAATCGGCGTGCGGTTGCTGAAGACCGAGAAGGGTTTGCTGGTCGCTCAACTGCAACCGAACGGTCCGGCCGATAAGGCGGGGTTGCGCGGCCCGAAAGTTGTTCGCAAGACGGGAATCTTGGGCGGCACGCGCATTGATTACGGAGCGGCCGATATCGTCGTGGCCGTCGACGAGGAAGAGGTCAAATCGCAAAGCGACTTCCTGAGCGTGGTCGAAAGCAAACGACCGAACGATCAAGTGATCGTCACGGTGCTACGCGAGGGGCGCAAAGTGAATGTCCCTGTCACGCTCGGCGGACCGAATCCCGAAAAGTAGCCGCACGGATGGCAGAGCCGGAGCACGGATGGGGACAGATCAATCGAACCAGCCGCGCGGATCACGGCGTGATTCGAGTCGCGGTGGGGCGATGAGCCGCGGTGGCACGATCTCGAAGGGAGCGGCTTCTTCTGGCTGCGGCTCTGGAATTGGTTGAGAAGTTGCGCCGAACATCAGTGAAAGTGTCAGCCAACCTGCTGAGGCATCTGCGCGGGTGAGCCGCAAGGACGCCATCTTTTGTGACGGCATGCTGGCCGGCAACGGGATCGAGTCGGGGAGCACGACGTCGGGAAACGCTGCTGCCAGTTGATTGCGGACTAGTGTTTCCACCATGCCTACGAGCGACACGCCATTGTCGGCTTTGGCGAACGCGAGTTGTCCTGGGATCAAACGCCATTCGCCCCGTTCAAATTTCGAGGACATCGGCACGGTGATCTCGTCTTGAGCGAGCACCGTGTGCCCCGCGACTTCGATGCTGGCGACGACGGTCAGACGTAACTCACCCTCAACGATGCTGATCCTCACGGGGTCTTTTTCACCGAGCCGAATCAGCGGGGCCGTTCCTGGCAGCGGCTGACCGGCGAGTTTGTTTCCGCGTGGCAGCACACGCCCGCCGAGCTTTGTCACAAACGATTCGAAAATCTCTCGCAGTTCCGTTTCCGTCACTGTCTTGCCGCCGAGGTTGAGTGTTCGCAGTCCCGAATTAAGAACCGATTCATGCACACGGACAGTGACCGAGTCCGCATCGGCCGCGCGAGGGACATCCGCCTGCGCGAGTGCCGGGGCATCGGCCCAAGCGGCGGAGATCAGCAATTGCGAGTCGGTCGAACGCGCCGAAAGTTGCTGCGGCCAAAGGCTGCCGAATCGGGCCTTCACACCGTCACGCCATTCGCGATTGAATCGAGCGAGCGTTTGATCCGCCTCGCGGTTGAACTTGGGGCCGAGCTGTGCGGCGAGATGCTCCGCCGTCTCCGCATCGACTTGCGTCCGCTGCCGTTTCGCGGTGGAGATCGCCACGCTGCGCGCGAATCCTCCGAAGAGCGTGCCGTCGTATGCGGTCTGAGCACCGATATGCTCGTTGTGAATATCGACCCACACGCGCGGGCGGCGGGTTGTGATCTGATTTCCGTCGAACATGACCGGCTTGATCGCCAGAACGTCGTGTCGTCCCAGCGTGTTGACGGCCGCTTGCGACGTCATGCCGATCGTGTCGCTCCGCACTGCTCCGGTCAGTACGAGATGCAGTTCCGCAAACTCGGCGTTCGGTCGGACATCGACGACGACTCGCGTCGCCGTGGATTGCCGGCCGATCACATCGGCCTTCGCGATCACATCGCGCACGGCACCGACTTCGGAACGCTCATCGGTCAGCAGTTGGTTGAGCAATCGTTCGGGGATGCTGACTTGCAGCGGCGCGAAGTCGCGAATCAACTCGTCCGCAGCCGGTTCGATTTTTGCCGAGCGGACAACAATCGGTGCTCCGAAACGCGATGTGGAATCCATCACGAACGGCTCTGATCGAACCGGAATCGGCGAAGTCATCGCCGGGGCAGAAAATCTCGGCGGAGCGAATCGAGACGGCTTTGGTTGGCCACACGCGCAGGGAGGCTCCGGCGATTGCGCAAACGCAATACCGGCGGACAGCAGGCAACAACCCAAACCGAAGAACGAATGCAGACGCATGGAATGATCTCCCAACTTGGGCGACTTTGTATCCGGGGTCGGGTGTTCGATTTTTCGGAATTGGCGGGAATAAAGTTTGGATTGCAGACGACGCTCTAATCCCGCCAATTCCGAAAAATCGAACACCCGACCCCAGTTTGAAGTTAAGGCCGAGGCATTCTGACGAGCGAAGGGACTGACCGGTATCGTCTGAAAGGAAATCTTGTTGAGATCGTGCGTGCTCGCGGCGCGGAAGTTCGGTAGATTCCTGCGGCACGGTCCCTTGATGTTTTACGAGGTCGTCATGTTTCCTTTTCGCCACAACGCCGCCGATTCCACACGCTCCTCACGTCGCGAGTTTCTCACGACGACCGGCGGTGGCTTCGGAGCACTCGCGCTGAACCAGTTACTGACGACTGAAAGTTGGGCGACCGAGCGGCCGACGCCTCGGCCGGAATTCAACGGCGGGCTACATCACAAGGCGAAGGTTAAGCGCGTCATTCAGCTCTTTATGAATGGCGGCGCGAGTCCGATGGACACGTTTGATTACAAGCCGGAGCTCATCAAAAAGCACGGCGAGAAAGTGGATTTCGGCCTCAAGGCGGCGGCGACCAGCGTGCCGGGAGCGGTCATGAAATCGCCGTTCGAGTGGAAGCAGCACGGCGAGTCCGGCCGCTGGGTCACCAGCGTTCTGCCGCAGATGGCCACGATCGTCGATGAGCTGGCCTTCCTGATGGCGATGACCACCAAGACCAACGTGCATGGCCCCGCCAGTTACATGCAGAACACGGGATTCACGCAGCCGGGCTTTCCGTGCCTGGGAGCGTGGATGTCGTACGGATTGGGCCGGCTGGCCGACAACCTGCCGACGTTCGTCGTGCTGCCGGACACGCGCGGGCTGCCGTACAACAACGCCGGCAATTTCTCGTCCGCGTTTCTGCCGATGGATCATCAAGGGACGATCATCAAGGCGAATGCTCCCACTCCGATTAGCGATTTGTTCCCGCCCAAGTCGGCCGGTTTCATCACGCACGATAGCGAAGCGGAGGGACTGCGAGTGCTCGCAGAAATCAACCGCGAACATCAGAAGTCTCGGCCAGGAGATTCTCGGTTGGACGCGCGAATCGCCAGCTATGAACTCGCCGCCAAGATGCAGCTCTCTGCACCGGAGGCTCTCGATCTCACCAAAGAGACAGAGGAGACTCATAAGACTTATGGGACCAATGCTGCTCCGACGGCGGACTTCGCCAAGAGTTGCCTGACTGCTCGGCGGTTGATCGAACGGGGCGTGCGGTTCGTCCAAGTTTGGAGCGGTGCCGGAGGGGCCTCGAACAACTGGGACAACCATACCAACATCGACAAGGAGTTGCCGTTCATCGCCAGCATGGTCGATCAACCGATCGCCGCGCTGGTCCGTGATCTGAAACAGCACGGGCTGTTCGAGGACACGCTCGTCATCTGGACGACCGAATTCGGCAGGATGCCGTTCACTCAGGGAGCGACCGGCCGCGATCACAACGGCGGCACGTTCGTCACCTGGCTGGCCGGAGCCGGCATCAAAGCGGGAGCGACTCACGGCGAAAGCGACCAGTTCGCTTACAAGACCGCGAACGACGAAACCTGGAGCTACGACCTGCACGCGACAGTGCTCCACCTGATGGGCATCGACCACACGAAGCTAGCCGTCCGCCACAACGGCATCGACCGCCGCATCACCGACGTGCATGGCCATGTCGTCGAAGATGTGTTGGCGTAAACCGGACGCCTACGTCCGGTCAATCTGCTCGGACGTAGGCGTCCGAGCTACGGTCGTGCCAGCACTTCGCGATACAGGCGCGCGTGCGCGGCGACCATGTTGTCGATGCTGAAGTGCTGCCGCATGCGTTCGCGGCCCGCATCTCCCAGCCGCCGAGCCAATTCCGGATCGGCCAGCAAGCGGTCGGCGAACTGTTGAAAGCCAACACGGTCGCCGACTTTCACCAGGAAGCCGGTTTCGCCGTCGATGACCAACTCGCGATTCGGTGGGATATCGCTGGCGATCACCGGCAGGCCGGCGGCCATCGCTTCCATCACGCTGTTGGACTGCCCCTCGAAATCGCTGGCGATCCAAAACACGTCCATGATTCGCAGCAAGTGTGCGGCGTCCGCGCGGTGGCCGGTGAAGCGCGTGTGATGGTCGATGTCGATGTCGCGCGCGAACTTCATCAGCTTGTCCCGTTCCGGCCCATCGCCGATCAGCAGCAGATGCGGTTCCGGTTGCAGAATCGCCACCAAGGCCATCGCGAAGACCAGATCATCGACGCGCTTCTGTTTCGCCATCCGGCCGACAAAGCCGATGACGGGCGAGCCGCGCGGGATTTCGAGTTCTGCCAGCACGGCGTCACGGTCGATCGGAGTCGGCTCCGGAATGTCGATGCCGTTCGGGATCACCGTGATGCGATCCGCCGGGTAGCCGATCGACTGATAGAACTCCCCGACCGCGACCGAATTGCCGACGAGCCGATCCGTCCGCTCGATCAGTTTGTGATCGAGCCACAATTGCCAACCCGCTTTCCAGACATCGACGCAACGTTCCGACACGATCAACTTCGGGCGTGGCTTCATCCGCCGGCCGATCACCAATCGGCCGTAAGCGTTCGCGGCGAAGAGCCAGGTGTGAACGATGTCGGGTTGCTCGGCCGCGATCAGTTTTCGCAGTCGCCATAACGCAACCGGATCGAACTTCCAACGCTTGCCGAGCACCGTCAATCGCACGCCGTGCTTGGCCAACTCGTCCGCGAACGGCCCGCCGCGTGTGAGCGCGACGACATGCACGTCGAATTCTTCACGCGGTAGCCGGCACGCCAGCAACGTCAATTGCTTCTCGGCTCCCGATTGATCGAGAGTCGGGACCAGCAACATCAGTTTCGTGCGTCGCGAAGCAAGTGGCATGAGGGGTCGCTATGTCATAACCCCACCGAGCTTGCCTCGGTGGATTCAGGCTTTTGCACTACGAGGCGAGCGTAGTGCAAAAGCCCGCGAGCCACTGAGGCAAGCTCAGTGGGGGGAAGGTCAGTCTTGATACGGCAGCGGATCAACGCGACCCGCTTCGGCGAATCCTTTTCGTCGCAGTTGGCAGGAATCGCAATGACCACATGGCCGGCCAGCCGAATCGGGGTCGTAGCAACTGGTCGTCAAACCATAATCGACTCCGAGTGCGACGCCGCGACGAATGATCTCCGCCTTCGAGAGCGAGATCAGCGGCGAGTGAATCACGAATCGCCCGCTGCGTTCGACCCCCGCTTTGGTGCCGAGCCGCGCGACCTCGGCAAACGCTTGGATGAATTCCGGCCGGCAATCGGGGTAGCCGCTGTAATCGACCGCGTTGACGCCGATGAATAAATCAAACGCGCCGAGCACCTCGGCCCAGCCGAGCGCCAGCGACAAGAAAATCGTGTTGCGTGCCGGCACGTAAGTAATCGGGATGCCGGTCTGAAGTTGCACATCGCTGCGATCCTTCGGGACGGCGATGTCGGCGGTCAGTGCCGAGCCGCCGAACTGCCGTAAGTCGATTTGAAATACTCGATGCTGTTTCGCTCCGAGCGACTGGCACACGCGCCGAGAGGCTTCCAACTCAAACCGATGCCTCTGGCCGTAGTCGATCGAGAGGGCATACGTTTCAAAGCCTTGCTGCCGCGCGATCGCCAGGACCGTCGCGGAATCGAGCCCGCCGCTGAGAAGAACGACTGCTTTGGGAGGAATGTTGCTCATGATCTCGCTGTTGTTTTCAAGCACAGTTTCTTTCGAGTTTCTTTGGCGGCGGTATTCTTGTGGGCAACGTGCTTGGGGAAAAGGAACGCACCGCGCGTAACTTCTCCGGCCGATCGCCGTCAGCCGACTGCCGAGAGCCGTGATACCGTTTTTTCCAAAACTCACTGATCGTGAAGTCCTCGCAGCGCGTGGACCGAAAGCGCTGGTCGATCCGTGGCGACCGATCGCCTCGTTCGTCGAACCGGAGCGGCAAGCGGATGGGCGAGTCCAGGACGTGGCGACGATCTTCCTCGCGAATCGCGAGTGTCCTTTTCGTTGTGTCTACTGCGATCTCTGGCGGCACACGCTCGATGAGCCGATACCGCGCGGTGCGGTGCCGACGCAGATCGACGTCGCGCTGAATGAAATCCGGACCGCGACCAGCGTCGTGAAGCTCTACAACAGTGGCAACTTCTTCGATGCCACGGCGATTCCTCCGGAAGACTGGCCGGACATCGCCGACCGTGTGCGGCAGTTCGAGCGGGTCATCGTCGAGAACCATCCGCTACTGATTGATGATCGCTGCTTGCGGTTTCGCGAACTTCTGAGCGAAGGGGGCGAATTGGAAGTCGCGATGGGATTGGAGACCGTACACCCAGACGTGCTCGCGCGGATGAACAAGCGCATGACGCTTGACGACTTCGAGCGGTCGGCGCGGTTTCTGGTCGAGCACGACATCGCGGTTCGCGCGTTCGTGTTGCTGCGGCCACCGTACTTGTCCGAAGCGGAGGGGGTCGATTGGGCGCTGCGTTCGATCAGATTTGCGTTCGATTGTGGCGTGACGTGCGTCTCAGTGATTCCGACACGCGCGGGCAACGGGGCGATGGAGCGACTGCAAGCGGAGGGATTTGTCTCTCCGCCGAAACTGACTTCACTGGAGTACGTCTTGGCGACCGGAATCGAAATGCAACGCGGACGCGTTTTCGCCGACACGTGGGACGCGGCTCGCTTCGCCGATTGCACGACGTGCGCGGCCGAGCGGGTCGAGCGGTTGCGGCAAATGAATTTGTCGCAGACGATCCTGCCGGTTGTGGAGTGCATCGCTTGTAGGTCAGGCTTTCTAGCCTGACCCGAACGCTCACCGGCGCATCAAACGATTGCACTCGTCGTTGGCACATCGGGTCAGCCTGGAAAGGCTGACCTACGGAGAAGTCATGCTTGAAGTGGATGTAGCGATTGTGGGCGGAGGCTTCGGCGGCAGCTTGCTGTCGCTGGTGCTGCGGCGGGCTGGGCTGCGAGTCGCGCTCATCGACCGCGGCCGGCATCCGCGATTCGCGATTGGCGAGTCATCCACTCCAATTGCGAACCTCGTCTTGAGAGACTTGTGCTGCGAATACGACCTGTCGCGAATTGCTCCGCTGGCGAAGTACGGCACCTGGCAGGCGACGCATCCGCAACTGGTCTCCGGGATCAAGCGCGGGTTCTCGTACTTTCATCACGAGCCCGGTCAGTCCTTCGTGGCGGATGCGGAGCATTCGACCGAGTTGCTTGTCGCGGCCAGCAGCAGTGATCAGCACTCGGACACGCAGTGGCTGCGGCAGGACGTCGATGGGTTCTTGTTCGGCGAAGCTCGTGCGGCGGGGGCGTTTTGTTTTGAGCAGTGCGACGTTGGGGAGATCGAATCGCCCGGTGTGGGGTACGTTTTCAACGTGCCCTTGAAGCACGGGCACGTTGAAAACGTGCCCCACGAGTTGCGCACTCGCTTTGTCGTCGATGCGAGCGGCGAAGGTGGCTTTCTCGCGAAGCAATTGGGAATTGAAAACCGGACTCACGAACTGCGGACGAATTCGCGAGCGGTGTTCGCTCACTTCGCAGACGTGACCCGCTGGAAGCGCTGCCTGGAATCGCGTGGGCTCGACACGGCGGAGCATCCGTTCGACTGCGATCACGCCGCGCTACATCACGCCTTCGACACCGGCTGGATGTGGCAACTGCGGTTCAACGACGAGACCGTCAGTGCAGGCTTCGTGCAGGATCTGAATCGCGGCGAACGATCGAGCTTGTCAGCGAGTGACGAGTGGGATTCGTGGCTGTGTCGCTACCCGTCCGTCGGCGAGCAATTCGCGAACGCAAAAATCGTCCGACCGGAAGGTGGTCTGCGCAGCACTGGGCGGTTGCAACGCAAGTTGGCCCGCGCGGCTGGTGCCTGGTGGGCGATGTTGCCGAACACGGCGGGCTTTATCGACGCGCTGCATAGTTCGGGGATCGCGCACACGCTCTGCGGGATCGAGCGGCTGGCTCGCATTTTGATTCGGTCGCTCGGCCGTGACGATTTGGAATCGCGGCTGCGCGAGTACGAACGCTGCGTCTTGGGTGAAGTCGAAATGATCGACCTGCTGGTCAGCGGTTGCTTCGCGGGTTTGGGAGACTTTCGCCGCTTTGCCGCCGCAACGATGCTCTACTTCGCGGCGGCGACGAGCTATGAGCGTGCTCGTGTCGCGAGCGTCGGCGAGTTTCAACCGAGCTTCTTATTGGCGAACGATCCGGATTGGTTGGCGGTCGTGCGGCGGATGTGTGCTCGGCTGAGCGAAGCGTCGGCCGTCGGCCAATTCGAGCGCGAGTTGGCGGAAGCGATCCGGCCGTTTAATGTGGTCGGCCTGTGTGATCCGGCGTTGCGGAATATGTATCGGGACTCGGCGTTGCCGGAGTGTTTTTGATGGTCGAGGGAAAAAGTGGATTAGGCGCATTATTTAGTAACCCGAAGCGTCAGCGAGGGCGAGCGTGCCACCGGCTTCAGAACCTGGGATTCATTACTTCCTGGAGCGCTCGCCCTCGCTGACGCTTCGGGTTACTTAACTCCGGCCGTTTGCCGGACGGCTTTCGGCCGGAACGAACAATAGGAGAGTGACATGAAGCGTCGAAGATTTCTGGCGTTTGTTGGCGTTTGCTCTCTCGTGACGATGACCTTGCTGGCGGAGGACGGTCGGCCGAAGGTGACGTCTCCGCGAGCGACGTCTGGGGACTCGGCGGTCGAGCCGAATTGGGATGAGCGGTTGACAATCTCGGTCGGCAACAAGGAGGGAGATTTGATCGGCTCGAATGAGAAAGTGCTGCAAGCGGCGGTCGATTCGGTCGCGCGGTTGGGGGGCGGGACGGTCAAGGTGTTGCCGGGAACCTACCGGCTGCGGAACTCGGTTTATCTGGCGTCGAAGGTGCGGATCGTTGGCAGCGGGGCGGAGTCGGTGCTGATCAAGGACCCGAGTACGAAGACGAAGTTGGTTGTTGATTCCGATTGGTACGACCAGGAAGTGACGCTGGAAGACGCGAGCGGTTTTCGCGTCGGGGACGGCGTTGTTTTGCGGTGCAAGAATCCGCACAACGGCGGAGCGACTGTGCTCAAGCGGACGCTGGTGGCTCGGTCGGGGAATCGCTTCAAGCTCGACAAGGCGTTGCGTGACAACGTTTGGCAGGTGGGCGAGCCGACGATTGCGACTTCCTTCCCACTGATCAGCGGCGAGTTTGTCAGCGACTGTGTCATCGAGAACATCACCCTGGACGGCAATCGCGAGAAGAACGATCACTTCGATGGAAATTACTCCGGCTGCATTTTCTTGCAGGACTGCCAGCGGATGACGATGCGCGGCGTCGAGGCTCGTAACAACAACGGCGACGGCATCAGTTGGCAGATTTGTCACGACGTTGTCGTCGAGAATTGTCACAGCCACGACAACGCGGACCTGGGCCTGCATCCGGGTAGCGGCTCGCAACGGCCGCTGATCCGCGGCAATCGGATTGAGCGATGCAACATCGGCATCTTCTTCTGCTGGGGCGTGAAGTATGGCCTCGCGGAGAAGAACACGATTGAAGGCATCCGAACGGCAAGCATCTCGATTGGGCATCGCGATACCGACAACATCGTGCGCGACAACGTCATCAAGAACAGCGGCGTAGCGGGTGTGCTCTTCCGTCCTGAACGCGGTCCGTCGTTCGCCGGGCATCGCAATCGCATCGAGCGGAACGAGATCGTCAACAGCGGCGGCGATGAGGGAGTCGGTATCGACATCCAGGGCGGGACCGAGTCGATCGAACTCATTGAGAACCGCATCGTCGAACAGCGCGGCTCGGCCAAACGTATCGGCATCCGCGTGGGAGCCGAGACCAAGAACATCACGCTGACCGACAACCACGTCGAAGGAATCGGTCAAGTGGTCGTCGATTTGCGGCAGGCGACGAAGTGAAGCAAGCGAGGGGTCAGGTGTTCTGATTTCTGTTTTGGCCCCGCGATTCACCCGCAGCAGTATTCGCAGGTTAGTCGAGCGATTCAGAGTTGACGTTCATTCGTACCGCCAAAACAGAAATCAGAACACCTGACCCCGGCCGGGTACGTTTTCAGTTGCCGTTCGCCTCAGCGTCTTCGAGGCAGACTCAACGCCGCTTCTTCCGCTTCCTCGTCCATCTCGTCGTCGTCATCGTCGTCTTCCAACTGCTTGATGGCGGGTGACTGAGCGCCGCGAACGGGTGGTTGGAATTCGTTGTCTGTCGGCAGGTTCTGTGGGCGCGGACGAGTCATCGTGGCCGGCGGTTGAAAGTCCGTTTGCTGAATCAATTTGCCGGAGTCTGGCTCGTCCATCTCTTCAAGCGTTGCTTGTTCGACTTCGGAAGGCTCATCGAAGAAGGCGGCCTCTGCGGAATCGGGCAATTCTTTTTTCTCTGCAGGAGCCGGTGCGATCGGCTCAGGTAGCGGCTTCGCGGGAGTCACGGGAAGCTCACTTGCCGGGACTGGTTCTGGAGGAATTGGGGCTGCGGAATCCGCCGGGCCGGAATAGGTCGCT
>CAMDDX010000027.1 GCA_945893075.1 Planctomyces sp. SH-PL62 | reverse complement strand
TTGGCTACGACGCTTTGCCATCACGCGACTCAAGCATCATCCGCTCAAAGAAAGTCTGCGAGGCAAGATGCAAATCGCCGGCTGGAACGACGACTTCCTCGCGGAAGTCCTCACAGGTCAACAACTTTGATACGCGCTGGCCGTGGGATTCAAATTCGCGTAAAGGACGCCGGGCAATTCAATCTGATGGGCGTGGATGGCAAGCTGACGCGCGTGACGCCGGAGCAGTATCGGGCGCGGCTGGTCGAGGAACTGATCTCGCTGGTTCCGTCGCTGGCTGACTTTCGCGAGCGGTGGCTCGACCCCGCGCAGCGGAAGGATTTGATTGAGCAATTGGGAGCGCAAGGGCTGATCCCCGACAAGCTGCGCGACGCGGCTCACATGGGCGAGTACGACTTGTTCGACGTGTTGGCGGCGGTCGCGTATGGTGTCGAGCCGTTGACGCGCACGGAGCGAGCGGCGCGGTTTGAGGATGCGGGGCCGGACTGGTTTTCGATCTTGCCTCCACCGGCGACCAAGGTGCTCCGCGCCGTCGTCCGCCAATTCGAGAAAGCGGGGACCGACGCCTTGGAGACGCCGGAACTGTGGCAAGTGGCCGAAGTCAAACGCGCCAAAGGACTCGCCGCCCTCCGCCCCGCCGGCAACCCCGCTGAACTGCTCCGCAAGACCAAGGAATCGTTGTTCGCGATATGACCAGCCACACGAACAACACGGCAGAACCAGCGAATCATCTCGCGGAGAGAAATGGTTGGCGTTGGGTGCGCCTCGGCGATCACGTCTCGAAAATCGGAAGCGGTCTGACGCCACTCGGCGGCCATGCAAGCTACCAAGCATCGGGGATTCCGCTGATTCGTAGCCAGAACGTCCACATGAATCGCTTTGAGCCTGACGGCTTGGCATTCATCTCCACCGACCAAGACGAAGCGATGGCGGTCAGTCGAGTTCAGCCAGGCGATGTCTTGCTCAACATCACTGGCGCGTCGATCGGTCGAGTCTGCGTCGTGCCGGCTGAACGCTGTCCAGCCAACGTCAATCAACACGTTTGCGTGATTCGTGGCGACGACTCGCTGGACTCTGAGTTTGTCGCGTTCTTTTTAGCGTCACCCGAATTCCAGAGTTTCATTTGGGAAACGCAAGCAGGCGCAACTCGACAAGCACTGACGAAAGCGCTCATCGAAGACTTTCGGATTCCGTTCACATTGCTTGAAAAGCAGCGGCGGATTGCGGGGCGGTTGCGGAAGCAACTGGCGGAGGTGGCGAAGGCCCGAACCGCCGTGCAAGCCCAACTCGCCGCCGCCCAAGCCCTCCCCGCCGCATCGCTCCGCGACGTCTTCAACAGCAATGAAGCACAATCATGGCCGCGTCGTTGTCTTGGTGATGTGTGTGAACTCTTGCCATCGAAGTCGATCTGCCTGACTGCCGATGCCGAAGTCCGAGCGATTACGACCGCCAGTCTCACTGAGACGGGCTTTGATCCAGCAGGAATCAAGACCGGTCGAATGTGGGCGAGCGACGTGCCCGATTGCACAGTTCGGGCCGGCGAGATTCTGATCGCACGAAGCAACACGCCTGAACTCGTCGGGCGAGTTGCCTTGTTCAAAGGCGAATCTCCCGGCGCGGTCGCGTCCGACCTGACGATTCGGATTTGGCCGGGCGATGAAGTCCACGGAGACTTTCTGACTCGATACCTCTCATCCCTGTATCTCACCGGGTACTGGTGCGAGAGAGCGGGCGGTTCCAGTGGCACGATGAAAAAGATCACGCGCAGCCAAATTCTCGCCGAGAAAGTTCCTGTTCCATCGCTCGACGAACAAGAATGTGTCGCCGCTCGTCTCGCCGCCGAACTCGCGGAAGTCACGCGGTTGCGAGAATCGCTGAGCGGCAAGCTCGAAACGCTCGACCGACTGCCAGCGGCGTTGTTGGCTCAGGCGTTTCAGGGAGGGCGGTAGTTGTCTTCGTCCCCCACTTCTCTCTGGCAACCGACACGGCTTCTTCGATTCGAGGAAGCGTTGGACACCAGCATGGGAACGGCGCGGATCGTGACGGATGCGGGCAAGGCATACATCAAGGCATTGAGCAACCGGCAAGGGCCGCATCCGCTCGCCTGCGAATTGGTCGCGATCCAACTGGCTCAATGGTTCGGTCTGCCGACGTTTGAGTTCTCGATCATGGAACTTCTCAGCGAAGGAGCTGTCACTTTCTTGGATGGCAGTCTGTCACAGCCGGGGCCGGCGTTTGTGACTCGTGCCGCGAAAGACCATCAGACGTGGGATGGGGCCGACATACAGCTCTTGCAGTTGGAGAACCCGGAAGACATCACTCGGTTGGTGGTGTTCGACAACTGGATTCGGAATTGGGATCGTCACTCGCCGGACAACCGAGACCCAAACCTCGACAACGTCTTTCTGACCAGCGAGGGGGCAAGTCGCGGACGATTGCGATTGATCGCGATGGACCATTCGCATTGTTTCACGTCGGGCGGGGTACTGACCTCGAAGAGTTTCCAACTGGCGTCCATTCAAGATGCGGGCCTCTACGGGCTGTTTCCCGCGTTCATTCCGTTCATCAAAGACGAGCAAATCCGAGAAGCTCGCGACCGCTTGCTGGCATTCACCCCAGCCGTCGCGTCACAATTCCTGGCGGAGATTCCCACCGAATGGGACGTGTCGAAGTCCGTTCGTGAGGCATGGGGCGAGTTTCTCTGCCGCCGTGCTCGATTTCTGGCCGACACAATACCGCAGGCTTTGGCGCGGATCTGCTGGCCGGGGCAACTTTGGGATGACCGTCGTGTGAAGAAAAAGGGGGGCCGACGATGACTGCTCATCGTGGTTATTTCAGTTTGATTCAATACTGCCCGGATGCGTCACGCCTGGAAGCGGCGAATGTCGGTGTCGTGCTGTTCTGCCCGGAGCTTTCGTTTCTGGCGGCTCGGACATCGCACGGGAACGACCGCGTTCGCCGATTCTTCGGCCGGGAATCGTTCGATCCGGTCAGCCTCAGCAGCGCCAAACTGGCAATGGAACGGCGGATCGTTGTCGAAGGGGAAAGGATTCGCTCGCTGGAACAGTTTCAGCATTTCATCGCCACACGAGCCAACGAGTTGAAGCTGACCGCGCCGCGACCCATGCAGGTGGCTGATCCGGCGGCGGACTTGCAAAGCCTGTTCGATGAACTGGTTGGCGGCCGGGCCAAGCGTGAGCCAAGAACGAAGCGACCGTCCGCCATCCGGCAGTTGCATGAGACGTTCAAACAACTGGCCGATGAAGGTCGAGCAAAACTTGATTACCCGGTCTCGGTGCCCATCGCCGGACTCGACCTGAAAGTGCCGTATGCGTTTCGCAATGGAGTCTGGAACCTCGTGAAGCCACAGCGGTTCGTCGGCAGTGAACTTCAAGTGGTAGGCGCGGCGATGCGACTGGCAATGGAAGGTGATTTACTTCAACGTCACGGCGAAGACCGCGAAGGGAAAAAGAAATTGATCGTCGTGTCGAGCTTTGATGCCAGCCTCCCCGCTGCCGCGTCAAACCGAGTGGACAAGATCTTGAGCGAGTATTCCGTGCGCGATGTGCCGGAGAAGGACATCCCAAAGTTTGTGAAAGAGGTCGTGCGGGTTGCTCACTGATTCTTCGGATTGATACCGGAGTACCATTTCTCAACGGAGAATTGTACTTTGGGCGGCGAAAGTACAATTCGCTGGCTCGGAAGTGTCATTCGGTAACATTCGATGCAACCTCAAGGCTTCTCAGAACGTCGGTCGGGGCGGGTGCTCAAACACGAGCGGGGATATTGGGCTTTCGTCCCCAATCTGCTCCCGCCTGACCTGTCGCTGACCTGGGAATTGGCGGGCGAGTTGTCGGCGGCAGATCGCGGTGTCAGCGAGTTGGCCGGGATCGGCCGGACGCTGCCCAATCCGTATTTGTTGATCCGCCCCTTCATGCACCGTGAGGCGGTGTTGTCGAGCCGCATCGAGGGGACTCAGGCATCGCTGTCGGACTTGTACTTCTTTGAAGCGGCCAGCGTTCTGCCGTCGCCGCAATCGGATGTGCGGGAGGTTCGCAACTATGTCCTCGCGATGGAGCACGGCCTGCAACGGCTGAAAGACTTGCCGGTCAGCCTGCGGCTGCTGCGCGAAGTTCACGAGAAGCTCATGGAAGGGATTGCTGGCGACCATTTGACGCCGGGTGAGTTTCGCCGCTCGCAGAATTGGATCGGTCCCGCCGGCTGCACGCTCAACGATGCCACGTTCGTTCCGCCGCCTCGAGAAGACTTGATGAGTTCGTTGGGCGAGTTGGAAAAGTTCTGGCACGCTCCGTCGCCGCTGCCGCTGCTGATCCGGCTGGCGATGATTCATTATCAGTTCGAGGCGATCCATCCCTTTCTCGATGGCAATGGACGAATCGGCCGGCTGCTGCTGACTCTGCTGCTCGTTTCTGAAAACGTGCTGCCTCAGCCCATGCTCTACTTGAGTGCCTTCTTCGAGAAAAATCGGGACGAGTATTACCGGCGTCTGTTGGCAGTCAGCCAAGACGGCCAGTGGTCCGAATGGATTTCGTTCTTTCTACGCGGCGTTGCCGAACAATCTCGCGATGCCGTGCAACGATCCGAGAAGCTGCTCGGCGTCTGGCAGCGTTATCGGCAACAGTTTCAAACGGTGCGTTCGTCGGCTTCGCTGCTGAAGTTGATCGACCAGTTATTTCATCTGCCCTATCTCACGGTTGGCATGGCCAAGTCGATCCTCGGCGTCACGTTTCGATCGGCCTCGCTGAATATCGAAAAGCTGGTGGCTGGTGGAATTCTCGAAGAGCTGCCCGGACGAAAATATGGTCGCATCTTCCGCGCTCGCGAAATTCTGGAAGTGTTGGAAGCCATCGACCCGCAATCACTCACCTCTCCCTCGCAGTGAATCTCAATGGCGAAAAAGAAATCAACGAACGGCAAGGCCCTCACAGGCCAAGCGTCGGTCAACTCGGCGATCAAGTCGATTTGCGACATCATGCGGCGGTCGAACTGCGCGGGAGCATTGCAGTACGTCCCCGAACTGACCTGGATTCTGTTTCTCCGCATCTTGGATGAACGCGAAACCAACGAGGCAGACGAAGCCGAAGCGCTCGGTCTATCGTTCTCGCCGTCGCTGGCCGAACCGTTTCGCTGGCGAGATTGGGCCGCGCCCGGTTCATTGTTCCGCGACGACAAGAAGTCGAGTTTGTTTGACTTCGTTCACAACAAGCTCTTGCCGCGATTTGAAATCGCTGAAAAACAAACCGGGAGCCACGGCTCGGCAAAAAGTCATCAGCCAAATCATGTCGGGCGTGGACCGTAGCCGCATCGACTCGGAAAAGAACTTTGCGGACGTGCTCGACAAGGTTGACGAGATTAGCCATCACGCGGTCGATGACACGCACGTCTTCACGCTGTCGCAGGTCTATGAAGGACTGCTGCTGAAGATGGGCGAGAAGGGGAACGACGGCGGCCAGTTCTTCACGCCTCGCGAAGTCATCCGCGTGATGGTCCGCATCGTCGATCCACAAATCGGCAAGACGGTGTACGACCCAGGTTGCGGGACGTGCGGATTTCTGGCTCAGTCGTTTGAGTACATGCGCAGCAAAGCGGGCGACGCCATCACCCCCGTTGAACTAGAAACACTTCGCTCGCGCACGTTCTACGGTCGCGAGAAAGACAACGCCGTCTATCCGATCTCGCTGGCAAACCTCGTCCTGCACGGCATCGACGAACCGCATATCTGGCACGGCAACGCCCTGTCCGGCATCGCCACCTACGACGGCCTGTTCGCCGGTCCTCCGCAGTTTTTCGACTATGTGCTGATGAATCCCCCGTTCGGCGGCAAGGAAGGCAAAGAAGCCCAAACGCAATACGACTACAAGACGGGCGCGACGCAGGTACTCTTCCTGCAAAACGTGCTCAAGAGCATGAAGAAGGACAGCGTTTGCGGGATCGTCATGGACGAGGGCGTATTGTTCCGCACCAACGAAGCGGGCTTCGTTCAAACCAAACGCAAGCTGCTGGAAGAGTGCAACGTCTGGTGCATCGTCAGTCTTCCGGGTGGAGTCTTCACGTCCGCCGGGGCCGGTGTGAAAACCAACCTGATGTTCTTCACCAAAGGCGAGCAGACAGAATCCATCTGGTACTTCGATCTGGCGGACATCAAGGTCGGGAAGAAAACCCCGCTGACGAAAACTCACTTCGACGAACTGTTCCAACTATTGCCCACTCGCGGCAACAGCGAACGGAGTTGGACCATCCCGTTTGCCACGAGGTTGCAACAAGCACTTGAGGAAGCTCGTCCTTTCCGTGAACGAGCCTCGCAACTCTTCGCGGAAGCGAAGCCGCTGGAAGACGACCTGAAAGAAAAGCGAAAACAAAAAAAGCGTCACAAGCAACGCTCGCTGCATTGGAAGAGAAATGGAAAAGCGTGCTCCGTGAGGCTCGCGAAAACGAATCCAAAGCCCAAACGATCGAAGACGCGGTTTACGATCTGAAAGCCGTGAACCCGAACAAGATCGACGACAGCGACAAACGCACGCCGTCGCAATTGCTCGAAGTCATCGAAGGAAAAGGCCAAGAAGCGGACGCCGCGCTGTCCCAATTGCGAATGCTGATCGCGGAATCTCAACCCGCCTGACGACGTTCGACGTGCTGTGCAAGAGGCCGGCTCCTGGCACCTTGTGTTTCGCCTTCCGTCACGACGTCTTTGCGGTCAGGCGGCAGATTCGCACTTGGCTCTCGGCCATGGCGACGGCGGCTTGGAGGCCGTCGGGATGAAGGGCGAAATCGCGGCCGATTTCGGGCATCGCGAATTTGGCAAACTCCTCCGCTTGATCGGGCTTCCAGAACACGAGCAAGGCGTTGCGACCGCCGGACATGCCGATCCAATAGCCCTCAGGGTGCCACGCCAAGCCCCAGATCGTGCCGCGGTTTTTCTCTTTCGTGAGGTGCAGCACTTTGAGCTTGCCAGAGTCCCAATCGATCGACGCCACAGCGCATTCGAGAATGCCGCCGAGGGCATTTGTCACGTTCGTCGTGCCTCCAGCGGCCAGGAGTTTGCCGTCGCCGCTGAACGCCAGACTGCGCGCGCCTCCGATATGAGCTCGAAATTTGTCGTCGTACTTGTAGAGGGCCGGGGCGCTGAAGGTTCGCACTTCTTTGCCGTCGGCCAGATTCCAGTGCCGGAAAATCGCCCGGTGATCGCACGAGACCAAACTCTTGTTGTCGGGATGGAAGGCGACGTTGTAGACGTGAGACTCATGCCCGGTCAGCGTGTGCATGGCTTGGCCGTCCGCCGCATTCCAAACCTTGACGAGATGGTCGTTGCCGCAAGTGGCGATCAGTTGGCCATCGGGCGAGACGGCCAAGGCTCGAATCCAACCGTTGTGCGCGGTGATGGCCCGCAGCGGCGTCGGCGGGTCGGCATCGGTTTGCCACCACAGCAGCCGGCCATCGTAGCCGCCGGTGAACGTCGATTTGCCGTCGGGAGAAAAACCGATCGCCCGGCACCAACTTTCGTGACCTAACAGCGGCGTCAGCTTGCCGTCCTTCAGGTCGCAACGTTGGACCGTGTAGTCCTCGGCACCGACAAAGACGTAACGCCCCAGCGGATCGAAGCGGCAGGCGGTGAGAGGCCGCTCGTACTTCCAGGTCGCGACGACATGAGTCTTGCTCGGATCGGCTTTGATCGGGTCAGGGGTCAGGTCTTCAAATTTCATTTTTGGCGTCTCAAATTGGGCGCGATATGGATTGGAATGTCGATGTGCGAAGTGAGTCGGGGGTGGATCGCACGGCCAAAAATGAAATTTGAAGACCTGACCCCGCCTCGCGCACAAAATGCGTTCATGCCAACAACTCCGCGATCGGGCCTTTGGCCGGGTCGGCGATCGGGAACTTGCGCCCGCCGATGACGAACTCTTGCTTGGTGTCGACGCCGACCGCTTGCAGATACGTGTGGAACAAATGACCGTGATCGACCTCGCGATCGACGACCGACATGCCGTCGGAACTCGTCTTGCCGACGACCGCGCCACGGACCACTCCCGCACCGCCGAGACAGACGCTCCAGGCCGTGCCCCAATGGTCGCGGCCGTAGCGTGGGTTGATGCGCGGTGTGCGGCCCATCTCTGACATCACGACGATCAGCGTGTCGGCCAGCAAACCCCGTTCGTGCAGGTCGTTGACCAGCGTGGCAAAGGGGCGATCGAACTCGCCAAGCTGTTCGAGGTGATAATCGAAGTTCTCGTAGTGCGTGTCGTAGTTCGAGTGATTGACTTGCACGAACGGCACACCTTCTTCGAGCAGTCGACGCGCCAGCAGGCAGTGTTGCCCGAACTCGCTCTGGCCATACTTCTCTTGCTCGCGGGCCGGTTCTTTCGTGGCGTCGAACACGTCGCGGCGAGCCATCAGGTCGCGTGCCTGATCGAAGCTCAAGGTGTAGGCGTCCGTGTCGGCCGTGCGACGTCGTCCGGCAAAGCGATCGTTGGCCGAACGACGAAACTCTTGACGTCGCGTTTCGGCTTCGCCGCTCACCGTTTCAGGCAATTGCGAGTGTTGCGGAGCCTTGCCGTCTTCCAGCGTCACCGCGGCAAAGCGCGGACCGAGGTACGCTGCCGCGCCGCCGCTATTGCCTCCTCCTTTAATCAGGATGTGACCGGGGAGTGAGAAGGACGGCGGCGTCAGTGCCTTGGCCGCGACGGCTCCGAGGTGCGGTTGCTCGGCACCCATCGGGTTGCGACCGGTCGTCATCTGAATCTGGCCCGGACCGTGGCCACTGTTCTTGGTGTTGATGCCGCGGACGAGCGCCAAGTGGTGCATCTGCTGGGCGGTGAATGGCAGCAGTTCGGAGATGCGGATATCGGGCACGCTCGTCGCGATGGAACGAAACGGTCCGCCCCAGATGGTGTTTGGCTTTGGATCCCAGCTCTCCAATTGACTAACTCCTCCGTGGAGGAAAAAAGTCAGGATGCGCTTCTGCGTCTGCTTGAGTTGCTCGGCCGCCGCGACCGGAATCCACGAAGCCGATCCGCCGAGCGTCAGCGCCCCGACGCCAGTCGCCAGGCCACCGAGAAATTGTCGCCGCGACGTCCCATGCTCCGCGGTTCCACAAGCGTAGTCGCATTTCATAATGATCTCCGGTTTGTTGTGCGCGCGAGCCGGGGTCAGGTCTTCAAATTTCATTTTTGGCTGAGCGATTCACCCCTGACTCACTTCGCACATCGACATTCCAATCCAAATCGCGCCCAATTTGCGACGCCAAAAATGAAATTTGAAGACCTGACCCCTGACTGGTTATCAATGATTGAATCGGAACTCATTGCTCGACATCAGACTCCACGTCAACTCTTGAATCGCGGCGGCGCGATCTTGGCGATCCTTGAGAAACTTGGCGACGGCGGACTCGTCGTCCTTGGTCGGTCGGCGACCGAACACGGACAGATATAACTCATCGGCCACGGCCTGTGGGTCACTTAATTTTGACAGGCGATCGGTGAGATTGCCCGGCACCGGTTTCAGCAAGCCTTCGACGACGCCGGCGTTGCCAAAGAACAGAGCCTGATTCAGATTCGCACCGAAGTCAGAACCCGGCGCGTCGCCGTACATGCCGATGAACTGTTGCAGGTTGCTGTTGAACTGTGTGTAGGTCAGCTTCTCGACGAACATCGCCTCGACGCGCGGCCGATCGGCCGGTTCCGCTGCGGTCCACTCTTTCGGCTTCTTGCTTTGAAAGGAAACGCGAATTTTCTCTTGGGCCGAATCGACAGCACCCGTCGCTTGCAGCACGCTCAAGGCAAGCGATTCCGGTGAGAGCGGCTTGAGCAGCACGACGTCACCGCGATCTTCCCAGAACTTGACCAGCAGCTCCCACTTGATTTCGGCCTGCTTCGCGTCCGTGTTCGCGACGCTCAGATAGTCGGCGGCGAGCTGCGATTCTTCGAGGCTCTTGCGCTTCGCCTTGATGAGTGTTTTCAGCCGTCGCGCAGCGTGCTCGTCATTTGCCGCCGGCGCTTGTTTCTCCAGCGCGTCCAGGTCGCGTTGGCAGACTTCGGAACGCTGCGCGATCGCAGCGGCGTTCAAGCTCTGCGGGTTCGGCAATTCACAGGCTCGTGCGTAAGTCCGCGTGAGCGCGATCTCGCGGAGCAGGTAGCGAACATCGCAGCCGTGCTCGCGGAATTCCTGCGCCAACAGATCGAGCACCTCCGGATGCGACGGTGGATTGTCGGGATGATGCAACTCCAGCGGATGGACCAGCCCGCGCCCCATCAGGTGCGCCCACAGCCGATTGACCGCGTTGCGATCGAACATCTCGGTCGAGCCATCGACGCCGCGTTCGGCCAGAGCGGTGCGGCGGCTGAACTTCGGGATCGGTTTGACATCCTTACCCGGTTTGACCGCGTACTCTTCCCCCTTCAGCACAACCGGCTCAACCAACGCGGGACCGCGCGGCAGCCGAGGCACCACCTTGTCGGCACTCTCGCCCGTGAAGACCGATTTGAAGTTCGCTTCGCCCTCCGCCTTCTCACCGAGCGACGGCACCTTCTTCTTATCTTGATACAGAAACGTGCGGCTGACGAACGCATACAGACCGTAGTAATCACCGA
Organism: Planctomyces sp. SH-PL62; assembly: GCA_945893075.1. GTDB lineage: Bacteria > Planctomycetota > Planctomycetia > Planctomycetales > Planctomycetaceae > SXKJ01. The sequence goes on along the minus strand of CAMDDX010000027.1, from coordinate 26,611 downwards.
TCTTGTAGTCGTCCACGATCGGACTGTCGTGACATTGGTTGCATTGCATGTCCATGCCGAAGAACAGCCGCCCGATATCGCGGGTCAGAGCATGCGGTTCGACCGTGCGGGCGTAATAGAACTTCAGAGTCGGTCGCGTTGCCTCCTGCGTGTCGTCGCCGGACAGGATCTCGCGCACAAGTTGGTCGTACGGCTTACCATCGTGGAACGAGTGGTACAGATAGTCGTACCAGTCTTGCGACTTGATGTTCTTCTCCTGCTTGCGTTCCAGCCACAGCACGTCGAACGTCGTCGCGAAGTGCCGCGCATAGCGCGGACTCGCCAGCAGGCGATCAATCAACTCGGTGCGTTTGGTCGGCGAAGGGTCGCTGAGAAACGCGCGGGCGTCATCGGCCGAAGGAATGATCCCATGCAAGTCGAGCATCGCCCGCCGAAGAAACTCGGCGTCATCGGCCGGCGCGATCGGCGGCACGAGCGTGTCGGCCTCGAACAGTTGGTCGATCTGCTCATGCAGCTCGCCGGTTTTGTTCGGCTCAGCCGCCAGGACGCAGGCATTGCCGATGACGGCAAGCATCAACGGAACGGCAAGGAAAACCGAGACGCGCGCCATTGAGGCGTCCTCGAGTGTGCAAAGCGAAGCGGGAGGGAAGCAGGCGGGCAGTCGTCGCCGACTGTTGGGAGAGCCGACGGCATCAAGATCGGCTGATACGCTAAAAGTCGGATGCGACCGAGTCAATTCACCCTTTCATTTCCCCTTCGCCTTCTTCTTCGCACCGCCACCTTCCGCACCAGGTAAATTCGCGGCATCGGACTTGGGTAGCCACTTGGCGAGTTCGCTCTTGCGGGTGGCTTGTTCGGTGCGGTTCGCGAGGTTGGTGTATTCGAGCGGGTCAGCGGTTTCGTCGTAGAGTTCTTCGTCGCCGTTGGCATAGCGGATGTAGCGCCAGCCTTCCGTGCGCACGGCGTGATTCTTGAGTCCGTGCGTCGTAATGGCGGGCGTGTCCCAAGCGGACTTCGGGTCGCGCAGCAGCGGCGCGAGGCTGCGGCCGTCAAGATGTTTGGGTTGCGGCAGGCCGGTCAGTTCGCAGAGCGTCGGATAGATGCTGACGTAATCCACCGTGCGTCCGCAGACTCCGCCGGGTTGCGTCACTCCGGGAACTTTCCAAACGAAGACGGTGCGTGTCGGCTCTTCCCACAGCGCGAATTTTCGCCAGTGCGATTTCTCGCCGAGGCTCCAGCCGTGATCGCTCCACAGACAGACGATCGTGTTGTCGCGCTGCGGTGATTTCTCCAGACCGTCGAGCAATCGGCCAACCTGCGAATCGCAGAAGGCAATCGTCGCGAGATATGCCTGCACGGCTTCCTTCCAGCGGCCGGACGCGACGATCTTCGCGTGATCGCCTTGAGGCCCCGCCATCTTCACTCCGGCGGGAGGCACGTCACTGAGATCGTCTTCGCGATGCGGCGGAAGCTGGATCGAATCGAGCGGGAACATGTCGAACCACTTCTTCGGCACGCTGAAAGGCATGTGCGGCTTCACCAGCCCGATGGCCAGGAAGAACGGCTTGTCGCTTTTTTCCTTCAACTTCTCCAAACCGTAGCTGACGACGCTGTAGTCGGGCATCTCTTCGTCGCTGTTCGCGAGCGGATAGAACTGGATGCTGCCAACGCCATCGTCCTTCGCATCGGGATGCCGCTGTGTGTTCCCCTTGCCGGGAAAGTAGTCGGACCAGTCGCCGCCTCGATCCCCGGCACCGTGATAGATTTTCCCCGCGCCATACACGCGATAGCCCTCTCGCGCGAACTGTGTGTTGAGCAACTTGTCTTCGCTGATCCCCGGCCGCCAGTTCTGCGCATTCGTGTAGCAACCCGTGGTGCTCGGCCGCAGACCCGACATGAGCGACGCTCGCGACGGATTGCACGCCGGCGCGGTGCAGTATGCCTTCGTGAAGGTCACTCCCTGCTTCGCCAGCCGGTCGATGTTCGGCGTCTTCGTCTGCGGGTGCCGGCCGAGATGACCGACCCAGTGATTCAGATCGTCAATCGCGATGAACAGGACATTGGGTTTGTCGGCGGCGCGAGCGTCCCAAACCAGGCTCCCGAAAACCAAGAGGCAGACAGCGAACAAGAGAAGTGATTTCATGTGGGTGCTTTCTATCTCAGTGCTTGAGGAAACTTCTGGTGTCGAGCCAATGGGCGGCGTGATCGGGCCACGACGAGATTTGGGAACTGGCAACGGGACGGAGGCCGTAGCCGTGACCTCCGTTTCCGTAAACATGCAACTCCGCCGGGATGCCGTGCCGTTTGAGGCCGGCGTAGAACAGGACCGAGCCGAGCGAGGACGAACGATCGTCGTCGGTGTGGACCAGAAACACGGGCGGGCAATTCTTCGGAACCGACGCGCCGTCGATGAGTTCGCCCCGCTCGCTGTCGTAAATGTTCCACGGGTAGATGAGCAGCGCGAAGTCGGGACGATGCGGCACGTCGTCGATCTTGTCGATCCGCTCGTAGGTCAGACGCCCGGACGCGCTGAGCAGTCGCGCGGCGACGTTTCCTCCCGCCGAGAGGCCGAGCAAACCGATGCGATCCGGCTTCAGGCCCCACTCGTTCGCTCGCGAACGAATGAGCGCGAGGCTGCGTTGAGCATCCTGCAGCGGCCGCGCCCAACCGGAATCGTCGGCACCAGACTTCGTGCGATAGCTCAGCACAAACGCGGAGACACCAATCCGGTTCAGCCACTCGGCGACTTCTGTTCCTTCCTTGTCGGGAACCACTTTTCCGAAACCGCCACCGGGCAGAATCAGCACTCCGGTCCCATTGGGTTTTGGAGCCAGGTGAATTGTGAATGTCGGCCGGGTGATGTTGATGACGCGGGTGACCGGAGGATTTTCATTAGCCAGACGCGGCTGCGCTTCACCGACCAGTCGTGTCGTTTCGCCAGGGGCAAGGTCCGGCCAGACAGCCAGGCGTTCCTCGGCCATGCTCGGACTGATCGCCAACAGCATCACCACCAACAGCAGTTGTTTCATGATCGAGTTCACTTCGTAGGGTGGGTCGAGTCATCGAGACCCACCGACTCGTCGGTCGTTGCTGGTGGGTCTCGATGACTCGACCCACCCTACTTCGGCATATCACGCAAAAAGCTCTCTCACCACGCGAGCTGGCTCGACGCCGGTCAGCTTGAAATCGAGTCCCTGAAAGCGGTGCGTTAGTCGCTCGTGATCGATGCCGAGCAGATGCAACACCGTCGCGTGCAGGTCGCGAACGTGAACGGGATTCTCAGCCGTGTTGTAACTGAAGTCATCCGTCGATCCGTAGGTGAGGCCCGGCTTCACGCCACCACCGGCGAGCCACATTGTGAAGCATCGCGGATGATGGTCGCGCCCCGCTTCGGGAGTGTCCCACTGACCTTGGCCGGCAACACCGCGTCCGAATTCGCCGCCCCAGATCACGAGCGTGTCATTCAACAAGCCGCGCTGTTTGAGATCGGTGATGAGCGCCGCCGTCGGCTGATCCACATCGCGGCACCGAGCGGTACACCACGACGGCAGCCGGCTGTGATGATCCCAGTCCGGATGGAAGAGTTGGATGAACCGCACGTCACGCTCGGCCAATCGTCGGGCGAGAATACAGTTCGCCGCGTAGCTCCCCGGACGTCGTGAGTCGGGGCCGTAGAGCTGAAACGTGGCATCGGTCTCGTCACTCAGGTCGATCAGTTCCGGCACGCTCGTTTGCATGCGATAGGACATCTCGTACTGGCGGATGCGCGTCGCGATTTCCGGATCGCCCGTCTCGGCCAGATGTTGCTGATTCAATTCCGCCAGGCCATCGAGCATGCCGCGCCGCAATTCGCGCGGCACGCCATCGGGGTCGCGAAGATAGAGCACCGGCTCGCGCGCGTTGCGCAGCTTCACCCCCTGATAACGGGACGGCAGAAAGCCACTCCCCCAGTAATGATCGTAGAGCGGCTGATCGCTCGGCCGCTGCATCTTCGAGATCATCACCAGGTAGTCCGGCAGGTTGCGGTTCTCGCTGCCGAGTCCGTAGCTGACCCAGGTGCCGATGCTCGGCTTGCCTGGAATCTGGTTGCCGGTGAGGAACTGCGTCATGGCCGGCGCATGGTTGATCTGGTCGGTGTGCATCGACTTGATGAAGCACAGCTCGTCGGCAACCTTCGCCAAGTGCGGCAGCCACTCGCCCACCGTCGCACCGCTATCACCACAGCGACGAAACCTCGCGCGGGAGGGCATCACGAGTTGCTTCTGGCTGGCGGTCATCGTCGTCAGCCGCTGGCCTTGTCTCACCGAATCGGGGAGCTCCTTGCCGGCCCATTCCCTCAGGCCCGGTTTTTCATCGTAGAGTTCGATCTGCGATGGTCCACCGGATTGAGTCAGGAAGATCACACGCTTGGCACGCGCGGCGAAGTGCGGCAGACCAACGGCCGACGAATCATTCGTCGCATCGCCAGCGAGACTCGTTCGCGCTAGCAACTGCGCCAGCGCCGCCGCGCCGATGCTCAGGCCAGCGCCGTGACCGAGGAAATGTCGGCGAGTGATCTCCTGCGCGGCTTGTGCGCAAGCCGGGGTCAGGTCTTCAAATTTCATTTTTGGCTCCCCGATCCACCCCAGACTCAAATTCCACATCGCCATTCCAAATCACGTCGCGCCTCATTCGCGAGGCCAAAAATGAAATTTGAAGACCTGACCCCTGTCCCGTTGCGACATTCGCCAAGAGGTCATTCATGATTCAACGCTTCGTCCAAATTCAAAACCAAACTTGCGACCAGCGTGTAGGCGGCGACTTCGGCATCGGGCTGAGTCTGCTCCGTCCGTTGATAATTCGTCTGACTTAGAAACTTGCGAGCGTCGGCGGGATGAGTGCGGTAGTGGATCAACGCCCGATCGAGTTCGCGTTCGAGGATCACGGCCTCGCGTGGCGTCGGCGGCCGTGAGACGACTCGACGCGTGATCTCGGTCAGGCGCGTCGCCGGATCAGTGCCCGCTTGCAGTGCGTGACCGGCCAGCGCGCGGGCCGCCGCGAGGTAGTTGGCATCGTTGAGCAGCGTCAGCGCCTGCAACGGCGTATTCGTGCGCGAGGGTCGGACTTCGCAAACGCGGCGCTGTGCCGAGTCGAACAAGAATGTCGGCGCGATTGCTCGCCGCCAGAAGGCGTAGACGGTGCGTCGATGCTGGGCCGCGCCTTCGCTCGGTTCGTATTTGAAGCGGCCCATAAACATCTCTTCCCAGACACCGTCCGGTTGGTACGGCCTCACGGGTGGACCGCCGAGCGCCGGGTTTAGCAGCCCCGACGACTTCAACGCCGCGTCGCGCAGCATCCAACTCGGCAGACGGTATCGAGAGCCGCGAGCCAACAGTCGATTCTCTGGATCGCGTGCCAACAGCGCGGCCGAGACCGACGAACTCTGCTGGTACGTTTCGCTGGTGACGATCAGTTTCAGCAGACGCTTGATGTCCCAGCCGTGCTCCATGAAATCGACCGCCAGCCAATCGAGCAGCTCCGGATGCGACGGCCGTTCGCCCTGCAAGCCGAAGTCCTCGGTGGTCTTCACCAGTCCCGTTCCGAACAACATCTGCCAGAAGTGATTCACGATGACGCGCGCGGCGAGCGGGTTGTCGCGCGAGACGATCCAACGCGCGAGCTGTTCCCGCGTGCGAGGTTCTTCGGTCGTCCAGGCCGCGATTGCCGCCGGCACGTCGCGCGGGACGACTTCGCCCTTCTTGTCCCACGCGCCGCGCATGAGCACATGCGTTGGACGCGGCTCCGCCCGTTCGGCGAGCACCATCACGTCGATCTTCTTCGCTCCGTTTTGGACTTCGCTCAACTGCCGCGTCGCGCGGTCCAACGCTGCCTTCTCGACTTGATACGGCTCGTGATCCGCGAGGAACTGGTCGAAAAGTTTCTCTCGTAGCCGAGTCGCTCCGCGACTCGAATCCGAGTTGCGGAGCAACTCGGCTACGTCGAGCGGCGACAGCGCCGCGAGTTGCTCCAGGAGCGGCGCGTCGATGCTGCGCACGGTCGCTCCAGCCTGATCGGTGACCGAGACACGAAACCGGCCGATGTTCGCGTCGCCGTCTGTTGAACGGTGGCGCAACTCGAAGACAAGTTTCTCATCCGCCTCCAGTTCGAGCGGCTCCGCCAGCGCGAACACCGCGAAGTGTGGTTGCTTCGGATCGTGGCTCTTGGTCGTCCAGCCGTTGCGCGGGTCGTCGTCGAGCACTCCTTTGACGTCGCCATAGCTGCGGGCATCCTTCTGCTCCGTGGAAACATCCGCGACGGCGCTGGCGACCAAGAGATCGCGAATCTGCGAACTCCCGCGCCGGCGGACCTGCACCTTGATGTCGGTGAGGATGAACTCGCCAGATTGACCGCGCGACAAGCCGCCGCCGGTGTGCGACTCGTGCGGCAGCACTTCCAACTTCAGCCCCGTGACACGCGACAGCGCCACCGTCGCAGCGAGGCGATAATCGTCCTGCCGCGGATTCGCTCCGCTGGCCTGCACCGTTCCATCCGGTGCCTGCGAGAGCTGCGTCCCTTCAATGGATTCGAGTTCGGCATTCACCAGCGGATGCCAGGCTCGGAAGCCGTCTTTGACTTCCGCAGCCCGCGCGACGAGCCAGTCCGCGAACGGCGCCTCAGCCGCTGCGCGCGCCTGTGCTTCGCGCGGCTTGCGCTGATCGACGAGTTGCTGCGCCTCTTGAACCGCTCGCGCGGCCAGCGGCGATTGATACGACAGATACGGCTTCGCGGCATTGGCCGCTTTACCGTCCTCGTCGATCGAATTGAAGAAGGCGGTCAGCGAGTAAAAATCACGCTGCGTGATCGGGTCGTACTTGTGCGAATGACATTGGCAGCAGCCGAGCGTCAGGCCCAGCCAGAGCGTGCCGGTCGTGCTGACTCGGTCGATCACATAGTCGATCCGCGACTCCTCAGGATCGCGGCCCCCTTCGCCGTTCGTCATGTGGTTGCGATGAAAGCAGGTCGCCAGCCGTTGCTCCGGAGTCGCATTCGGGAGCAGATCCCCCGCGAATTGCTCGATGGTGAATTGATCGAACGGCAGATTGCGATTGAACGCACCGACGACCCAATCGCGCCACGGCCAATTCGTCCGCGTTGCGTCACCTTGAAACCCGTCCGTGTCGGAATAGCGAGCCGCATCGAGCCACCACATCGCCAGCCGCTCACCGAAATGTTCCGACGCCAGGAGACGATCGACCAGCCGTCCGTAGGCGCGGTTGGGGTCGTCTTTCAAAAACTCATCCAGTTCACTCGTCGATGGCGGCAGCCCCGTCAGATCGAACGACACGCGCCGCGCGAGCGTGTGTCGCAATGCGCGAGCCGACGGTGCGAGTCCTTCTTCCGCCAGCCGCGCGCGGACGAACGCATCAATCGGATGAGCGGCGAGCTTCGGCGGATCGACTTGCACCGGCCGCTCGAACGCCCAATGTTTGCCCCACGGTGCGCCCGCTTCGATCCAGCGTCGCAGCGTCTCCACTTGCCGCGCGGTGAGACGTTTCTTGTGCGACGCCGGAGGGGGCATGACGACTTCGTCATCCGTCGAAAGCACTCGTGCCAGCAGTTCGCTCTCGGCGGGTTTCTCCAGCGAGAGCACGGTCAACGTCCCCTCGCGCGTATCGAGCCGGAGATCGGCCTTCCGCTGCGACTCGTCCGGGCCGTGACACGCAAAACAGTTCTCGGACAAGATCGGCAGCACGTCGCGACCAAACCGCACACGATCTTCAGCCGCTAACGGAGCGGCCAGCAACAGGCAGGCGAGGATACCGAGAGCTCGTTTCATCATTGGTCGCGTACTACCTGCGTTGTCTCTAGGCCAGCTCGGTAATCCGATCGGTGTCGTCCAGCAGGTGCAGCGGTCGGCCGCTGGGGTGGCGGTAAGTGGACTGGTCGGGGTCGATGCCCAGGAAATGATAGAGCGTGGCGAAGACGTTCTGCGGGGTGTAAGCCTTGCCCGTCGGGCGTTCGGCGCGGGCGTCGGTCTGGCCGATGACCTGCCCCGTGCGGAAGCCGCCTCCGGAAAAGAGGGCGAAGCCGGCACGCGGCCAGTGGTCGCGTCCGCCCGCGAAATTGATTCGGGGTGTGCGGCCGAATTCTCCCCACACGACAACGGCCACGTCCTTGTCCAGTCCGCGCTGATAGAGGTCGGTGATCAGCGCGTAGATCGACCGGTCATACACGGGCAGCTTCTCGCGCAGCCGCTCGAAGACGTTCCCCGTGGGCGAGGCGTCGTTGACTTTACCGTGATCGTCCCAGCCCCCCTCTGTCAGCGTGATGAACGGCACACCCGCTTCGGCCAACCGCCGGGCAAGCAGGAACCGCGAGGCATGCCAGGTGTGACCGGCCTGGTAACTCCACTTGAATTTCGTGTCGGGTCCGTAGAGCGCTCGCGTCCCCGGCGACTCCTGTTCGATGTCGAAGGCGTTGCGGACCGCGGGCGACGTCAGCATGTCGACGGCCTTTGCGTTGTAGTAATCGACTGCCTCCAACTGATTCGTGGCATCCAGATCGTGCCGCAATTGATCGAACGTGCGACGCAACGACTGTCGATCACCGAGCCGGCTCAGCCCCACTTCTTTCTTCAGTTCCAAGTTCCCGACGATGTCCCCCTTCGGCTCGAACGGGGCATGAGCCGGGCCGAGATACATCGGAATCTCCGCCGCGGCGACGTTGTAGAAGTCGCTTCCTCCCAGACTGATGTAGTTCGGCAACAGCGAACGCTGGCCGCTGCGCAGCTTGCTGATGATCGAGCCGACCGCCGGACGAATCGGAGGCGACAAGAACGGCGCATTCGGAGCCGCAGGGAAGGCGGTGTAAACCTCCTGCATCTGGTGGTCGCCCTGCTTGAACGTCAGGTTGCGAACGACCGCGAGCTTGTCGGCGATCGTCGCCTGCAACGGCATGTGCTCGCAGATCTCCAGCCCCGGAAGATTTGTGGGTATCGGCCGGAACTCGCCACGGTATTCGACGGGGGCATCCGGCTTCATGTCATACATGTCGACGTGACTAGGACCACCGGGCAAACAGATGAGAATGACCGACTTCGGAATGTTTGCCGAATTGCCAGCTTCTCCGCGTAGCCGCAGCAGGTCAGCCAGTCCGAGGCCACCCAGTCCCAGCGCGCCCACTTTGAGAAAGTTGCGGCGAGTCATTCCATCACAGAACGAAGGCCGCGAACCGGAGAGAGTCAGCATGACAAAGCCCTGGTGGGAAATGAAACTCGGCGGCCATCCTAACGTGGCCGGTGATTGTGATCCAAACACACTTTGCCAAATGACATCGTTTGGCTTGCTGGAGCAGACCGTGACCGCTTGCTAGCTTGTCCGCGTCTCCACGAAGCCCGACGTCTTCCGAAAGGAGCGTGCGTGATGAGCGTGAGAACGAACTGGTCTCAATTCTGGATGTCGCTGTTCGGCAGTTGGCTCTGGCTGATCGGCACGACGAACCTCACCGAAGCCCAGTTCGTCTTTCGCGACGTCGGCGACGAAGCGGGTTTGTTTCCGCACGTCAGCAAGATCGCGGGGCATTCGGCGGCGTGGGCGATATCGACGGAGATGGCTGGCCCGATTTGTATGTCGCGACGTTCGGCGGGCATCCGTATGACTCGAAACCGAATCAGTTGTTTCGCAACGTCCGCGGCAAGTTTACGCTCGATGAGCAACCCGCGCTGCGAGTGCTCGGCCGAGCCAGCGGGTCGGTGTTTGCCGATCTCGACAACGATGGTGATCTCGATCTGTACCTGTCGAATCACGCGATCGACGCGGCGGCCTACAAGCAGCCGCATTACGGAGCACCCAACTTTCTGTTCCGCAACGATGGCGGCGGACGCTTCACCGACGTCTCGGCCGAATCGGGATCGCGGCCAACAGTCACCGGAGACTTCGCGGGCCGCAGCGTGACGGTGCTCGATTACGACGGCGACGGATTGCTCGATCTGCTGGTCGGCGAGTGCATCTATCAAGGCGGAAACGGCCGCACAAAACTGTTGCGAAATCTCGGCGGCCTGAAGTTTCAAGACGTGACCGCGAAAGTCGGACTGCCCGCGCTGGCCACCGGCTTGGGAGTCGCCGCCGCAGACGTCACCGGCGACGGTTGGCCGGACCTCTTCATCGCCGGTCGCGACGTGTTGAAAGCGGGACGCGATCCGGGCAATCACCTTTTCATCAACGATGGTCGCGGAACGTTTCGCGAACTGCCGAAGACGCACGCCGACTTCACTTGGGATTACACGACCCACACGCTCGACGACACGACCTGCGGAGTGTCCATCGCCGACGTGAACCGCGACGGCCAGCCGGACATTCTGATCGGTCATCATTTCAGTCAGCCGTGGCACGTCGGCGGAGTGCCGGTGCGACTGTATTTGCATCGAGGTTTGGTTGATGGCCTCCCGAAGTTTGAAGACGTCACGTCAGCGGTTGGCCTGAAGCCGTTGCCGATGAAAGCTCCACACGTCGAGATCCAAGATTTCAACAACGACGGCTGGCCGGACATCTCGACGCCGATCGTGAAGTTCGTGGGAGACAAGACCTATCCGGTCATCTTCCAGAATCTCGGCATCGATGCGGCGACTGGCTTGCCGCGCTTCCGTGAAGACGCTTTGGCGGTCAACGATTTCCCGACGTCCGACGACATCAAGATGGCCGGCACCGGCGAGTTCTTCGACAAGCTCGAACGCGAAAAGAAAATCATCTACACGGCCCCCGGCCCCAGCGGCGACTTCGATCGCGACGGCCGCTTGGATTTCTTTCTGCCCAACTGGTGGGTCAATGCCCGTTCGATGCTGCTGCGAAATGAAACGCCGGGCGGCCATTGGTTGGACGTCGCCGTTGAAGGAACCGCAAAGACAGGAGTGAATCGCACCGGCATCGGCACTGTCATTCGCATCTATCCGGCCGGTCAAATCGGCCAACCGAAAGCGTTGCTCGGAGCAAAAGAAATTTCCGCCAGTTGTGGCTACACGTCCGGCCAAGAATCGATCGCGCATTTCGGTCTCGGCATGGTTGACCGAGTTGATATCGAAGTGGTTCTGCCTCACGGGCGTGGACTTCACGAACGCCGAGATGTCACCGCCGATCAGAGATTCGTCGTTACGGTGGAACCGTCTCCAAAATGAAAAAGTTTGTCTGGCCGTGAGCTGATGGCTGTCGGCTGATGGCTGTCATTTCAACCTTCAAGTTTGTGATAACAGCCTACAGCCATCGGCCCACAGCCTTCAGCCGGGCAGATGTTTCAAAACCTTGGGAGGGAGTTTTGTCATGTTCAACACGCTGCGTTATCAAGTTCTCGGTTGCTGCTTATTTGCGGTCTTGGGTGACATGCCAACCTTTGCCGAGGAACCCAAGTTGAATTGGTTGCCCGCCACCGCCTACGCGATTCCCAAAGAGACAACCAACCAAGGGAGCGGCTATTTCTCGATCGTCGCCGGCAAGAACGGGCGGCTCTATATCGGCACGGCAAAGTACGGCGTCGGCTCGTACCTCGTCGAGTTCGATCCGGCCACCAAGCAAATGAAAGTCGTCGTTGATACGCACAAGGAGATCGGCACGACCGCGACCGGCTTCGCGACTCAGTCGAAGATCCACACACGGAACAACGTCGGAGCCAGCGGCAAAATTTATTTCGCCACCAAGCAGGGCTATCCAGAGAAGGACAAGAACGAGAAGTGGGAGGACTACCCAGGCGGCTATCCGATGGTCTACGACCCGATGACCGGCAAGACCAAGGTCTATCCGATCCCGGTGCCGCATCACGGCATCATCAGCATCACACCCGACGAGTCGCGCGGTATCGCCTATATTTCAACGTGCGCGGACAAGCAACCGGAAGACTCGCACTTCATGATCCTGAATCTGGAGAAGGGGACGTATCGCGATCTGATGGACTGCCATCACATCTTCGCGTTCATCTCGATCGACCATCTCGGCCGCGCGTACCACCCGATCCTCGGCGGCGAGATTGCTCGGTACGACCCCAACACCGACAAGCTCGAACGGCTGAAGCAGACCATCGACGGACAACCGCCAACCAAAGAATCCAATCTCGCGCTGCCGACGACAGGGCACCCAATCAACTGGGACATCTCCCCCGACGGCAAGACGCTGTACTGCTTGCCGATGAGCACCAACCAACTCTTCGCCTACGACCTGACCGCCACTGGCGACACGCTGCCCGGCAAGAGCCTCGGCGCATTGGTCCCCGGTGCCAAGACCGTCGATTGCCGAGCCATGTGCGTCGGCCCCACCGGCGAGGTTTGTGCCGCCGTCACCGAAGGAGGCCGTTTCGAGAAGGAAGCACCCGGCATGAACCTGCTGCACAACGTCCGCTATCGGCCAGGAAGTTCCGGCCCCGTCGATCTCGGCCCGGTCTCGATCAAGAACCCGAACTACACCGAGTTCGTCGACAAGGACGGCAAGCCTCTGCCGATGCACTACGGCATCGTCAAACTGCCGGACGGCACAACGACGACGAAATACGTGAATCTCGGATGTGCTCAGACGAGTGACGGCAGCATCTATTCGCTCGCCCTCGTGCCGTACACGCTGCTGCAAGTCGAGCCGCCGAAGTAAGGCAGAAACTGGAACACTAATCCTCGCTAATCTGCGCTAATCCGGATTAGCGAGAATTAGCGGAGATTAGTGTTCCAACTTGTTTTGTTTGGCAAATCAGGATTGTGACATCGCCGCGCCGCCGGTTTTGTCACCGCTTCGCACGGTTGTTAGCCTTGTTCTCGTCAAGTTTCCTCTCACTCTCGTCTTAATGGAGACATGTCATGGTCGCGACTGCTGAAGCCAAATTTGCTCCCCCGAAAATTCGTCAAACCAACATGCTCATCAACGGCAAGTGGGTCGAGTCCCGTAGCGGCAAGCGATTCAAGACGATCAACCCGGTCAATGAAACCGTGATCGCTGAGGTCGCCGAGGGTGATCCCGCTGACGTCGATGCCGCCGTGAAAGCCGCGCGAGCCGCGTTTGAATCCGGGCGGTGGTCGAAGATGGATGCTCGCGATCGAGGCCGCTTGATGAACAAGCTGGCCGACTTGATGGAAGCGAATCTCGATGAGCTGGCCGCGCTCGAATCGCTCGACAACGGCAAGCCGATCAGCGACGCGCGAGCCGCTGACTTGCCGCTGTCGATCGACTGCATCCGCTACTACGCCGGCTGGGCCGACAAGCTGACGGGGGACACGATTCCGATTCGCGGCAACTATTTCTGCTACACGCGCCGCGAACCGGTGGGTGTCGTCGGGCAAATCATTCCCTGGAATTTTCCACTGCTGATGGCGGCGTGGAAGTGGGGCCCAGCACTGGCCGCCGGCTGCACGATCATCATGAAGCCGGCCGAGCAAACACCGCTCACCTGCTTGCGATTGGCTGAACTCGCTCAAGAGGCAGGCATCCCGGATGGCGTCATCAACGTCATCCCCGGTTTTGGAGCGACCGGAGCCGCGATGGTGAAGCATCCGGGGATCGACAAGATCGCCTTCACCGGCCACTTCGAGACCGCTCAGAGGATCATGGTCGATGCCTCCACCACGCTGAAGCGACTGACGTTTGAGTTGGGTGGCAAAAGCCCGAACGTCGTCTTCGCCGACGCCGACCTCGACGCCGCGGTCGCCGGGGCCGAGTTCGGTTTGTTCTTCAATCAAGGCCAGTGCTGCTGCGCTGGCAGCCGGCTGTTCGTCGAGCAATCAGTCCATGACAAGTTTGTCGACAAGATGCTCACCAGCGCGAAGGCCCGACGGCTCGGCGACCCATTCGATCCGAACACGACGCAAGGCCCGCAGGTCGATTCAGACCAGTTCAACAAAATCATGTCGTACATCGACAAGGGTAAGTCGGAAGGGGCGAAGTGCCTGACCGGCGGCAACCGATTCGGCAACAAGGGCTACTTCATCGAACCGACCATCTTCACCGGCGTGACCGACGAGATGGCCATCGCGAAAGACGAAATCTTCGGCCCGGTGATGAGCATCCTTCCGTTCAAAGGCATGGACGAGATCATCCAGCGTGCGAACAACACGCAGTACGGCCTCGCCGCCGCCGTGTGGACGAAGGACGTTCAAAAAGCTCACCACTTCGCCGCCAGCGTCCGCGCCGGCACAGTGTGGGTGAACTGCTACGACGTCTTCGACGCCGCCGCCCCCTTCGGCGGTTTCAAAATGAGCGGCATGGGCCGCGAACTCGGAGCCGCCGCACTGGCCAACTACACCGAATCAAAAACGGTGACGATGAGCTTGGGGTGAAGTAAGCTGTCACGCAATCAATTCCGCGAGCGTCAGTGATTGGTCGGATCAATGACGCTCGCGGTATCACTTCAGTTCGATGAATCGAGGTTTGCCATGTCCGTGAAAGAAGCAGTTCTCAACGCCGTCCACGAGATGCCGGACGAAGTTTCCTTCGATGACGTGCTTGAACAACTCGAAATCCTGGCCGCGATTCGCCGCGCCGATGAAGACATCGCCGCAGGCCGCGTCTATTCTCAAGAGGAAATCGAGCAGGAAGTCGAGACATGGTTTTCCAAGTGAGATGGTCCGAACGGGCAAGGCACGACCTGTTGGAAGTTCGTGACTTCATCGCGGCTGACAATCCGACCGCGGCTCGGAAAGTGATTCGAGAAATCGTAGGCCGGACACGATTGTTGGCGACACAGCCCTTCAGTTCGCCCACTTACGAACCGGCACGCGACAACAACATCCGACACACGTTCTCCGGACGCTACCGCATCTTCTACCGAGTGAATCCAGCAGAAGGCCGTATCGAGATTCTCGCCGTCTGGCATTCGTCGCGACGTGAGCCGGAATTATGAACTCGCCGAGCAGGCAATTCCTGAAACCGGTGTGCGATGTCCGTGAAAGAACTGATTCAGAACGCTGCGGACTACTTGTTCGCGAAAGTCGCTTCGGCCCAGGCCGCTGCTCCGAGCGCGGACGCATCGTCGCCTAACTTCGTGGCGACGATCTCGTAGGTCTTGGCGTACGTCGGGCGGACCCACTTCTTCGCGGCGATCGAAACTTGTTCGACGTACAACTCTGGCATGGCTTCGACCAAGCCGCCTCCCAAGACGACCACATCCGGCGCGAGCAGATGCACCAGCCCGCCAATTGCGGTGCCGATGTGATTGGCCGCGTCTCGGATGATCTGTTCGATGACCTTGTCACCCTTCTTGACCGCTTCTGCTAAGACGCCGCTGCGGATGTTCGCCAAGTCACTGCCGGCCAATTGGGCCAAGATGGGAGCATGACCGCGAAAGACCGCTTGAGCCGATGCGGCCGCGATCGCCAAGCGACTGCTGACCGCTTCCAGGCAACCGAGTCGCCCGCACGCACAGCGCGGGCCGTCGGGGATCGCTTGCATGTGGCCGACTTCCAGGCATGAAAAATTCTTGCCGCGGAAGATCGTTCCCTCATAAACCAAACCGCCGCCGACACCGGTCCCCGGAAAAACGCCGAGCACTGTGCGTGCTCCCTTTGCCGCGCCGAGCCGATACTCGCCATACACGCCGGCATCGACGTCGTTGAGGATCACGGCCGGGCAGCCGAACGCTTTCTCAAGTTTGTCCTGCACCGGCTCGTTCTCCCAGCCGAGATTCGCCGCCTCGACCACGATCCCCTTATCCAGATCGAGCATTCCCGGACAGCCGATGCCAATCCCGGCCAGCCGGTCTTTGGAGATGCCCCCTTCCTCCAGAGCTTTCTCGATGGTGCTGATGACTCGGCCCATGCCGGTCGAGTTGTCTTCTTCGCTGTGCGTTTTCCGCCGTTTGCGCACAATCGGGTGAAATTTTTCATCCGTGATGGCGGCCAGCATCTTGGTGCCACCGAGATCAAAGCCGACCCAACAACGACCAGTAGCTGTAGAAGTTTCGGACATGAGCGTTCTCCATCACAGTGGTTGCGACCGCGCGAGCCGGCAACGATCCGTCTCATCGCGTTATCACGATGGAGCATCCCGGCGACGCCCCCAAGCGTCAAGGATGTTTCCATCCGCACGCCACTCCGCCAATCGCTTTGCGCTCCACGAGTCGGCAACTATAGTCTCGTCCCGCTCGGCTGCGACCGGGATGACACGACGAACTTTGCGAGCCAGGAGCGCACGAGTCCGCATGAGCAACTCTTCGACCGGAAAACTGACAATCGGCTCGCGCGTGCGTGTTAAGGAGGGGGTCACCTCGCCCGACTTCACCGAGGTCTCTTTCGCCGGCTGGACCGCGACGATCATGGAACTCAGCGGCAAGAAGCCGAAGCAGAAATTTATCGTCGAGTTCGACGACGCCGTCATCGCCGCCATGCCGCCCGAATATCTCCAACGCTGCGAAGAGCAACGCCTGCTCTACACGATGGCCTGTCTCGAAGCCGACCAGATTGAGGCCGCTTGAGCTTCAAAGTAGCCGAGTCACTCCGTGACTCGAATTCGAGTCACGGAGTGACTCGGCTACTTTGCGGCAGCTTCCAGTGCGAATCGAACGATGTGGCCCACTGAGTCGTTTCGGTGAAGCCGCCGGCTTTCGCGGGCTCGAATTGCTGAACGGCGATGTCTCCCAGGCGCGGGAAGAGCAGCGCGTTCGTGCCGATGAATTCGGCGTCGTGCAGCGTGTGGCCGGAGTTGATCACAACGTATCGAGTCGGGTTCAGCGGATTCGGGAAGATCAACGAGACTGCGTGCGTCTTCGGATCGTAGCTCTTGCCGGCGACTTCGAGCGCATCCTTCGTCCAAGTGATCGGCAAGTTCTCGATCACCTTCGCCATGACCGCGTTCGAGGACGGGTCTCCAAAGAGGATCAAGTTGTTGCCCTCGATCTGCTCGTCGGTCAGTTCACTGTCTTTGATCGTCGGGGCGCGGCCGCGGAACCACTTGTCGAACTCGCGAGCGAATCGGCCATGGGTCCACTTGGCCCAAGCGGCGTGGCTGTCGTGCCACGCGGTGCCGGTCGGCAACACGCAGACGAACGGCTCCATGAAGGCGTCGTCGATCGGGCCTTGCAGGTTGTGGCGCTTGTGGAGATCCGGATTGGCGGCGAACGCTCGCGATTGGTTGTAATCGAGCACCTCCCACTTCCGGCCGTTGCGAACATAGTCCACGCCGGGAAGCAAATTGCCGCCGGCATTCGCCAGCGGATGCGCGCTGCCATCAATGATGATTCGGTCGGCCATGTCGCGAGCGATCTGCAGCGCGGCGACATTCTCCGTCTGAATGTGCAGCACGCCATCCTTCGCCACCGTCGCGTAAACCGTCGCGGCGGTCAGAGGTTTGATGAGTTCTTCCACCGTCAGCCAGTCGCAGCGGTTGTACTTGAGCGTGTAGGTGACGAAACGAATCTCTTTGCGTTGCGCTGACGATGGCCGGCCGCGCTCGACGTTCGCGCGGTGGAAGGCCATGAACTCCTTGAACGAGTCGGGATGAAACTTGTGCTCGGTGTTTGGCCCGATCAGCAGCTTGATCTCGACGTCCTGTTCTTTCGCAGACGCGACCATCAGCGTGCTGGCCGCAAGCTGCTTGTCGAGTTCTCCACCATAGGTGCAGATCGGCACGTTGAAGGCGTTGAGCGTGTAATCCAGCGCGTCGTAGATGTGCAGTCCGGTGTGCTGATGCGGCGGCAACGGCTCTTTGCGATTCTGGTAGTTGTAGTAATCGACGAAGCCCGCACCCGGCCCGACCGAGCACCACTGGTCGGGATGATGCACGCCCAAATGCCAACTGCCGCCGCCGCCCATCGAGAATCCCCACAGCACAATGCGACGGTCGTCGATGCGGTAACGGCGTTTGACGTCCGTGATCGCTTCAAACACATCGGTCTCACCGGCCCAGCGGTACGAGTTGTCGATGCGGCCAAAGACATCCAACTGCACGAAGTCAGCAACGCTCAGCGGCCCCTCTTTCGGCCACGGTTTGTCGGCATGATCTTCCAAAAACCGAATCTCATTGCGGTCGCCGCCGCGGCCGTGCAGCACGACATACAACGGCCAACGCTTCGCGCCTTTCGCGCTGACACCCTCCGGCAACGTGACCGCATACGGCTGCACCGAACCATCGACTCGTGAGACGTAACCACGGATGCTCTTGCCGGTCTGAGTTGTCCAACTCGGCTTGCCGGCCGCAAGTTCCTCCGCTCGCTTCAGCCCAGTCTTGATCGCATTCAAAGCGTACTGCGGGTACTTTGACTTCGGTTCGGTCTTCGGCTTCGACCCGTCCTTCGGAAGCGGTGGCAAGTAAAACTCGTTGTGCCGCAGCGCCCATTCGACACCCTTCGCGTAGACCTCGACATCCGCGACAAGCCGCTCGTCCAGTTTCTTCGGCTTCAATTCGCCGACGGCCTTTTGCAGTTCGGCGAGTCCGGAACGAATCGCTGTCGTGTCAGACTCCGAGGGAGCCTGAGCGAATGTGAAACTGGTGCTGCCAATCAACAGGCAAACGGACGCGAGCAATCGACGCATGAGGCGATCTCCCAAGAAAGCCGTACCGCGACCGTCAGGGAGCGGCCCGCCACGAACACCCTTCACGACGCTCACGGGGCCGCTCCCTGACGGTCGCGGTACGGTTGGTTATTGAACTGTTTCAGCGGCTTGAAAGCCGGCCGTCTTGTGCGAGCCGTCGCAGAAGGGACGCTTCTGGCTGGCTCCGCAACGGCAGAGCGCGACGTTCTCTTTGCCGGTCAGGTCGTACTTGTTGCCGAGATGGTCGCAAAGCGTCATCGGGCCGCTGACGAGCAGTGGGCCGTTCTCGCGAGTCTTGATGGTGACGTCAGACATGAGGGCAGTCTCCGGTTTCAATGAATGGGTTCGCGCGACACGTTAGCCCCGCGAGATGAGCCGAGCAACCACGCGAGCGAGCGACAATGATCTCGACAGCTTGCGCACGTCGGCAGATAGTGCGACCGCGTCAACGTCATTGCACGGAGGCTTGCTCATGCCGCACTTCGACCGACCGACGATTTTGATGTGCCCGCCGGACCATTACGGCATCGAGTACGAGATCAATCCGTGGATGAGCCGCAGCCGGCAGAGTGACCGCTTGCTGGCCGAGTCACAGTGGCGACAGCTTCGCGATGTCCTAATCTCGATCGGAGCCGACATTCGTCTCATGGACGCCGTGCCGCGACTGCCCGATTTGGTCTTCACCGCGAACGCCGCGCTCATCTGGCGCGACCGAGCGTATCTCGCTCGCTTTCGACATGCGGCTCGGCAGCCAGAGACGGCGATTGATGCCGCGTGGTTTCAAGCCGCGGGGTTTGAAACTCGCGAGCTTCCCCTCGGCTGGGATTTCGAGGGCGCGGGGGATGCGCTGTTCTGCGGCGACACGCTCTTCGCGGGATACCTGATTCGGAGCGACGTCGGTGGCGAGCAATGGCTGGCCAAAGAACTCGGCTGCCGAGTCATCCCGCTGCAACTCGTCAGCGATTACTTTTATCACCTCGATACGTGCTTCTGCCCGCTCAGTCCGACCGAGGCGATTTACTTCCCGCCCGCGTTCGACGAGTACGGACAAGCCGCGTTGCGGCAACACGTCCCGACGCTGATCGAAGTCCGCCCTGACGAGGCGGCTCGATTCGCCTGCAACGCGGTGGTCGTCGGCCGGCAGGTCGCGCTCAACACCGGCTGCCCGGAGTTGGAACGCAACTTGAGCGAACGAGGTTTCACGACTCACGCCACGGAACTCGGCGAGTTCATCAAAGCCGGTGGCAGTGCGAAATGTTTGACGCTACGGCTCGAGGGCGAGGATGCCGCACTTTGGCCGTAATTCGGCTACGGAATCACTTTCACCGGGACCGGATTCGGCGCGGGGCACCGGCCGCAGGAGGAGTCGGTCCAACCACAGGGACAGGAGCAATCGTGACGATCGGATATGGGAACGGCGGAGTCATTTGCCGCAGTTGCAATGGTTGTCTGGTCTCTCTCCCGAATCCTCGACTGTCCGTTGTGAGTTCATTCGGGAAGAACCGTGAACCACCTTGGTTGAGCAGCTCTTGCCGCAGCGGGCTTTGATGGACCAGAACCACGCCTGGAGATGTCGCGGCAAACACACCCACTCCTGGCATCAACAGTTCGACAGTCACTTCGCCGAGTGGCCCGCGTTGCGAATCAGAATCGGGCAACGGTCGAGGCAACGAAAGCAGCATCTGCACAGCGTCTGACGGATTGCGTTCATAAACAGGCCGGCCACGATCCTGACGTCCTTCAAAGCCGCTGACGGACTGACTTCCAAAACCGCTTGTGCTCCACGGACGTGCCGTCACATCTTCGTAAACGATTCCGCCGACACCTGGTCGCGCTCCAGTTGGCACTCCGATCCCGGGCAGTCGCTGGATCGTCGAGTCCAAGCTGCGCGTCCAAGTTTGAATCTTGTCGAGCTCCAGCCGTCGCTGCCCCGTCACATCCATCGAGCCAGTGGGTGTGTTGACTCGTTGTGGCCGCCCCACTTCTTCTCGGAGCCCCCACAACGTCACTTGCAGAGTGCCGAAGAGTGGCACCGGCGTTCCCAGTTGATCGAAGCCTTGCAACGAGAGCCGTAGCGAATCCCAATCCATCCTGCCGAACGTGCTGACCGACTGTGCGGAAACGATCAGCTCCGATAATGGCAGCGCGGAGTCATACGCCGTGTTCACAACCTGCTCATTGGCGGGGAGTGGTTCTGGCCGCGCCGCGGCTCGCTTCGGCAACGGAGGAACGATTTTACAATCGGCGATTTGTTTCCAAGCCAAGGTCCGGCGGATCGTGATGCCGGATGATTTCAGTTCCAAAGCCAACTGATCCCGACTGGTCTGGCCCTCAATCACTGAGCCGCGAAGTGTCCGGCCGTCGGTCAGCCGGACTTCCACGTCCGCCGCCGACAGCCTGACCGCCTCGCGGTCGGCACTGGCCGAGACGAGACAGAATACGGCGATGAGTTTGGCGAGAGTCTTCACGAGTCCAACCTGCTGGGCCTGAGTCGGGAACAGCCACGTTGCGAGAAGGCAGCAAACACCGGGCCACGACCAGTCACGAGCCTCATCATCGAGGACCGCGACGAAATTCGCCAAGAACGGCCCCGGCAATGATTCCCGGAGGCCACAAGCTCAAGGGTGGCTGATGCCGATACGCCACAAGACGATGGTTGTCGAAAACCCACGCCCCGTGACGGTTCGCAACGCTTGCCGGTCAAAGCCGCGCGGCGGGCCGAAAGATCGTGTGCCGGCACCAGCGGCGTGCGGGAGACCTGCTTGACACTGTTCTAGGCAAAGCACATCATCATCCAGCCCACTTGGCGGGCCAAACCTAATTACCCCTCTCGACAGGCACATTGGAAGCAAACCATGAGTACCGGAACCCGACGGCTGGACCTCGAAGAAGTTGGTGACGTGACGGTCGCGAAGTTCACGGACAAGAAGATCCTCGACGAAGGCAACATTCAAATCATCGGGAACCAACTGTTCGCGCTGATCGAAGAGGATGGCCGACAGAAGATCGTGCTGGATTTCTCGAACGTCGAGTACCTCTCCAGTGCGGCACTCGGCAAGCTCATCACGATGGACAAGAAAGTGAAGGCGGCGAAGGGCAAGCTGCGGTTGTGCAACATCCGCGCGGACATCTATGAAGTCTTCGCGATCACCAAGTTGAACAAACTGTTCGACATGAAAGACAACCTGGAAGCGGCGTTGCAAGGGCTGTAAGTGAGACCGCCCCCCGTTCTGGGGCCGATCTCGCGCCGGCCACCGGTGATGTTTCTGACAACATCGGGTGGAGGTCTCGGCGAGCAAGTGTGGGCACTCCGTATTCACGGTCGCCTGAATCTGGGATGTCATGGCCCCAATCGCTCAATTCGATCTCTGGATTCCTAACGATACGGCGGAAGCGCGCGAAGTTCAGGAACGCATTATCGGTTTGATGGAACAAAATGCCTGGCCGATGCGCGAGTGCTTCGGTGTCCGGCTGGCTCTGGAAGAGGCGATGGTCAACGCCATCAAGCATGGCAACCGCATGGAGCCTGACAAGCAGGTCTTCATCGCCTGCGAACTGACCGCTGAGGAAATCACGGTCGTGATCGAAGACCAAGGGGAAGGCTTTAAGCCTGAAGACGTGCCCGACCCGACCGATGATGAAAACCTCGAAAATCCCGGCGGCCGAGGCATCATGCTCATCCGCTCGTTCATGAACGCGGTCGCCTACAACGACCGGGGCAACCGCCTGACCATGATCAAAAAGCTCGGCGTCGAAAACGAGTAGCCTGACTCTCCGAGTCGGGTTGCTTTGTGTCGATTAACACCGTGCAACTCTCCCGACTCGGAGAGTCAGGCTACTAAGTAGCGAGAGTGGGACTCGAACCCACGACCCCAGGCTTATGAAGCCTGTGCTCTAACCGGCTGAGCTACCTCGCCAAAGGGGCGCGGATTATAGCCGTGACCTCTTCGATGAAAAGCGACCTCTCCGCAAACAGCGCTCGCTGCCGAGTCGCGAGCCTGCTCCCTACAATCCGCCCGCGTCGTCACGCAGAGTCATCACGCGAGGGAGTTCGGCATGTTGTGGGAAGTGGAGATTCACCCGGCCGCAGGGCAAGTCGACCGCGAGGGTGCTCGCGTACTGAGCGAAGCGCGAGCGTTGCGGCTCGGCTCGATCAATTCCGTCCGTGCCGCGCGATCCTTCTTGATCGAAGGGGACGCCGATATCGCCACGATTGAACAACGAGCGCTCGGACTGCTCGTCGATTCGATCGTTGAAACGTGCTCGGTCCATCCGCTCGGCCGACAGCCGAACGCCGACAGCCGATCCGCCGCAGGCGGATTATCCCAACTCAACGTCATGCTCAAGCCGGGCGTCACTGACAACGTTGCCCTCAGCACAAAAGCCGCCCTGGCCGACTTGAACGTCCCCGTAACGACCGTCGCGACGGTCCGCAAATACTGGCTCAATGACGGAGCGTCCGACGTCGAAGTTCAGCGTCTCATCAAGCGTGTCCTGTCCAACGACGCGATCGAACAGGTCATCGTCGGCCCGCTGGCGATGGAGACCATCGGTATCGGCAGCGAGTACCAATTCAAACTGACGCACATCGCGATTCGCGGCATGGACGACGATCGCTTAGTCCGGCTCAGTCGCGAAGGACAGCTTTATCTCAATCTCGTCGAGATGCAGACAATCCGGCAGCACTTCGTTGACCTCGGCCGCGACCCGACTGACGTGGAACTCGAAACCGTCGCGCAGACGTGGTCGGAGCATTGTTCGCACAAAACGCTCGCCGGTCGCATTCATTACCGCGACGGGCGGCACGACATCTACTTCCAGAATATGCTCAAGGAAACGATCTTCGCCGCGACGGTCGAGATTCGCCGGCGACTCGGCGATGCCGACTGGTGCGTCAGCGTCTTCAAAGACAACGCCGGCATCGTGAAGTTCGACGAGACCGACAACGTCTGCATGAAGGTCGAGACACACAATCACCCGTCGGCCCTCGAACCTTACGGTGGAGCCAACACCGGCCTCGGTGGCGTGATTCGCGATCCGCTCGGCACGGGCTTGGGAGCCAAGCCGATCTGCAACACTGATGTCTTTTGTTTCGCTCCGCCCGACACGCCGCACGATTCGCTGCCGCCCGGCACGCTGCATCCAAAGCTGGTCATGCGCGGCGTGGTCAGCGGAGTCCGCGACTACGGCAACCGTATGGGCATTCCGACCGTCAACGGCGCGATTTATTTCGACGAGCGATACCTTGGCAACCCGTTGGTCTACTGTGGCAACGTGGCGATGATCCCGGTCGATAAGTGCGAGAAGCACGCGCAGCCCGGCGACTACATCGTCTCCGTCGGCGGACGTACGGGGCGTGACGGCATTCACGGCGCGACGTTCTCGTCCGCCGAACTGACTCACGAAAGCGAAACGATCTCCGGCGGAGCGGTCCAAATCGGCAACGCAATCACCGAGAAGATGGTGGCCGACGTCATCCTGCAAGCTCGCGATCGTGGCCTTTACAGCTCGATCACCGACTGCGGAGCCGGCGGCTTTTCGTCCGCCGTCGGTGAGATGGGCGAAGACATCGGCGCGGAAGTGTGGCTCGAAAAAGCACCGCTCAAATACAGCGGCCTGAGCTACACCGAGATTTGGATTTCCGAAGCACAAGAGCGCATGGTCCTCGCCGTACCGCCATCGTCGTGGTCCGAGTTTGAATCGCTCTGCCGTTCCGAAGGTGTCGAAGCTGCAATCCTCGGCGAGTTCAAACCGACCGGCCGGCTGGTGCTGAAGTATCACGGCCAACAAGTCGCCGACCTCGCGATGAGCTTCCTCCACGACGGCCGCCCGCCAATCGTTCGCGAAGCGGTATTCACGCCCAAAGTAGACGAGTCACTCCGTGACTCGAACCTCGCGTCACGGAGTGACGCGGCTACTTTCGACGACGACCTCAAGTCGATCCTCGGCTCACTCAACGTGTGCAGCAAAGAGTGGGTCATCCGCCAATACGACCACGAAGTCCAAGCCGGCAGCGTCGTGAAGCCACTGGTTGGCGTCTGCAACGATGGCCCGTCGGACGCGGCGGTCGTGCGGCCGAATCTGCAATCGAAGCGAGGACTCGCAATTGCTTGCGGCATGAATCCGCGATTCGGCGATCTCGATCCGTACTGGATGGCCGCCTCGGCGATTGACGAAGCCGTCCGCAATTGCATCGCTGTCGGAGCCGATCCACGGCGTATCGCGATCCTCGACAATTTCTGCTGGGGCAACACGGATCGACCAGAGACGCTTGGCACGCTCGTCCGAGCGGCTCTCGCCTGCAAAGACACGGCGATCGCATTCGGCACGCCGTTCATCAGCGGCAAGGACAGCCTCAACAACGAGTTCTCGTTCGTCGACGCGAACGGCCAAAAGCAAACCGTCGCGATTCCCAGTTCGCTGCTGATCTCCGCGCTCGGCCAACTCGACGATGTCGAACACGCCGTCACGATGGACCTCAAAGAAGCCAGCAACGTCTTGCTGCTGATTGGCCCCACCGCCAACGAACTCGGAGGCAGCCACTTCGCGCAGGTCAATGGCCTCACAGGCGGCACCGTTCCGCGCGTTGACTTGGAACTCGCCCCGCGCATCTTCTCCGCCGTGTACGACGCGATCCGACAAGGTTTCGTGCGCTCCTGCCACGACCTCAGCGAAGGGGGCCTCGCGGCCGCTGTCGCTGAGATGGCATTCTCGGGCGGCCTGGGCGCGTCGCTCGATCTGCAACCGCTCGTGAAGTCCAGTGGCCTCAGCAACATTGCGGTGCTGCTCTTCTCGGAAAGCAACTCCCGTTTCGTGCTGGAAGTCCCCGCTGCCGCGCAAGCCTCGGTCGAAGCTCTGTGCCGCGCCGCGAGCGTGCCGTGTACCAAGCTGGGTGAGGTCACATCCGCCAGCCGCCTGCAAATTCGTGGGACGGCGGGAACGCTGGTGATCGACTCCGTGCTGGACGAACTCAAGCAGTCCTGGAAGCAGCCGCTGGCTTGGAAGTAATTCTGCGAGCGGTGATGACGAACGCTAGCCCTTGTTTGTTTGAACCACTCGGGGAACTAAGAGTTCGTGAGGATTTGTTTTTAGTTTCAATCGGATCGATCACGGCTGGAATCTCGGTCGCAGGAGCGACCGAGCTACGTAGCTCAGTCGCTCCTGCGACTGAGATTCTCCGCGATCACAATTCCTTCGTGAAGTACCGGAAGTCCCCCGCAGGCAGCCGAGCCTTTCCCGGATTCTCCGCGAGGTATCGGCGGTATTTGTCAAACTCTTCCGGACTGCGCACGAGATGGTCGAACTGTTCGACTTGCCAGAACTCGCCGCTCGGTGGCGGTTGAATGCGAGTCGCAGGAGCGACTCGCCTACGTAGCTCAGTCGTTCCACGACTGAGATTCCCTTCGTTCGCATTCTTTGCATGCAGTCACTTGTTGATCTGCGTCGCTGTGAAATGTTTCCACGATTTGCATTGCGTGATCAGCGAATCCTCATCCCGAAACGCGACGAGCACATGCACATGATTCGGCATCACGACCGCATCGGTCGGCGCGTACCGATCGTTGTCAAAGTGCAGCAAGCTGTTCATCACGATCTGCGACAACTCCGGTTCGCGCAGCACACAAGCTCCGGCCGCGCGATCGAGCTGTTCATCCCACGCGGTGAAGAGCGACCAATGCAGTTGCCCACGAACCGCGGGAGGCAACTTGGCGAGCGACTGCTTCCAATCGCCGTTCGGATCAAGCTGATGTTGTTTGAGGAGTTCTTGTCGTTGCCGGTTGAGCCGCGCGATGGCTTCCCTCGGCAGCGAGTCGGCGATTCGCCAAGTAATGAAGCAGACGGTTCCCGCCTGTGCCTAATGCGGCAGGCGTTTGTAGGCGATGATGTGATCCTGTTTCGAATCGAAGAACTGCAAGCCGGTGAGTTTGGTGTCAGGCATGGTGGAGTGTGGGGTTGAGGGACGATCGGAATGCGAGTCGCAGGAGCGACTCGCCTACGTCGGGTGTGCCCAGAGATTTTGGCGGTGTTAAGTTTTAGTGGTGTCGCAAGTTGACCAATAGAGTTGCCATTGATTGCTATCGCGGAGGTTGGTCAGGGCGGAGACGGATTCGGCGTTGCGGAGATTCCAGCGGGCACCGGAGCGTT
>CAMDDX010000026.1 GCA_945893075.1 Planctomyces sp. SH-PL62 | reverse complement strand
TTGGCTACGACGCTTTGCCATCACGCGACTCAAGCATCATCCGCTCAAAGAAAGTCTGCGAGGCAAGATGCAAATCGCCGGCTGGAACGACGACTTCCTCGCGGAAGTCCTCACAGGTCAACAACTTTGATACGCGCTGGCCGTGGGCGGCGGGTACGGCGGGTACGGCTACGGTGGTTATCCGAGTTATGGCTTCGGCTCCAGCTACTATTCGACGCCGCGATATTACTACTCGACTCCGGCTTACACGCAGCCCACTTATTCGTATCCCAGCACGGTGATCGTCAATTCGGCACCGTCGATTCCGGCTCCGACTTTTGATAACGGCCCGATCGTCATCACCGCTCCGGCCACGAATGACAAGCCGGTCGAGTATCTGCTCAACGGCCAGTCTTTCACGATCAAGCCGGGGCAGTCGCAGAAGTTCAATCACGACCGCGACTGGGTCGTCGACTTCAACCGTGGCGAGGGCAAAGGGACTGGCAAGTACAGCCTCAAAGCGACGACCTACAAATTCAAGATGACCAACAACGGCTGGGAACTGTTCGAGGCCGCCAAGCCCGAACCGCCGATGGACGACGTCAGCTCGGACGCAGTCATCGTGAAGCCCAAAGCGCCCCCGGTCGCTCCCGCGCCGGCCCCGGACAAGACCGAGGGGGACGCGAAGTAATCGCACGATCTTTGCAAGTCTGATCCGTGCCCCGGCCCTGCCATCCGTGCGAAATTCATCAGAGCCCAGATGATGGCTGGCGGAAAATGAAGGGCGAAATATAGGAACGACCGCGGCGGAATCGAAGACGACGATGTCTGCATCGAGTCGTGTGCGAGATGTGCGACGATTGGAAACGTCGCCAGTCCGGAGTGGCCGGTGTGGCGAGGGGTTTCTGCTCCGGCTACGCTGAGGTCGTGACCTTCGAGGCTGACTTCAATCACCCCGTCGTGTTCGCAAATCACGTCCCCAGCCAATCTGCCGGAGCCACGAGATGAAGCTCATCGTTTGCCCGTCGTGCGAGAAGAAGCTCAAGGTGCCCGATGCGATCGTCGCGAAAGGTTCGTTCAAGTGTCCGGCGTGCGAGCAAACGTTGAAGCTGCCCAGGCCGAAGCCACGGGATGACGAAGAGGATCTTGTCGAACTCGAAGCGGACGACGTCGTTGAGGACGAGTTGCTCGAAGAGGACGTGGATGACGATCGGTTCTTAGAAGAAGAAGATGCACCGCGACGTTCGTCGAAATCGTCTCGCGGTGGAAAGCGTCCGGCGACGCGATCTTCGTCGTCCAACTCCGTGCTCGGAATCTTGATGGGACTGGGCGTCGTCGTGTCGGTCGTCGCACTCGGAGTGGCGCTGTGGGCGTTCGGCGGGAAGAAAGCGGACAACCAAGTCGCTCAGCAGAACCCAGCGCCGATCAATGTGGCTCCGCCGATCAATCCCGCGATCCCTGACGTCGTGCCGCAAGCTCCGCCTGCGAATAATGCTCCTGGACAAAGCATTCCGAATCCCCTGCCGGTCAGCCCGCCGCCGAGTGTGCCGGTCAATCCTGCTCCGACGATTCCGAATCCGGCACCTGTTCCGGTCAATCCTGTTCCGAACCCCGTGCCTCAACTTCCTGCTCCCGGCGTGCCAGTTCAGCCAGCACCGGTGGTCGCGGCGAATCCGAACAACGCGCTGCGCTACAAGTGGCAGCCGAATCGCGAGTACTCCTACAAGTTCCACATCGAGGCAAATCTCGGCGACGTCGTTGAGCGAACCGAAGGCGTGTGTTCCTATCGCGTCTCGCCGCAGCCGGCGGGGCCGAGCATCGAGTTCAAACAACAGGGGACCGGTACCGCGTTCGTCGTCACGACCGACGGCTTTCTCGTCACCTGCGCGCACGTCGTGGATGGCGCGAAGACGATTGAAGTGCATCTCGGCGGACTGAAGTACCCGGCGGTCGTGGTCTCATCCGATCGGATTCACGATGTTGCCGTGATTCGCATCAACGCACAGAACCTGACTCCCGTGCCGCTGACCGATTCCAACAGCGTGCAGTTGGGGCAGCACGTCCGAGCGTTGGGCTATCCACTCTCGGATGTGCTGGGCAACAACTTGAAAGTGACGAGCGGCTCGGTGTCGGGACTAAATCAAGAGGCGAACAACCGCGTGTTTCAAGTCGATGCGGCAATCAATCCGGGCAACAGCGGCGGACCGATCGTCAATGAGATGGGCGAAGTGATCGGCGTCGCCAGCGCGAAGCTCACCGGGCCGACGGTCACGAACGTCGGGCTGGCTCGGCCGATCAACGATGTGAAGACGTTGCTCCTGCAAGCGGGAGCGAAGTTCGTGGCCGGCACCTCGCAGCAGAAGCTCGAAGGTCCGGCGCTGGCGGCGAAGGTCAGCCCGTCGGTCGCGCTGGTCAGCGTCGTCGGGGGCGCGAGCGGCAATCGCGTCACGCTGGCTTACGACGCTTCGTTCTCGACATCACAGCGACCGGCTCCGGGAAAGCGGATTCTCAACTTTTCGTTCCCGACTAGCAGCCGAGGTTCCGGAACGTTGACCATCGACGAGTTCGGGGAGGTCGTGCAGGTGACCGGTGAAGAGCAACTCCCGTTCTGCATGGGACTGGTCGGCTTGGTCGCGATCGCTCCCTTGAATCCCACCGGTCAGGCGACTTGGGGCCGTACTGAGCAAACCTCCGTGACACGAATCGAACAAGATCCGAACGACCCCTTCGCGCGGATGCGGGCACGCGGCCTGATGCGTCCGCCGTTCGGTCCGCCCGGAGCGTTCGGCAACAAGCCGAAAGAGACCGTCTTTCCGGCGCAAGAAAGCACCACCTTCACGCTCGGCCAACAAGTCGCCGACGTGCAGTTGTTGAAGAAGAGCTACGAACTCAAAACGCTCGACAACGTCAACAGCCCGTACCTGCATCTCAAAGGCGAAGGGGATTGGCGCTTCCATGTGAAGGACGCGATGCCGTTCTCAGCGGAACTGAAATTCGAGCTATCGCGCAACATCGAGAACGCGACGATCCGCGTCCCGTTCCAAATGAATTTTCTCTACACCGATCCACAAATCATCGCGGCCGATCGCCAGCAAGCGGCCGAACGCATGGCCGCTTCGATCCGGCAGCAGGCGCAGAAAGCGGCCGAGGAACTCGACAAGCTCGCGGGACCGAAGAAAGCCAAGCTGGTCCGCCGGTTCCCCGGAGTCGGAACCATTCTCATCCAGGCCATTCAACTCACACCGGACGGAAAACGTGCGCTCGTCTCGACTCACGAGGGACCGATTCTGGTCTTTGATCCGACTCAAGATGAACCGCTCGGAAAGCTCGAAGGACTGAAGTCGAACATCCAATTCCTCAGCGTCTCGCCCGACGGCAAGCTGGTTGCCGGCGGAACGCACACGGAAACCTGTGTCTGGAATCTCGACACGCGGCAAGTGGTCCTGCAACCGAAGTTCGACCGCTTCGCAGCGAGTTGCGTGACGTTCTCCGCGGACAACCAGCGAGCCTATTTCGGTTTCGGCATCGTTCGCTTCCAAGGTTGGGACTTGGCCTCCGGCAAACTGTTGAAAGAGTGGCAGCCGACCAGCGGCAACATCAAAGCGGTGACGCTGACTCCCGACGGCCAGACATTGATCGCGACCGACGGTCAGCAGTTGTTCCACTACGATCCGAACACCGGCAATCTGAAAAAGACCGAGCCGTTGGCTCCCGGAGCAGGCAGCTACTCCCATGCTCGCTTCACGGCGGAAGGGGGCCACGGCCTGTTTGTGAAGAGCCACGCCAGCTTGGATGTGATCGCGTTGAACAACCCGACCAAATCCACGAACCTCGCGGTGCGTCCGTCGCCGAACAACAGCTTCGCGATCTCGGCGAACGGCCAGCGCGTCGCCGTGGCGGATTCGAGCAACAAGCAGGTCGTCGTCTGGGATGCCGACAAAAACCAGATCATCGACCAGTGGCCGGTGGACACCATCGCCGCTCAAACCGTCGCGCTCTCGTCCGACGGCAAGTTCCTGCTGACCTGCGGTTATCACCGTGTGCTGCAACTCTGGGAAATCACTGAGTAATGTAGACGAGTCACTCCGTGACTCGAAGATTCCGGTCACGGAGTGACCGGTCTACGTTGCTCGTGCCCGACGACGTTTTCGGCCTTAACAACGTCAGAAGGAGGAACCCGACTCGGAGAGTCAGGCGACGAACTGCGGCTGAGTTTGTATCGCTCGTCGGCGCGTCGAGTTATTGTGTCGTCACACCATGAATGACGAACCACAAAACGAATCTTTTGCTCTGAATTGGCCCCTCTTAACGGCCGATCTCCCCGGCATCGCAGGGACGTTGAAGTCTCAGCCGGAAGACTTTGAAGTCGAGGAGATCCCGGCCTACCCGCCCAGCGGTGACGGCGAACATCTCTTCTTATGGATCGAGAAACGGGGCGTGTCGGCCGATGAATTGGCTCGGCATTTATCGCGGACGCTCGACGTCTCGCCGGGCGATCTCGGCATCGCTGGACTCAAAGACAAACAGGCGGTGACGCGGCAGTTCGTGTCAGTGCCGCGCCGGATCGAGTCGCTGTTGCCGTCCCTCAACACCGACAACATCCGCGTGCTGAGTTCGACGCCGCATAAGAACAAGCTTCGGACCGGGCACCTGCATGGCAATCGCTTTCGAGTCCTCGTGCGAAACGTTGAATCTGACGCACTGGCGAAGGCGACCGCGATTGCCGAGCGGGTCCGTTTCAGCGGTCTGCCGAATTACTTCGGCTCGCAGCGATTCGGCAACAACGGCAGTACGCTGAAGCAAGGCTTGAGTCTGTTGAGCGAAACGGGAGCATCCAGTGAACCGTCTCGGAAGTCGCGTGATCGACATCGCTCTGGCCGCCGGTTCCTACATCGGCTGGCGTTGTCGGCAGCGCAGTCGTGGCTGTTCAACCAAGTGCTGGCCGAGCGTCTGCGAGACGGATTGCTCGACCGTGTATTACTCGGCGACGTGATGCAGGTCTGCGCTTCGGGTGGCCTGTTCTTGGTGCTGGATGTTCCCGCCGAGCAGTCACGCTTCGACGCGCACGAGACCGTCATGACCGGCCCGATGTTCGGCCCGAAGATGAAACCGACGACCGATGAGCCGGCGACACGCGAGCAACGAGTGCTCGACGCCGCGCAGCTCTCGCCCGATGCCTTCCGCCGATACGGACATCTCACCGACGGCACGCGCCGCCCGCTGCTCGTCCGCCCGGATGATCTGAAAATCAGTCCGACGCCAGACGGGTTGTTGTTCGAGTTCGCTCTGCCGTCCGGTTGCTACGCGACCGTGCTGCTGCACGAGTTCATGAAAGTGGGCACCATGACCGACGAGTCATCGCAAGAATCTCAGTAGCCGAGGTCGTGAGACTTCGGTCCGAACTCTCACGGATTCGGCTACGCCGTGAAAGAAATCGGAAGCGTCCAGCCGCTTCCGAACGACCCTGGATCGGGGCTATGCTGTTCGCGTGGCTGATAGGCCGCATCCCACCGTTTCATCCCCAACTCTGGAGACCCGCCATGAAACTTTCCCTGCCTGTCCTCGCTGGTGCCGTATTGCTCGCCGGTGTGTTCGCGACGGCTGAAGACAAGAAGCCTGCTGAGAAAACTCCGCCGCTGCTGAAGCACGAGATGAAGTCGCTGACCGGTAAGAAAGTGGACCTCGCCAAGTACAACGGCAAGGTGCTGCTGATCGTCAACGTCGCCAGCCAATGCGGTGCGACAAAGCAATACAAGCCGCTGGAAGCGTTGCACGAGACATACCACAAAAAGGGCTTAGCGGTGCTCGGCTTCCCCTGCAATCAGTTCGGCGAGCAAGAGCCCGGCAGCGATGACGACGTCGCCGCCTTCTGCCAGAAGAACTACGGCGTGAAATTCGACATGTTCTCGAAAATCGACGTCAACGGCGACAAGGCCGCGGACCTTTACAAGCAACTGACGTCGAAGGAAGTGTTCCCCAACGACTCCGGTAAAGTGAACTGGAACTTCGAGAAGTTCCTCGTCAGCAAGGAAGGCAAAGTCGTCGCCCGCTTCCGCACCGACGTCGAACCGGACGACTCAGAAGTCGTCAAGGCGATTGAAGCCGAGTTGGCGAAGTAGTCTTTTCAAGTTGCTTGATCCGGCCGCAACCGTGCGGCTGGGTTGGGAATTTGTGCTGCAGTTTTAGCGGAGATGAATTGCCATGACTCTCGCGACCCGACCGCGTAGTTTCCGAAAGCAGTCGATCTCGCTCGATGCCGTTTCGTGGAGTCAATACGAACGGATCGGTCGCTTGTTTCAAGATCGTCCGTTGCGGATCACTTACGACAATGGCAGGCTGGAAATCATGACAACGTCAGCCACACATGAACGGCATAGTCGCAAGATCGCGTTATTGATCCTCGTCCTGGTTGAAGAGTTGGGGTTGCAGATCGCCGGCTTCGGTTCGATGACGTTTAAGCAAAAGCCGGCCAAGAAAGGTCTGGAGCCGGACGAATGCTTCTGGATTCAAAACGCTGCGGCCGTTCGCTCCAAGAATGAAATCGACTTGGCAACCGATCCACCTCCGGATTTGGTTCTCGAAGTGGAAGTCAGCCGCAGCACGCTGGACCGCATGGGGATCTACGTGTCGTTGGGTGTTCCCGAAGTTTGGCGATGTACGACGACACAAGCTCGCGTGTTCCATTTGGTGGATGGCGAATATGTGGAGGAGTCCCGAAGCGTGGCCTTTCCGTCCCTCCATCCGCAGGCGATGTTGTCCTTCGTGCGACGTTATCCTGACCTCGACGACATCGGGTTGATGCGTCAGTTTCGAACGTGGGTCCGCAAACAAATCGCCAATGGCTGGCGAGACGGCGGCAGCAGAAAATGACTCTCACTCGGCGTGGGTTTCCCGACCCGGCCGCTTGCCCGAAGGTCTCTCGTATGCGATACGCCGTCGCCGCAGTTGTTTCGATCGTGATCCTCGCCAGTGGCGCAGGCTGGTATCGCCAACTGCGTGAGAGCATCAAAGACGATTTTCGCGCCGACTTTCAACGAGCAAAAGACGCCGGGGACTTGCCGCCAGAGATGCAGAACCTCGACTTCGAGACCGTCTGGCAGGGAGGCTTCGGTGGAGAGGTTTCGTCGAGCACCATGAGAAAACTCAACATCTCCAGCCTGCTCCGAGGATTCTGGTATGTGTGGGTGATATTCGTCTGCGGCATCGCGTTCGGAATCGCTCATTGGATGAGTCCGCAACCACATCAGCAGGAGTCGCAGCCATGACGACGATCGCACCACGTCGCCTGCTGTTGCTGTTTGGAGTGAGCGTCGCCGCTCTCATCGCCTGGCCGCGCGAGCGGGCTGACTCACAAGACGCACCGACGCCCGATGCCGCGTCCATCGAGTTCTTTCAAACGAAAGTGAAGCCGCTGCTGGAGACTCGCTGCTTCGAGTGTCACGGGCCAGAGGTGAAGAAACTCAAAGGCGGTTTGAGTCTCGCATCGCGTGCGGACATGCTGCGTGGCGGCGATTCCGGTGCGGCGATTGTGCCGGGGAAGCCCACGGAAAGTTTGCTCGTCCAGGCGATCAACTACGTAGATTTCGAGATGCCTCCCAAGTCGCGTCTGCCCGAAGGAGAAGTCGCAATCCTCACCGAATGGGTCAAACGCGGAGCACCGTGGAGCACCGGCAAAGACGATCCCGCTCGCGACCTCAAGCCCGAAGCGTTCCCGCTAGCGGAACGCAAAGCCAAGCATTGGGCCTGGAAACCGATCGCACATTACGAACCGCCGAACGTAGCCCGCTCTCGCCGAGAGCGGAATGCGGCATTCGCGGAATCCGACAACATCGATCGCTTCATCGAGGCCAAGCTTGAAGAGAAAGGTCTGACACCTACCCCCGCCGCCGATCGCCGCACTCTGTTGCGTCGAGTTTACTTTGCCCTCATCGGACTCCCGCCAACACCGGCCGAGGCCGAAGAATTCGTCGCCGACAAAGCCCCGACGCGCGAAGCCCTCGCGCGTGTCGTGGACCGCTTGCTCGAATCGCCGCACTTCGGAGAACGCTGGGCGCGGCATTGGCTCGATCTGGTCCGCTACGCCGAGACGCTCGGCCACGAGTTCGATTACCCGCTGCATCACGCGAGCCAGTACCGCGACTACGTGATCCGCGCGTTGAACACTGACGTGCCGTATGACCGCTTTGTCGTCGAGCACGTCGCTGGGGATTTGCTCAACGTAGGGTGGGTCGAGTCATCGAGACCCACCAATCACACCCGTGAGAAACCCAATGGTGGGTCTCGCGGACTCGACCCACCCTACGTCGCCCGCCTTCACCCGATCGATGGCTACAACGAATCGCTCATCGCCACCGGCTTCTGGTTCCTCGGCGAGGACAAGCACGCTCCGGTCGATGCCAAAGCCGAACAAGCCACGCGGATCGACAATCAACTCGACGTGTTCTCAAGGACGTTCCTCGCGCTGACGGTCGCCTGCGCGAGATGCCATGACCACAAGTTCGACGCGATTCGGACGATGGACTACTACGCGCTCGCCGGATTCATGCAGAGCTCACGGCGGCAGACGGCGTATCTCGATCCGCACGGCAAGATCGACGCGGCGGTCGCCGACATTAAGCGGCAGCGGGAGCGGCTCGCAGGCGCTCAACTCGAAAATCGCCGCAAGCCGGCACCGAAAACAAACACCCCGGTCGAACGCGAACGGACCAGTCTTTCCGACTACCTGTTCGCCGCGTATGAAGTCATGCACGGAACGCCGAAGCCGGAGGATGCGAAAGAGGTCGCGCGCGGGCAGCGGCCGGACGAAGTGTTCGAGGACTTCGAGTCCGACTCGTTCGCCAAATGGAAAGTCGAAGGCTCGGCATTCGAGCGTGGGCCAACCGAGGGGACGCCGCCCGGTCAGATGCCGGTCAGCGGGTTTGAAGGCAAGCGGTTGTTGGACTCGTGGGCCGGCAGCGACGAACACACCGGCAAGCTCACGTCGCAACCGTTCGTGATTCGGCATCGCACCATCAAGTTCCTGATCGGCGGCGGCAAGCATCCGGGCGAGACCTGTTTCAATCTGAAAGTCGGCGACAAAGTCGTGCAGACGGCCACCGGCAAGAACAACGAGCGGCTTGAACCGATGGTTTGGGATGCGTCGCAGTGGCGCGACAAAGAGGCAGTGCTGGAGGTCGTCGATTCGCGCAAAGGTGGCTGGGGGCACATCAACTTAGACCAGATCGTGTTCAGCGACGCTGGCGACGCCTTGATGACGAAGCGTCCGCTGGCCGCCGTCGTCCGGTACCGGGAACCGAAATTGAACGTGCTAGTCCTCGAACGAGTCGTGCGGCTCCTGCAAAGCGAAGAGGTTCGGCAGCCGACGCATCCGTGGTGGTTGTGGCACGAATTCAGTTCACGTCCGCTTGACGGCAAGCCCGCATCGTTTGACGCCCGGAAACGAGAACTCGCAGAGCGCATTGCTGCCGAACAAAAGCGCGCCGAAGAATCGGTGACTAAGACGGAACTCTTCGAGGACTTCTCGTCAGCAAGATTCGTCGACCTGCAACATCCGGCTGAGGGCCGATGGCTGATGGCTGATGGCCGTTATCTCAAATCGTCGAAGGGACAGGATCACAGCCTTCAGCCTTCAGCCATCAGCCATCAGCCGGACAAATTCTGGTTTGCAACCGGCTGGAGTTTCGGCAACGGTCCGAATGCGGAAGGCATCGCTCATAGCGGCGAGTTGTCCCCGAAGCTGCGCGGAGTGTTGCGGTCGCCGACATTTACGATCACGCAACCGCAAATCCTGTATCGAGTCGCCGGTAAGAACGCACGCATCCGCTTGATCCTCGACGGCTATCAGATGATGGACTTCAGCGGCTTGCTGTTCAGCGGCACGACGTTTGAGGTCAACACCGACGGCAAATGGATCTGGCATCGCCAGGCGGGCGACCTGCAAAACCATCTCGGCCGCCGAGCCTACATCGAACTGATCGACGATGGTGATGGCTGGATCGCCTGCGACGAAATCCGCTTCGCGAACGGCGGGCCGGAGCCAATCGCGCCGCCGTATCTCAGCCACGCGAAACTGCTGGCCGATCCGTCGATCAAATCAGTGAACGATTTGGCGAAGCGCATCGTGGGGCACGTTTCCAACGTGCCTAATACTGCGTCCGCAGACGGGCACGTTGAAAACGTGCCCCACGAGATTCCCGAACCCCTGCGTGCCATCGCCATTTGCGACGGCAACGCGGTGGACGAGCACGTCTTCATTCGTGGCAGCCACAAGAACCTCGGCCCGGAGGTCGGACGCCGAAACCTCGAAGCGCTCGATGGCATCGACCAACCCATTGTCGATCACGAACCGGGCAGCGGCCGATTGCAGTTGGCTTTGCGATTGATCGACGCGAAGTCGAATCCGTTCGTCCCGCGAGTCGCTGTGAATCGTGTCTGGCATCACCTCTTCGGACGCGGCATCGTCGAGTCGGTCGATAACTTCGGAGTGCTCGGCAAGGAGCCGACGCATCCGGAATTGCTCGATCATCTCGCCGAATCATTCGTCGCCGACGGCTGGTCGTTGAAGCGATTGATTCGCCGCATCGTCCTGACGAACGCTTGGCAACAGTCGAGCGAACCGCCAGCGCTGGAGCTGGCGACGAAGACCAACGAACTCGATCCGCAGAACCTCTGGCTGCACCGCGCCCCGATCCATCGACTCGAAGGGGAAGCGATTCGCGATTCGATGCTGCTGATCGCCGGCCGACTCGACCGCAAGAGCTTCGGCCCATCCGTGCCGGTCCACCTGACTCCGTTCATGCAGGGCCGAGGCCGACCCGGCAACAGCGGGCCGCTCGATGGTGACGGGCGGCGCAGCATCTACACGTCGATCAATCGCAATTTCCTCTCGCCGATGATGCTGGCCTTCGACACGCCGATCCCATTTACGACCATCGGTCGCCGCAACGTCTCGAACGTGCCGGCTCAAGCCCTGATCCTGATGAACGACCCGTTCGTCCTCGACATGTCAAAACGCTGGGCCGAACGCTCACTGAAAGAGAGTCCTGACCTGACCCCAGAGCAGCGCATCGAGCGACTGTACCTCGACGCCTTCACCCGCTCGCCGACCTCCGCTGAACAAGCAGAGGATCTCGCGTTTCTGCACGAGCAAGCCAAGTCCTACAACCTCCTCGCCGATGGCTGGACCAAGCACGCTCAAGTCTGGACCGACCTCTGCCATGTGCTGTTCAATGTCAAAGAGTTCGTGTTCGTGAAATGAAGAGTTTTGGCGCTGCACGCCGTGTTATTTCGCAGGAGAACTTTCCATGAGTGCCACTGATGTCCTGGAACAGGCATTAAACCTTTCGGATTCCGAGCGGCTGCGGTTGGCAGAGCAGCTCCTCGAAAGTGTCGATCATGAATCCGCCGCCGACTCGGAGTTCGACCTCGATCCCGCCTACGAAGCGGAATTGTTACGTCGCTTGGATGAGATGGATCGAGGTATTGGCGTGACCTACGACGCCTGGGAATCCTTGGCCAGAGTGCGACAACAATTTGAGGAGTCGCATGGAAAATGAAACTGCTAATTCGGGCGGAAGCCGAAGCGGAGGTCGCGAAGATCACTGGTTCGTTGGGCCAAGTACGCATCGGCTATGGCCAGCGATTCTTGGACGCCATTGCCAAGGCATACGAGTCGATTCAAACCTACCCAGTGAGTTATCCGCGCTGGGAGTTCGGTGGGCGGGGACGCCACCTGCGGCGTGCGGTCCTCAAAAAGTTTCACATCGTCGTGGTCTTCGAGGTTCGCGAGTCCGTCGAAGAAGTGGAAGTTTTCGCGGTTTTTCACGCACGTCGAAACCCCCGCTACTGGATGCGACGATTGAAGTCTGTTGAATAGCGACCCCGCTATCCATTTCTTTGGAGTCCATTGGGATGTTGCATAGTTGCCAACGATTTGTCGCGCCACCTACCACTCGCCGCGAGATGTTGACGACGTGTGCCAACGGCTTTGGAGCTGTGGCACTCTCGGCATTACTCAGCGATTCGGCGTTTGGAGCCGAGGCGATATCGTCGAGTGACAAGAACCCCTTCGCCGCTCGCAAGCCGCACTTCGATGCGAAGGCGAAGAGCGTAATCTTCCTCTACATGGATGGGGGAGTTTCGCAGGTCGATTCGTTTGATCCAAAGCCGCGGCTCGATGCGGAGAACGGCAAGCCGTTTGCCATGAAGATCGAGAAGACGCAGTTCAACAACATCGGCAACACGCTGGCCAGTCCGTGGAAGTTCAAGCAATACGGCGAGAGCGGCATTCCGGTCAGCGACTTGTTTCCGTTCGTCGCTCAGCATGTCGATAAGCTCGCAGTCGTGAGGTCGCTGACGTCGCAGTTTCCGGAGCACACGAACGCGAACTACTTCCTGCACACCGGTCACGGCCAGCAAGGCCGGCCGAGCATGGGGGCCTGGGTTGGCTATGGGCTCGGCACCGAGTGCCAGGACTTGCCGGGCTTCGTCGTGTTGAACGGTGGTCTGACTCCGCCCGGTGGTGCCGACAATTTCAACAGCGGATTCCTGCCGGCGAGTTTTCAAGCCAGCGTGCTCAGCGCGAGCGATCCGCCGGTCGCGAACATCAAACGTATGGAACCGACGGCAGAGGCTCAGCAACGGAAGCTCGACTTGATGCGGCGGTTGGATCGCAAGCTGTTGGAACAGACGGGACCGGTCGATGCGCTCGAATCGGCGATCGCCAACTATGAACTCGCCGCGCGGATGCAGATGGCCGTGCCGCAATTGATGGACTTGTCGAAGGAGACCGAGGCAACCCAGAAGGCGTATGGCCTACAAGCGGACTTCGCCAACACGCGCACGTTCGGACGCAGTTGTCTGCTGGCTCGGCGGCTGGTTGAGCGTGGTGTGCGGTTTATCGAACTGACGTGTCCTGGCGGCAACGGCGATCGCTGGGATCAACACAATGGTCTCAAAGATGGACACACTAAGAACGCGCTGACCGTCGATCAGCCGATTGGGGCGTTGCTGGCGGATCTCGCGCAGCGCGGATTGCTCGACAGCACGCTGATCGTGTGGGCGGGCGAGTTCGGCCGAACTCCGTTCGCACAAGGCAGCGACGGACGCGATCACAATCCGTTCGGCTACTCAGTCTGGCTCGCGGGCGGCGGAGCGAAAGGGGGCACCATCTACGGTGCGACCGACGAGTACGGTTACAAAGCCGTCGAGAACAAACTGGAGATGCACGACCTGCACGCCACGATGCTGCATCTGCTCGGCGTCGATCACACGCAACAGACCTTCCGTTTCAGCGGCCGGGACATGCGTCTGACCGACGTGCATGGGCACGTCGTGAAAGAGATTCTGGCGTAAACCTGGAGTGCGGTGGCCCGACACCTCCCTCCATCGGTCGCGGGAAACATCATTCGACGGCCGTTGAGCGTGGCCGTCAAAGAAGACATTGAGCATCGCTGGGGAGATGCGGATTCGATTGCTGCGAACATCGTCGCGCAAATGAATGGAGGGCGGTGTCGAGCCACCGCACTCCAGGGCTCACAACGGAAACCGCAGGCCGTCGTAGGCGAGTTCGACTCCGGCCGGAAGCCGCGCGTTCGTGGTCTCGTAGTCGAGCTTGTGCGACACATGCGTGAAGAACGCTCGGCGCGGTCGCACTCGTTCGACGACTTCCAGGCTTTGAGCGAGACCGAAGTGCGTCGGGTGCGGCTTGTCTTGCAGCGCGTCGAGGATCAGCACATCCAGTCCTTCGAGTAGCGGCCAACTTTCATCCGGGATATGGCTGACGTCGGTGCAGAACGCGATGTCGTTGATCCGAAAGCCGAGAACCGGCAGCTTGCCGTGCAGCAGTCGAATCGGCTGCACACGCTGGCCGAGCACGTCAAACGGATCGAGTCCGATGCGCACGAATTCCAGCTTGGGAATCGCACCGGGATGCTGGTCTTGGGAAGGGACTTCAAAGGCGTAGCCGAACGATGCGCGCAGTTGCCGTTCGACCGGCTCTTCACAATGCAGCGGAATCGGGTGCGACAATTTCCAACCGCTTGTTCGCAAATCGTCGAGACCAAAAATGTGGTCAGCGTGCGAGTGTGTGAAGAGGGCGGCTTCGACCAGGCGGACTCGTTCGCGAACCAATTGCAGACGCAGCTCAGGCGGCGTGTCGATCACAAACGTGCCGCGAGCGGTGTTGACCGCGACTCCGGTGCGCGTGCGGTGATTCTTCGGATTCGTTGATGTGCAGACCGGGCAATCGCAGCCGATCATCGGCACGCCGACACTCGTGCCGGTGCCCAGCAGAATGAATTCGCCGCAGGAAGTCTCGGATTTCGGCATGGCACGCGGAGTCTAGGGCGTGCCCAAGAGCAGTTGAAGACTGCTCAGGTTGGGTGCCTGACCCCTGCCGGTGGAATTGCTGTTTTGCACCCGCTCAGGTTCGACCGCAAAAGATCAACCGTCGATGAGCGGGATCAGGTGCCAAGCGCGTCAGGCACCCTTGCGCGGCTCATCTCGCCAGAGGCTCTTCACCCATCCGCCGGCTTTTGCTATCACGCCGCCCCCCGCGAGCCTCATGGAAGAGGTTTCGCACGCGAGAAAGGATGCTCGATGCTCTACCAACAGAATTCGCTCCGCCGGTTTGTCTTGCCCGTGCTCAAATGGCTGTCGCGAGACATTCACATTCGGCATCACTTCACCGGTGACCGCTTTCGGCTGCACAGCTATTTGCACAAAGGCTATTGGTATCACGGCAAGAACCGCGAGCGCCGGTCGCTGGAGATCTGCCAACAGGCGATCCGCCCCGGCGACACGGTCATCGAGGTCGGCGGGCACATCGGCTACCTGAGCCTGTTCTTCGCCCATCTGGTGGGCGAACTCGGACAAGTTCATGTCTTCGAACCGGGCCTCAACAACCTGCCGTACATCGAGCAAAACATCCGCTCACAGCACTGCATCAGGCTCGTGCGGAAAGCGGCCGGCAATCACAACGGCAGCGCGACGTTCTATCTGGAGAACCTCGCCGGTCAGAACAACTCGATGGTCAAAGACTTCGACGTCTTGCAGCGAAACTTGCAAAACGCTTTCGACAACGGCGTGCGGATCACCGAAGCCCAAGTCGAAGTCATTCGCCTGGACGACTACGCCGCGCAGGCCGGGATCGTCCCCAGCTTTCTGAAGATCGACGTCGAAGGCTTTGAGTTCGAAGTGCTCGACGGTTTGCACGAAACGATGCGGCATCGCCCGGTGATCTTCGTCGAGGTGCAGCGGCAACACGACCGCGTTTGGGCGTTCTTCGAGTCGCACGGCTACCGGCTGTTCGACGACGACATGCAGCCGCTCAGCCGCGACGACGTCCTGGCGATCCGCACGCAGAACGTGTTCTGTTTCCATCCGGAGGCACACCACAGTGTGTTGAGCCGATTAACGGCTCAACACCGAGCGGCGTAGATGTCGCCTCCAATCCGTGTCATCCGCGCAATCCGTGTTCTTTCAACGACGCAAAACCGATGCGAACACGGATGTCACGGAAGACACGGATCGACGCGGCTACTTCGCCGTCGCGTCCTTCACCGACTTCTCTTGCCACGCCTTGGAGACTTCCGGGTTCGGCTTTGACTCGCCGGGAACCTCGTTGAGAATCCAACGGATGGCCGACTCGGTCGAATCGAGGAATCGCTTATCGGTCCAAGTCGTTTCATTGTGGCCGAGATTGTTGAAGAAGATTTTCCCATCGCCCCACGATCGGCACCACGCAACCGGGACGTGCTCGGCGTGGAGCGTCTCGACCTCTTTGTCGCCTTCCTTCTTCTTACTGACCTGACCTTTGGTTTTGCACTTCTCGATGTTCAAACTCATCAGGACGTGAACGTTCTCCGGCACCCAATGGTCGTACCAGTAGATTTCATCTTTGATCTGGAACTCGTCGCCGAAGGGCTTCATCGCGGCATGTGACTTGTCGTGGACGGTGATCGAGACCAGTTCTCCGGCGTTCCACGGATGGCCTTTGAACGTGCCGCCGCTCAGATCCCAATACCACTTGTGAGCGGGGTTGTTCGTGCGAAACGTGTCAGCCGCCGAATGGAAGCCGATCCAGCCGTGTCCCTTTTGCTTGAGCCACTCGTTCATGAAGTAGTCGCGATCGGCGTCGGCGATGGGCAGTTCGCCGGTCGTGTAGAACATGACGATGTCGTAGTTCTTCAAGTTCTCTTTGGTGAAGTCGGCCTTGGTGTCCTGCGTGCAATGCACCGAGAACAATCCCGTCTGCTTACCCAACTGCGTCATCGCGACTTCCGAGGCCGCGAGGTCTTTCTTGACGCCATCTTTGACGTCGCGATTCACCGAGCCGTGCTTGAAGCCTTTGCTCTCGGTCAGGAACAGAATCTTTGTCTTCGGGGTCTGAGCCATCACCGCCGTCGGCAACAGAGCAGCCACCACCAACGTCCACAAGCAAAATCGACGCAACATCTCAGAGGCTCCTTCAACAGCGATTCATCACAGAGATTCGGCTCGAACCGGCACGAGCCGCCGGGCGGAATGATACGAGTGGCCGCCGTGAAAATGGAGTGACGCGAGCACGACGTTTACCGCTCGCGCGCGATCGAGTTGTACGCGCGATAAAAGTGCGGCACGACGCGATCGTTGGCGTTCGTGCCG
The DNA here is from genome assembly GCA_945893075.1 of Planctomyces sp. SH-PL62. Taxonomy (GTDB): domain Bacteria; phylum Planctomycetota; class Planctomycetia; order Planctomycetales; family Planctomycetaceae; genus SXKJ01. The sequence goes on along the minus strand of CAMDDX010000026.1, from coordinate 20,846 downwards.
TTGATCGTGAAGAGCACGCCCAGCGGGATCGACTTGGGGCCGCGAGCGGAGGTTGGAGCGCCTTGACCCGCATCGCCGACCGTGTGCGTGCCGACGGCGAGCAACTCGAATTTCGTGAACGCTTGCGTTCGCGTGTCGTAGCTCGCGCTACCCAGCAGTTTGGATGTGTACGAGTTGCGGTTGTAGCGGCTGTCTGCTCGCAACTCGGCTTCGCCGCTGAATCGCACTTCGACGATGTTGCCTTTGATCGACGTGACTTCCGAATTCAGCACGGCGCTCCGGACATCTTCCGCATTCCAGGCGGGGTTCGGCTGGATGAACGTGCCGAGATTCAGCCGGACGAGAAGATTCAGAGCGGAGCCTCGCACTTGCGTCTTCGCGCCGGCCTTCAAGTCCGCCGGCAAGAACGAGCGAGCTTGCTCGCGCGTGAACCAGACGCGGTCCAACTTGTAGAACGACGTGTGTCGAGTGTCCTGTTCGCTGACTCCGGGAGTGGGAAGTCCGCGGCTGACCATTCGCAGAATCAAGCCGTCGCGCGGCGGTTTCGGATCATCGGTCAGTGTTTCGATTTTGTCCGTCTTCGGATCGGGAGCGCGCGGCAGCAGTCGTTCGGACTTCGGCATTTGCGAGTACGCCTCAAGCCCTTTGCGCATCTCGGCCAAGACACGCGACGGATTCGAGTGCTCGGTCGTCCCCGCGATCAGCTTGCCGCTGGGAGTCACGACGTACAGACCTTGCGCGCCACTGATCTGTTTATAGACCGTCTGACCGAGAATCTGATCGACGAGCCGGTATTGCAACCGGCTGCGATCGACTTGCACGCCGTAGCCTTCGTAGTTGCTAGGAGTGTCCACGACCGGAACGAAGCGTTCGAGAAGGTCGATGATTCTTGAATCGTTGCAGACGAACTGCCTGCTCTTCACGCCGTTTTGTCAGCAGCCGCCGCGCGGGTCTCCGAAATAGATCCAATAGAAGATCGGCCGGTCCTGTTGTTGAGCCGCGACCAGCCCGTCCCAATATGGCTGCCACGCGACTTTTTGCCAGCACAATTCGGCGTCGGTGACATCGACCTGCGCACGCAGTTGAGCATACGTGGCCGGCGCGAGTTCCTGTGCTTCCGCCGAGCCGGCACCGCTCAGCAGCATCTGCCAGCAGAACAGTCCGAACAACAGTCGTCGCATCATGATCTCCTCGTGAAAGCGGTGTGTCGTGAAGCAGCCCGGCGATCGTCCGCAGAATTCTACCAGTGGTCGGCGGATTTCGCCGCTGGGCGTGGAGGTTTGGAGAGGCTTCTTGAATGCTGCCGCCGCTCGCCGAGCCGTGAGTGAATTCTCACCCTTTTCTCTGCGACCCTCACCAACCGGCACACGATGGGACTATCAGACGCCAACTCAGAACGTAGCCCGACTCTCCGAGTCGGGAGCACTTCCGCAGAATGCCCGACTCGGAGAGTCAGGCTACGGACCATTGCAAGGATGCAGGACTGTGGGCGGGGCATTTCATCACTCGCGCCGCGAGGCCGGGGCCGTCATTGGCTGGCCCGCGTGGCTGAGCAGCGCGATCGCTGTGATCGGCTTGGCGGGATGTCATTCGCTGCCAGCCGCGTGCGATCGCGATTGCGTGTCGAGCAAAGTAGCGGCGCGCACCGGTCACGGCTTGCTCAATGAGACCGGCTGCGGCCAGATCGTCTATCCGAACGGTGCGTCGTTGAGTGACGGTCTCACCGAAGAAGAAGCGGTGCTGCTCGCGCTCTGGAACAACGCGGCGTTTCAAGAGCAGCTTGTCGATTGGAAGATCGCTCACGGGGATCTGGTGCAGGCCGGGCTGTTACCGAACCCGGAACTCTTCTACGTCGCGAGCGCAGCGGACAAGCCGTTTCGGTATGCGGTGAATGTGCCGATCGAGGCGTTGTGGTTGCGGCCCATTCGGATCGCGGCGGCGGAGCGTGAGTCGTATCGCGTCTGCGAACGGCTGACACAAGCGGGGCTCGATTTGATTCGCGACACTCGGCAAGGCTATGCCGATTTGCAGTTGGCTCGCGGCCGGCTGCGCGTCGCCGAACAAGCGGAGGAACTGCGGAAGCGCATCACCAAGTTTGCGGAAGCTCGGCTGGATGGCGGCGACGCGAGTCCACAAGAGGTCGCGACTGCGAAGATCGACGCGCTGCAAGCCAAGCAAGATGTCGCGCGCATCCGGCAGGATGTCGCACTGGCCGAGGAACGCTTGCGAAACGTGCTGGGTTTGTCCGATGACCGCACGCCGTTGAATCCGACCGATCCCGCGCCGGCCGTGCGCGGCGACTTCGATGCGGACGTGTTGTCGGCCGAGGCGGTGGCGTCGCGGCCGGATTTGCTGGCGGTCGCTCAAGCGGCTGATGCGGCGACCGAGCGATTGCGATTGGCTCAGATTGGCTGGTTCCAATTCCTCGGCATCGCCGACGCGACCAACGGATTTCGCACAGGCCACGAGTTCGGCGGCGGCTTCCGCATGACGTTGCCGATCTTCAATCACAACGAAGGGGCGATCGCGCGGGCTGAAGCCGAATGGGAAAAGCTCTGCCGACAGCAGCAGACGATTCACAATCAAATCGTGCTCGATGTGCGGCAGGCTCACCTGCGCTATGTGCAAGCGAAAGCCGAATTGGAAGTGCTCGACGGCCAGACGCGGCCGGAAGTCACCGCCGCAATTCAGCGCGCGGAGTCGGCCTATCGCGATGGCGACGTGGGTTACATCGTCGTCTTGCAAACCTCGCGGCAGTTGATCGACGCCGAGTTGCGGCAAGAGCAACTGCATGCGGAGTTGCGTCGCGCGTGGGCCGAACTGGAACGCAGCGTCGGCCGGCATCTGGAGACGCCGGCCAACTGATCCTGCCGCGCACGTTCAGCGGGCGCACGACGCACTTTGCGATTGATACACAACAGGGGAGGGGTCAGGTGTTCTGATTTCTGTTTTGGCGTCTCAATCGAAGCCCCGCGTGGATTGGAAGACAGGCTTGCGACAAACATCGACGGCAATTCCACGGCCAAAACAGAAATCAGAACACCTGACCCCGGCTCGCACGCACGTTCAGCCGTCCGGTGAGTCCCCACTTGCCAAGATCGTCGCCACTCTCACCGTCAGAAACTACTCGGCCAAGATCTTGAGCGATTGATCGTACAGCCCCAGCACCTTCTGTCGCTGCTCGGCCGTGTCGAACTGAGCTTTTTCGGCGATGGCGGCGCGAGCGGTCTCGACCTCGTGCCGCAACCACGCGACGTCGGCAGCGCGGCGAATCGAGCGGCCTTGCAGCGTCACATACACGGCTGAGGTATGGCCAAAGAGCGTGCGACCGTATTCGTTCTTGTTCGCTGTCGTAATGCGAGCCGCGAGCCAACCCGGTTCAGCGACGTTGATCGGTTTGCGCAGCGTTGCGGTGAAATTCCCGTCGACCGACTTGGACGTTTCGCTGGCGACGACTTGGCCATTCTGAATGATCTCCAGCGTTTCAAAGTTGCCGCGGCCGATCGCGCTGGCCGTGATGGTGACTTCGCCGGACTGCGACAAGTCCAGCGTGTCCCCGACTCGGACATTGTTGACCTTCAGGTCCAACAGCGGGCCATTGGTGATGAACGTGCGGCCGGCACGCAGCGCAGCCAGCCAGGTTTCGGGAGTCAGCTCCCCTGCGACCTCGGCATACACGCGAGCGAAGTCGTCCATGAACCAATCGGTGCCGGTCGAGAACGGCACCTTCAAGCCGGCATTCAAGTAGTGATAGAAGCTGTCGGCATATCCGCCGTGGCTGCCGCCGTCGAAAATGTTTTGAGCATCCAACCGTCCGGCCAACCAATTGGGGACATCCTCAAAGCCCCAGGTGTTGTGGCACCAGATGGCGGTGCCGTCTTGTTGATGAGCGTTCTCCAGACCCAGCGCGATCGCTGGTGAATCGGGCGGAGTCTTCGCGATACCGGCTCCGATGCTGACGGGCTGCACGAGTTCTTTCAGCCCCAGCAGCATGACATGGCCGTAGCCCTCACCTCCGGCACCAAAGTTGTGCCGATGCTCTTCGCCGTTGGAGATCAGGACGCCGCGCGTCTCCAGGAATTTTAGTCGGCCGGTCGGATACTGATTCGTGATGTAGTCCTGATCCGCCCCCGCCCGCTTCAAGTGCGAGACGAACAGTACGTCCAATCCATCCGCCGCCGGGAAGTCGCGCAGATAGCGATCAGATTCTTCACGCGTGATCTTCATCAAGTGCAGATGCGTGTTGGCCGAACGCCAGCCGCGATCACTCTGCCGGATGAATCGCTTCAGCGGGATCGTGACTTCCCGCGGTTGGGCGTTGCTCAAATCCAACTCAACCGTGGCGGTATCTGTTTCGAGGCCGGAGATCGCCTCGATGCTGACGGTTCCTCTCGGCAGATCGACCGCCACGGACTGCGGAACGACAAACCACTCCTCGATCCCAGGCTGCTTCTGCAGCAAGCCCCAGCCGCGCGAGTCGATCCCTTTCGGAATCAGCACGACGGACTTGCCGTCAGCGGCGTGAGTGAATCGGACGACGCCAGCAACCGGCTTTCCCGAATCTGCGTCGGTCAGCAGCAAAGTCACGCGGCTCAGCGGTTCTGGAGCAAACGCGGCGGCCACCAGCAACAGTGCCACCGCACTCCAAAACGCGGCACCCTGAATATCACGACTATCGTTTGCGAGGCGGCTTCAAGCCGGGATCGCTTTTGTTGACCTCGGTGTCTTTGCGGATCGTCGTTTCCATCTGCGCCTGCGTCGGCCGCACCGCTTTGGAATCGACCGAACAAACCGACAAGCTGCTCGCGTTCGCCGCGCGTTTGGAGCGTTCGTCGTAGAGCTTCTCCCGCTGCCGAGCGATCGAGGCGCGCCGATCCAGAATCTGCTGGAAGTCGAAGTTCACACGCTTCGCCTTGGCGAATGGCTTCAACACGAGCGCCACTTCTCGAGCCGTCGAATAACGCTGATTCGGATCTTTCTCCAACAACCGTTGAACGATCTGCTCGACTTCCACCGGGACGTCTGGTTTCAACTGGCGAATCGGCTTCGGTTGCTCATTCCAATGTGCCTCCAGCTTGGCCGATCGCCCCTTCTTGTCGGGAAACAGCACCTGTCCCGTCAGCATGAAATACATCGTCGCGCCCAGGCTGTAGAGATCCGCTCGGCGATCCACCTGGAAGCTGTCACGAGCTTGCTCAGGCGCGATGTAGTCCGCCGTTCCCAGACAGTCCTGCCCAAAGATCATCGACAGCGAATACTCGTCACCGAGCACCGACTTCGACGCCAGCGACAAGCCGAAGTCCAGAATATGTGCGTTGCCTTTCTCATCGACGAGCACGTTGGCCGGCTTCATGTCGCGATGGACCAGTCCCTGCCGATGCGCGTGCTGCAACCCCGCTGCGATATGCGACGCGATGTGACACGCGACCGGCCACTCGATGGGTCCGCCCAGCGACACGAACTCGTCGATACCGACGCCCCGCACCAGATCCATCACCATGTAATGCACGTTGCCATACACACCAGTCGCCGTGCCGACGTCATGCGTGCGAATAATCGCGTGATGATTCAACCTCTGGCCCGCATCCGCCTCCAACTGGAACCGTGTCAGCAGTCCGGCGTCGTTCTCGCTCTGCTCGCAGAGCATCTTGAGCGCGACTTCTTTGCCAGTCCGCAGATCACGAGCGATATAGACCCAGCCCATGCCTCCCGAACCGAGAACGTCCTCGATGCGGTAGTGGTTGATGAAGAACCCGCGCGTCCGCCCTTCGAGCAACCGCGTCGCGTGCAGCCGAGTCAGAAACCCTGCCTTGACCAGCCCCTTCGCCGCCGTCATCGAATCCGGCTCGCCGAGTTCCGCCACCACGTCCAGCGCCGCGTCGAAGCGCTCTTCCGAGAGCAGCTTGCTCTGCTGGAGATGACCGAGAAAGTCAGTGGTATTCGCAACCGTCTTCAAGGCGAATCACCTGCCGAGAAAGTTCACAGGCCCAAGCATCTCTGGAACCAAGGACGCAGACATCGCAAGAAGCATAGCATTCAGACGGGCCGCGAGGCACGTCTTCGCAGCGCCACCGCCAGAAAACAGGGGCACCGAGTGGGAGATCAGGCTTTCTCGGAAGGATTCCTCATAATCTCGATGATTGGTGTTGAGTGGCGCTGAAGTTGAACTCATGGGGGACGCTGCTAAGGAAGTTGGTTGGGCGAGGATTCTTGGGCCATCAGTTCTCAGTGGTTCCCAGGAGGGCGTTTTCGGCCTTTTCGAGTTCTTCCATCCGCCGCAGAGAGCCGTGTTTCACGATCAGCCGCCGGGCCTCGGCAAACTGACCGACGGCTAGCCCGCGAACATCGCCAGCGCGATCACCGCTCTGAACCGCACGCGCCGAGTCTCCATCCACACCATCGGCGTCGTCACCGAGCGCAACGGCGGCCTCGGCCTGACCCAATTCATGCGCCCCCTCGCCGAACAAAACTACGGCACGTTTCAGTTGGTGCAATAGCGTCGCTTCACGACGTCTCTGGAAATCGCCGCGTCTCAGGATACGCTTAGTTGGTACTCAAAGGATGCCTTGGAACGATTGAGGCTCTCGTTTTCTGGGAGAACCAGACCATGCGAATCGAATGTCCCCATTGCCGGAATCCATTGAACATCGTCGAGATCGAACAGGCCGGCGACCTTTCCTGTCCCTCCTGCGGCAGTCGGATTCCGATGTTGGATGTGACCGTTGCGTATTCGACTCGTGAGGTGCAGCAAGTCGGGCACTTCAACCTGATCGAAAAAGTGGGAACCGGCCAATTCGGAAGCGTCTGGCGTGCGAAGGATACGCAACTGCACAGGACGGTCGCGGTCAAAATTCCGCGGGTCGCCGAGTTGGACGAATTTCGACGGGCGCTGTTTCTACGGGAAGCCCGAACGGCGGCGATGCTCGATCATCCCAACATCGTAAAAATTTACGAAGTCGGGGAGACGGATGAAACAGTCTTCATCGTCAGTCAGTTCATTGAGGGCGTCACGTTGTTGAAGCGGTTGAAACTTCAGCGGCTCTCCTACGAAGAGACGGCGCGAATGCTCGCCACCGTCGCCGACGCCGTCCATCACGCGCACGAGAAAGGGGTGATCCACCGCGACCTCAAGCCGAGTAACATTCTGGTGGACGCCGAGGGCCAACCCCACGTCGCCGATTTTGGTTTGGCTAAGCTGACAAGCGCTGAGATCACCATCACACTCTCGGGCGAAGTGTTAGGAACGCCTGCCTACATGTCGCCAGAACAAGCTCGCGGAGATAGCCACGAAGCCGATCGACGCAGCGACGTCTACTCGCTGGGTGTTGTGCTGTATGAAATGCTCACCGGGCAACGACCGTTTGAAGGCTCAACGTCGATTCTCCTGCATCAGATTCAGAGTGTGGAACCGCGCTCGCCGCGCAACATCGAACGCAACATTCCGCGTGACTTGGAAACGATCTGCCTGAAGGCTTTGTCAAAAACTCCCGGCACCCGTTATGCGACTGCTATGGAAATGGCTGACGACCTGCGGCGATTCCTGGCAGGCGAGTCCATCGTTGCCCGCCGTGCCAGTTCTGCCGAACTAAGTCTGCGTTGGATCAAGCGCAATCGGGCCATCGCTGCGGTCGCCGTGATCGCGCTGTTCACTTCGTCGGTCGCGCTGGCACTCGGCATCTCAAGATCAAAGCCCTCCACCCCGGCGTATCCCCGCGGCAGCGAAGTCCACGTCATCAGTCCCTTGAAGGTCAAACTGAATACAGACCCGGTCGGAGCGAAAGTCATTTTCTTCCCACTCGATCCAATGACCGGAGAGCCAATCCCGTCCAAAGCGATTTCCGCGAAAAACGTTAGCCCGGTCGAAGCGGAATTACTCCCCAACGACTACCTCGTCGTCGCCACTCTTCCCGATGGGCGTTTCCACGAGGTCTATCGCCGAGTCCCCACCAAACCAACGGCGACCGCTGAACGGTATTTGCATCGGTATTGGCGTTTCGACCGAGAGTCCAACACGCTGTCATTAGCGCGGATCAGTATTCCAGACCACACCGTGTCGGAGGGAATGACCTCTTTTGAGGGGTCGCCATCGTTTGCCGCTGGCGTTCCGGGCTCAGACGTTCTTCCAGAGCACCGTCGCAAGATCAGGTCGTTTCATCTCGACACGCACGAAGTCACAGTCGGAGATTATTTGAAAGCACATCGCGGCGTGCTCCCGTTGTCGTACTCACGCAAGGCTCCGACTCCTCCCAACGACTTTCCGTTGACAGGTTGTTTCTTTGATGAAGCCGTGCAACATGCCGAAGAAGTCGGCAAGCGTTTGCCGACGGAATTTGAATACGAATTCGCGGCCACGCAAGGTGGCCAAACCCGCTACCCGTGGGGGAATGATCCGCCACCAGCCGATGCCTGGGCATTGCGCTCGGTGACGGATCGCGAGTTCGACCAGACACCCACAACTCCGCCGGTCTTTGGACTCTTTTCCAACGCTCTGGAATTCGTCCATTCGCGATTTGTTCCCTACCCACCGAATGCGGAAAAAGTGAACTCCGGTTTCGAGCAACCTGAAGTCGGCTGGCCTCTGGCGATCCGTGGCGGCGACACGACGATGGATCCAGGCTCCACAGCACCCGCAGTCGGATCGCGCCATCGCGCGTTTATCCCGTACCAGAAGCTATCTCCAGCAATTGGCATTCGCTGTGTGCGCAGCAAAAGTCCTCGGCTTGTGGCCGAGGACTTTTGATCGGCACGGAGGACTTCTCTCTATGGAATCGCTGTGTTGGTTACGATTTGGTATTCAACAGAATTGAACCTGAATTTCAAAACGTTGTCCGAGACTTTCGTTCCATTAACACGCGGTGCATTGGGCGGGACGTTTCGAATCTCGTGCCCTCGCCCTCCAAGAAGGGTCCAAAAGAACTGTCCTGGCCTCCTTATCCAGCAGCGGCGGCCGACTGCGTTAATCGACGTGCCGCCAACCGTGACAACAAAGGAATCATGGTTGGTGATATGCACGCGACTTGGATCGGGGTAGGAAATCAGTGGCCTGAGCGGGTTCGCCGGTATTCTCGACAACTTAGAACGCTTGGCGGTATCGGCTGGAATTCCAAGAGACGTCGGCACGAGAGACCTCGATATCGTGATGCATAAGTCGGGATTTGGGAGGGCTGGTGGAATCGGACAACCCGGCGCGGTTAATCCACAAGCAGCGTCAAAGAGAATCGGCGGGTTGACGCCTGGATCGCAGTCTTCAGCGTAGTAGCTCGCATACTGGCAAAGACTCATTTCATCGAACCACTCACAGAACCCAGAGGTGGCGCAATAGGTGACGTCAACCGTGGATGGGAAGACTTGGCTAGACCCCATTTGCGACGCACAACACGATGGCTGCGGCTGGCAACACGTCGCTTGCGGCGCGCAACACGTCGCCGGTTGTCGGCAAATCGGTCGGCATTTGTTTTTCGCGTCTGCCCAGCGAGTGACTCCCAAAACGATCGCCGACGCAGCCAACGCAACCACCATCAACGGGCGAAAACGATTCATGCTGTTCTCCTCAATCTGGAAGGGATCAGAGTCGCCATCCTGCGAACATTCCCAGTCGCGAAGTGTGCCGACTGGTCTCCTTGTGCTCGCTATCTTTCTTTATGACTGGCTGAAGTTCAACCGACAAATGCTTGTCACTTCATCAACAGGATAAATGTCTGACAAGCGAGCCATCCGGAACTCGTCGCCAACCCACAAGTGCGGGAAGCCCTCCGCGAGAAGTAGGATGAATCGACCGACCCTACGATTGGGTTAGGCCAACAGCTTCGTCACGACATTCCCATGCACGTCGGTCAGGCGGTATTCGCGGCCCTGGTAGCGGAAGGTCAGGCGTTCGTGGTTGAGGCCCAGCAGGTGCAGCACGGTGGCGTTGAGGTCGTGCGTGTGGACTGGATTTCGCGCGACGTTGAAACCGAACTCGTCGGTTTCGCCGTAGGAGACTCCGCCGCGGATGCCGCCGCCGGCCAGCCACATCGTGTAGGCGTCTTTGTGGTGATCGCGGCCGGGATCGGTCTTCTTGCCGTCGCCGTCGATCCCCTGACGCAGCGGCGTGCGGCCGAACTCGCTGCCCCAGACGATCAAGGTTTCGTCGAGCAGGCCGCGCTGCTTCAGATCGCGAATGAGTGCGGCCATCGGTTGATCGACGTCGCGGCATTTCTCCGGCAGACGTTTGCTCAAACCGGAATGATGGTCCCAATCGGAATCAAACAGTTGGACCATGCGGACGCCGCGCTCAATCAAGCGCCGGGCCAGCAAACAATTGTTGGCGAACGATGCCCGGCCCGGACTGGCTCCGTAGAGTTCCAACGTGTGCGATGTCTCTTGTGACAGGTCCATCAGGTCGGGAACCGACGCCTGCATTCGGTACGCCATTTCGTACTGGCTGATTCGCGTGGCGATCTCGAGGTCGCCGACCTCGTCGAGTTGGATGCGATTGAGTGACTGCACGGTATCGAGCACTTGCCGGCGATCTTCTCGCGCGTGGCCGGCGGGGTTGCCGAGAAACAACACCGGCTCGCCGCTGGAGCGGAAGGGAATCCCTTGATAGACGCTCGGCAGAAACCCCGTGGACCACAACGACGTCCCCGCGCCGCCGGGCGGGCCGGACAGCAGCACGACGTACGCCGGCAATTCCTCGCTCTCCGAACCGAGACCGTAAGTCACCCAAGCTCCGAGGCTCGGCCGACCGCCCCGTCCGAAGCCGCTGTGCAAGAACATCTGCGCCGGAGCGTGATTGATTTCGTTCGTGTGCAGACTCTTCACCACGCAGATGTCGTCCGCGACCGAGCCGAGATGCGGCAACAGTTCCGAAAGCTCAAGTCCGCTTTCACCGTGCTGGTCAAAGCGAAACCGCGGACCGGCCAATTGCATTTCGCCGCCGATGAAGGCGAAACGTCTGCCGCGAGTCAGCTCTTCCGGGCACTTCTGCCCGTCGCGCGCTTGCAGGGCCGGCTTGTAATCGAACAGATCCAATTGCGACGGAGCGCCGATCATGTGCAGATAAATAATGTGCTTCGCGCGCGGAGCAAAATGCGTCGCCTGAGCCAACAGCGGATTGGCATGAGTCGCAGCGACCTCATCCGCGCGCAGGTCGCGAGCGAACAGCGAACCGAGCGCCATCGCTCCGAGACTCAGGCCGCCCTGCCCAAAGAATCGGCGGCGAGACACTTCGAGAAAGTCGGGTGCGTTGTGTGACATCGTGATTCTCAATACCGCCTTCGGCGTGCTATCCGTTGGTGAGTGTTTCATCGAGATTCTACGTAGCCGTCATCGCTCCGCGTGACGAGCTGATCGCTTCACATCGCGTTGGTGAGCGTTCGGCTCGTCACGCGGAGCGATGACGGCTACGTACATGCGGCGAACGCCGTGCTACCCCTTGGTAATCGTTTCATCGAGATTCATCAGGGCTGAACTCACCGCGTACCACGCGGCGAATTCGGCGAGTGTCGTGTGATCGGGACGCGAGACGTTCTCGAAGAGCCGTTTCGCAAACGACTCGTCCGCCTCATGACGGCGAAGTTGTTGTTCAAAGAGTTGTCGCAGCACGGCGAGTTCATTCGGTTTCGGCGAACGAGACACAGCGATGCGGAACGCGTAGTCGATGCGCGATTCGACGTCCGCCTGCGGGCGTTCGGTGATGATCCGCCGCGCGAAAGCTCGTGTGGCTTCGACGTAGACCGGATCGTTGAGCAACGTCAGAGCCTGCAGCGGCGTGTTGGACCGCGAGCGTTTAACGACACAGGCCATGCGCGACGAAGCGTCAAAGTTGACGAAGCTCGGATACGGCGAACCGCGTTTCAACACGACGTACAAGCCGCGCCGGAATTGCCGCTCGCCGGGACTGACTTCGTAGGTGTATTGCTGGCCGCCGACCTTGCGCCACAAGCCGTCGGGCTGCGGCGGACGAATCGGCAAGCCCCCTTTGTTCAAACTCAGCAGCCCCGCGAGACTCAGAGCGTTGTCGCGGATCGCTTCGGCATCCAGCCGGAATCGGGGGCCGCGCGCATACAGCCGGTTCAGATCGTCCTGAGCCAGCAACTCCGGAGTCACTCGCGCGGATTGCCGGTACGTGGCGGACATCGCGATCAGTTTCAGCAAGCGTTTCAGCGACCAGCCGTGCTCCTGAAATTCGACCGCCAGCCAGTCGAGCAGTTCGAGATGCGTTGGCGGTTCCCCTTTGATGCCGAAGTCTTCGACGGTGGTCACCAGGCCCCGCCCGAAGATCTCCGCCCACCAGCGATTGACGGTGACTCGCGCGGTCAGCGGGTTCTCGCGCGAGACCAACCAGCGTGCCAATGTCAGCCGATTCGGCGGCCCTTCACCCGCTGGCGGCAGCACGGCGGGAGTCCCGGCCGTCACCGGCTCACCCGGTTGCGTGTATTCGCCGCGCTGGAACAGCGACGACATTCGCGGTTGCGGCAGTTCCTTCATTACCAAGGTGGAACCGAGATCGAGCGCATCGAGCCGCTTCTGCAAGTCCGACTTCCGCCGTTCGAGTTCTTCGACAAGCGAATCTGGTTCTCTGTCAGTCGAGACGGCAACCTCACCGCGCGGCTCCGCATTTTTCGCGAACGTTGCCACGAGCGAATCCGGTTTGCCGAACACACCCGAGACACGAAAGCAGCCGATGACTCGCCCGCCCCCGAAGTTTTGCACCATCCGCACTTTCAAGGTCGAGCCTTCCGCGACATCGATTGGCTCAGCCAGCACGAACAACGCCGTGTGCGAACGATCGAATTCCGGAGCAATCGCCCAAGCGGTTTTCAAATCGCCATCAATCGCCCCCTGCGCCGAGAACTTCGCTTGAGCAAAGCTCGCATGAGCGGTCTTAAACCGCAGTCGCCGCGTGGCTCTCGGCGTTGAGTCCTCCGCGCTGTTGGCCGGGACGACTTCCGCTTCGAACTCATGCAGCACGAAATTCGTGCGCTTCGCATCGCCGCGACCGGGACCGCCACCGGGTAGTGCAGCATGCCGCAACGCCTCCAACTGAATCGCGGTCAACTGCTGACCGGCAATTTTTAATTCGACCGTGTAAGTGTCGGTGTCTGGAACATCGCCGGTCAGCAAGATCGACCCATCGGCCTGCGACTCGGACTCCGCACCGCTGGTCGCGTCAAAACCCGTGACTGATAACGTCTCGATCTTCGGCCCCTTTGCGACCGCGTCAGGGTTCGAGTCCTTCGGAATTGGCTTGGTCGCAGCCGCTGCTCGCGATTTGTACCCGTTGATCTCGCGGGTCAAATTCACGACTTCTTTTCGCAAGAGTTCTCGTTGGGACTCGATTGCTTTGTCGGTGAGCGGCAATGTCGGACCGAGAAACCGGATGGACCCGGGCACTTTGGGATTCGAGCGATCCGCTTCCGCCTCGGTGTTGTTGAAGAACGCCAGCAGCCGGTAATAGTCGCGCTGCGTGAACGGGTCGAATTTGTGATTGTGGCACTGAGCACATTCCAGCGTCGTTCCCAACCACACGGCTCCGGTGGTGTTGACGCGGTCGATGACTTGATTGATCCGGCTCTCTTCCGGCTCGGTCCCCGCTTCGACGTTCGTCGGCGTGCAGCGATGAAAGCCGGTCGCAATCAATTGATCCTGCGTCGGGTTTGGCAACAGGTCGCCGGCCACCTGCTCGATCGTGAATTGATCGAACGGCATGTCGGCGTTGAGCGCATTGACGACCCAATCGCGATACGCCCACACGTCCCGCAAATCGTCTCGCTGAAATCCGTGCGAGTCGGCATACCGCGCCAGATCGAGCCACGGCCGCGCCCATTTCACTCCGAACTCATCCGACCGCAACAACCGATCGACCAGCTTTTCGTAAGCGTTCGGTGCGGTGTCATTCACGAACGCTTCCACCTCCGCCGGCGACGGCGGCAAACCGATGAGGTCCAACGACAGACGCCGCGCGAGCGTCGCGCGATCGGCATCCGGCGACTGCGACATTCCTTCACTCACCAGCCGAGCAACGACAAACGCATCGATCGGATTGTGGACCTGAAATTTGAGATCTGAGATTTGAGATTTGAGATCGGGCGTGAGTTTCGGAACCGCCGGCCGCACGGGCTTCACGTATGCCCAATGCGTCGCCGATTCGGAGTTCTCCGGCCAATTCGCGCCGCTGGCGATCCAGTCACGGAGCACTTTGATTTCCCGCGCCGACAGCGGCTTGCCACGCAGCGGCATCGCCTCTTCATGCCCACGAGGCAGACTGACTCGCCGCAGCAATTCGCTCTCATCCGGCCGGCCAGCGATCAAGACGCGGCCACTGTCAACTCCGCGCAACGCCGCATCACGCTGATCGAGCCGCAAACCACCTTCATGCTTCTCGGCTCCGTGACACTCAAAGCAAACTCGCCGCAAGATCGGACGCACGTCTTTGACGAAGTCGGCGGCCAAAGACACATGGCCCAACAGGCTCACGATGACCGGGGCCATCCATTTGAGTCGCCAATTCTTGTGGGATCGTGGAATGCAGGCCGTGGGCATGGACTTGGTCGGCGGTAGGATCCAAATGGCGTATGAAAACTGTTCGCTCATGTCGCACCATCGTCACGATCGGCATTCAAGATCAGGGTCCGGTCAATACGCTTCGATGACCCATTCGCCGCCATGTGCCGGATTCCCGATGATCCGCCGTCGCTTCGGATCGACGACGAAATCGAGGATTTCCAACGGGATTTGGCCAATCAGAACCGGGACACCGTCGGGCGCTTCCATAACATCGACGGTGCAGGTTCGACCTTCGATCGTCAGACGGACGGCATCGAACATGCCCGCCATGCGTTCGCCGGCTGCGGTCTTGAAACGCTTTTCGCCAAATTTCGTGAGTCCCAGAGCTTTGACCATCTTTTTCGGGAGGGTCAAGAATGCCGCGCCGGTATCCACCAAGGCGTCATCGATCGTGATTCGACGAACTTCATTGGCTTTGATGACTCCATGCTTCACGGCCCATTCATCACTGGCGTTCTCGACAACAATCTTTGTCGTCACTCGTCCCATTTTGGTCGTCCCTTTTGTTCGCGGGCGTCGGACTTTGGTTGTTGTCATAGCGTTCTCCAAGAATTCAAACCCACCGCATTCATTCCGTGATCGCTGTCAATCAGAATGGTCGCCAATGGATGAATCGTCAACGGCCAAATCTGATCCGCAACAAAACGGCCCTCACACCAGCAGCTTCGTCACGACATTCCCATGCACATCGGTCAAACGGAAATCGCGGCCTTGGAAGCGGTAGGTCAGTTTGGTGTGGTCGAAGCCGAGCAGGTGCAGGATCGTGGCGTGCAGGTCGTGGACGTGGACCTTGTCGGTGGTCGCATTGAAGCCGAACTCGTCGGACTCGCCGAGCGTGGTGCCGGGCTTCACTCCGCCGCCGGCCAGCCACATGCTGAAACAATTCGGGTGATGGTCGCGGCCGTCGTTGCCTCCTTGGACCATCGGAGTGCGGCCGAACTCGCCGCCCCAGATGACCAGCGTGTCGTCGAGCAGGCCCCGTTGCTTGAGGTCGCGCAGCAGCGCGGCGGTTGGCTTGTCGGTCGCGCCGCATTGCTCTTTGAGTCCGCCAACTAAACCGCCGTGATGGTCCCACGCTTCGTGGAAGAGTTGCACGCAGCGGACGCCACGCTCGATCAGTCGCCGAGCCAGCAGGCAGTTGTTGGCGAAGCTCGGCTTGCCCGGTTCCGCGCCGTACATCTCCAGGATGTGCTTGGGTTCGTTGGTGATGTCCATCAACTCCGGCGCGCTGGTCTGCATCCGCGCGGCCATCTCGAAGGCGCTGATTCGCGCGGCGATCTCCGGGTCGCCGACCACTCCGAGCCGCAGTTCATTCAACTGCCGCAGCGTGTCGAGCGATTCGTGATTCGTCTGCGAGTCGATGCCACGCGGGTTGTCGAGAAACAGCACCGGCTCACCCGACGACCGGAACAGCACGCCGTTGTTGACCGTTGGCAGAAAGCCGTTGCCCCAGTTCGATTGCCCGCCGCTCGGCCCCTTCTTGCCGGATGAGAACACGATGAACCCCGGCAAGTCTTGAGCCTCGCTGCCGAGGCCGTACATCGTCCATGCGCCGAGGCTCGGCCGGCCGAACTGCTGGGCTCCGGTATTCATCATGATCTGGCCGGGAGCATGATTGAACGCATCCGTGACCATCGACTTCACGATCGCGATGTCATCGACGACGCCCGCCAGATGCGGCAGCAACTCGGACAACTCGGCCCCGCAATCGCCGTGTCGAGCGAACTTGAACTTCGGCCCCAGCAGCGTCGAGTTCGGATTGATGAACGCCGCTCGATAATTCTTGATCAGCTCCGGCGGCGGCAGCTTGCCGTCCCATTTGGCCAACTCCGGCTTATTGTCGAACAGCTCCAAATGCGAAGGAGCTCCGGCCATGAAGAGATAGATCACCCGCTTCGCCTTCGCTGCAAAATGCGGCTGTTGAGCGGCGAGTGGGTTCGCTGCCGACGTTGCCGCACTGGCTCGGTCATTCCCCAAGAGTGATGCGAGTGCCGCGGTCGCCAAGCCGACACCACAGTCACGGAAAAACCAGCGGCGTGTGACCTGCCGTCGGACGGAATCGAGTTGAGGTTGAAAGTGAAGCATGACAGAACTCTCTGCAAAGGAATTTGGAACACTGATCGACGCTAATCTGCACTGATCGGATTAGCGAAGATCAGCGCGGATTAGTGTTCTCTGTCTTCTCATTCCCGCGTCACGGTTTCATCGAGGTTTAACAGAACGCGAGCCACGATCGTCCAGGCTGCGGCGTCTGATGGAGTCGTGTTGCTCGGCAACGGTGGCGGGTTGGCGGGATCGTTCGCAGCGAGTTCCCACGGCTTGGCATCGGCCAAGGTAAACTTCGCACGCTGTTGGCTGAGCAGCTTGAGCAGCATGTCGCGCTCGGTATGGCTCAGTTCGCGTGAGACGCAGCGACGGAACGCAAAGGACAATCGGCTCGCGTCATCGGAGCCGCCATCGCTCAAAGTCAGCAGAGCCAGCGAGCGGGCGCATTCGAGGAAGACGACTTCGTTGAGCGTCGTCAGAGCTTGCAGCGGTGTGTTGCTGCGAGGTCGTTTGACGCAGGCGGCGTCGGCGTTGGGAGTGTCGAAGTTGGTCAGCATCGGGTACGGCGTCGAGCGACGGCGGAACGTGTAGAGGCCGCGCCGATAACGTTCGGCTCCAGTTTCTTCGGTCCAGGTGAAGGGGCCGTAGCTGGCGGGAGGCTGATACAGAAACGCTGGCGACGGCGAGAAGATCGCCGGGCCGCTGAGCTTCTCGTTGAGCAATCCACTCGCAGCGAGAGCGATGTCGCGGACGATCTCCCCTTCGACTCGCTGTCGCGGGAAGCGAGCGAGCAGGCGGTTGAATTGGTCATGCTCGTAAAGTTCGGAAATGACTCGGCTGCTTTGGCGATACGTCGCACTCGATGTGATGAGCCGGTGCAAATGCTTGAAGCTCCAGCCGTGTTCCATGAATTCGACGGCGAGCCAGTCGAGCAGTTCGGGATGGCTCGGCGGTTCGGCCTGCAAACCAAAATCTTCGCTCGTGCTGACGAGGCCGGTGCCGAAGTACGCCTGCCAGACACGATTGACGATGACTCGCGCGGTTGTCGGGTGACTGCGATCGGTCAGCCACCGCGCGAAGGCGAGTCGGTCGTCAGCAGCGCTCGGCGCGGGTCTCCTGACCCCGCCGCTGGGTTGGACCGAAGGTCTCCCTTCGAGAGCATCGGTGGCATTCGGAGGAGACCTGCGGTCGGTCGCAGCGGCGGGGTCAGGAGACCCGCGCCGAGCGCCGCTTAGAAACTCCGGCACTCCCGCACTCACCAGTTTCATCGGCTTCAAAAAATCTCCGCGAGCCAGCAAGCGTGTTTCGCGAGGTTGCTCGCGCGGCATCAGCACGAGTTGCGTCGAACCGGTCGGCCAGCGTTGCCAAGCCGCTTCGATGCGATCATTGAAGGCCGCGAACTCGGTGATCGTGGTGCGCCAGTGCGAGAACACCTTCGCTTGTCGTGACGGAGATCGCTGCTCGCGCGGGAGTGACAAGATCGCACGCACTCGCAGCGGCACCGAATCGGCCACTGGATTCGCGGCGGTCGTCACCGACAGTCGGAAGCGGCCGAGGTTGTTGTTCATGTGGTCGTCGCTGTTCCAACCTCCGTGATTCTGTTTGAGCGTGACCTTCAGCACGGTCCCTCCTTCGTCGTTGACCGGTTTGTCGAACACGAACACGGCGTTGCGCGGTTGATTGCGGCGGCCCGGTCCGGCGTCGATCCCCCAGGCGGTATCGTCCTTGCCGTCGATCGCGAACGCGATTGGCCCCGTCACGCGGCGCTTGTCCGTCTTATCGAAGAAGTTCGCTTCGAGGACTCGTTCGGGATTCGCGTAGTCGGCCGTCGCGGAGACCAGTTTGACCGGTTGCTTCGGAGCGGCCGGCATCCCAGCGTTGTTGGCTTCGACGCTGACTTCAGTCAGAGCACACGTCCCCATGAAGCTTCGGCCCGGCCCGTTGCACGGCAGGTTCGGATCATTGAGCAGTTCGATGCGGATCGCTGTGATGTTCTTCAGGTCCAGTGGCTGCGATTGAAACACGGCGGAGAACTTCGTCGGCGCGTACCCGGCCACGAGGATCGAGCCGTCCCCTTGATCGAAGTACCGTTGGCCATTGTCGCCGATGTGGGTGAGTTGCAGCGTGGTCCATACGGATGCGTTTTGGGCATTTGAGATTTCAGATTTGAGATTTGAAATTTCAGATTGCTCCCACTCTGCGAATCGTTGCTGCCAATCGGGCGTCGCTTTGCGGAGTTCCTCTTCGATGTCGTTGATCTCGCGGCGGAGGTCGGTGATCTGCATTCGCTCGGCTTCCGAGTACACGACCGACTGCGCTTCGTGGTCGTTGTTGAGGAACGCGAACAGCCGGTAGTAATCCCGCTGCGTCAGCGGATCGAACTTGTGGTCGTGGCACTGAGCACACTGAATCGTCAGGCCGAGCATGGCTTTGCCGACGGCCTCCATGCGATCGAACATCGCGTCCATGCGGAACTGTTCGGGATCAACGCCCCCCTCTTCGTTGAGCATTGAGTTCCGCAAGAACCCGGTCGCGACGATTTGATCCTGCGTCGCGTTCGGCAGCAGATCGCCCGCGAGTTGCTCGGTCAAAAACTGGTCGTAGCCGAGATCACGATTGAGCGCGTTGACGACCCAATCGCGATAGAACCACGTCTGCCGCGATTTGTCTTTTTCAAAGCCGTCCGAGTCCGCGTACCGGGCGGCGTCGAGCCAATGCCGCGCCCAACGCTCGCCGTAATGCGGCGATGCCAGCAATCGTTCGACTTGCTTCTCGAACGCATCGAGTGATGTGTCAGCGACGAACGCATCGACCTCGTCAATCGTTGGCGGGAGACCGATCAGGTCGAGGCTGACTCGTCGAAGCCAGGTGATGCGGTCGGTTTCGGGGGAGAGTGTCAGTCCTTCGCGTTGCAGGCGGTCGAGGATGAAGTGGTCGATTGGGGTTCGAGGATTTGGGATAACGGCCATCGGCTTTCGGCCATCAGCCATCGGCCGGACATTGGGGACTCGCGGCCGAACGGGCGACTTGAACGCCCAGTGATCGGCTCCTTTGGATTTCAACTCGACCGACGCTGACGCCGGCCATTCAGCTCCTTGGTCGATCCAAGCTCGGAGGATTGCGACTTGCTCGGCCGAAAGACGTTCGCCTTCGGGCGGCATTGTGAAGTCGGGATCAACTCCCGCGACGTAGCGAATCAGCGGACTCTCGCCGCTTTTGCCGGGCACGATTGCGCGACCGATGTCACCACCGCGCAAGGCCGACGCTTTGTGATCGAGCCGAAACGCCGACTCCTGCTTCTTCGCTCCGTGACACGCCAGACACTTCGCCTCGAAAATCGGCTGTACGTCTTTGACGAAGTCGATCTTGCGAGTCGCCGGAGCAGGCAGCTTGTCTTCCGCCGTCAAACCCAGCGACATCGCCAACATCGTGGCCGAGCCGAAACACCACAAATGCCAATTTCGTGTCATCGGAATATCCCGTTGAATGAATGCCGCCCAAAAAACATCGAGTCCGAGAGGCGCGGAGAAAGTTTATATCCCGCTTGCCCGAATGTTTCACGGTTGGCTCGGACAATCACCGCGAGTGCGATCCGTCAGCCGCAGTTCCAACAGGCCCAGGCCGATCAGGGCCAGCGAGTAGACCTGCACGCCAGAGATGCGGGCCAACGGTTGGCTGAACCACGATGATGCGGCGATGGCCAAGGCGCAATAGGCCAATCCGGAATCTGTCAGCGGGCTCTCGGATCGTCGTTCGCGCTGCAAGACGTCGGCCGCCAGCAGCACGCTCTGCACGACGAAGATCGAGTCGTAGATGCCGACGTACAGATTGAGAATCGGCAGCCACGCCAGCGTCGCCGCCCAGAGCCATTGTCTGGATGGGGCCTCACAGGAATCCCAGCGCCACCACGCTTTAGCCAACCACGCGAACGGAGCGAGCGCCAGCATTCCAAAGACCGCTGTTCTCGCCAGCGACTGTCCGCCCCACAACGATCGCAGCGCGTTGTTGAGGTCAACGTATTTCCAAGTCAGGATTGGCAGGCCGCCTCCGGAAGTGCTCTTGCGAAAGTTGAGCAGCACATCGAGGTAGCCCACGCTCACCTCCTGTCGTTTATACACAACTTGATCAGTCGTTCGGACCGAAGGCGAGCCAGGCGGTGGCGAAGTCGTTCATTCTGCGAAGTCCGATCCAGAGGGGTTGTGGGCCGGGTGGTAATTCCGTGGCTCGGTTGTTGTAGCCGCCCAGTTGTG
>CAMDDX010000025.1 GCA_945893075.1 Planctomyces sp. SH-PL62 | reverse complement strand
TTGAGATTGCGATACAGCTCCGGATCGGAGGCGAGCTTTCGCAGCGAACCGTCTTCCTTCGCCGCCAACTTCGAAAGCACAGCTAACTCGGAAGACAGTGTGTCGAGGTTCGTCAGCGTGCGATCCAACTTGGCCATGATCGGCCCGGCCGACTTCGAGAGCGGATCGGTCACGTCTTGCAGGTTGTCGAAATTCTTCTCCGCCGATTCGAGCGTTCGCCGAGCTAGTGTGATGGTCTGCCGAGTTTCGTTGGCCAACTCCGGCAGCGCGGCCAGCGTCTGTCGCAAACTCTCCTGTGTCTTCGGATCGGCAAACACTTTGTTGGTCGACTGCACGGTCCGCTTGGCCTCTTGCATCGTGATCGTGAATTCGTCCAGCGCGACCGCCGCCCGTTCGATGACCACGTTCAAGTTGCCGCGATTCGTGTCCATCAGCCCGTTGATGTTCTCGCCGACCTTCCGCCATTCAGCACTGGTCTGCTCGAACGACGCCACCGTCAGCGTGAGCTTCGAGTCCAATCGGTTCACGATCGTCAGAGGATCGAGCGGCATCTGCCCTTCGAGCAACGTTCCCGGTTCGAGTCGCTCCTTCTTGGTTCCCGGAGTGAACTCGATCACCGAATCCCCCAGCAGCGAGGTGGCCAACATCGCCTTCGCGTCAGCTCGCAGTGGATAGCGTTCCTGGATGTCGATGATCACGCCCACGCCGCCGCGAGTCTCGTCGAGTGCCAATTCGCGAACCTCACCGATCGTCAAACCGCTCATCCGCACCGGCGATCCCGCATGCACGCCGGGCACCGATTCAAAATGCACTGCCAGTTGATACGACTTCTGCCACAACGAAGATAGCTCTCCAAATTGAAACACCATCGCCCCGATCAAGGCAAAGGCGGCCATGACGAAGAGTCCCACTCGGAATTGCAGTTGGCGGTCTGTCATAGTTGGGATCACTGCTTTGTAGCCACGCTCGGCTCTGGAGAGCCAAGCTACGCCGCCGCGAGTTCCTGCAATCGTTCGCGGGCTTGCCCGTGAACGAACTGCGAGACGCGCGGATCGGAAGAGGAAAATGCTTCGGCGGCCGTGCCGACGAAGACGATCTGAGGTTCGTCCGGCTGCAGCCGGCTCAACGGGTACAACATCACGACACGATCGGCCACTTTGCGAACCGTGGACATCTCGTGCGTGACGACAATGCTGGTGACAGGCTGACGCTCACAGGTCCGCAAGATCAGCTCGTTGATGATGTCGGTCATGATCGGATCGAGCCCGGTGGTCGGTTCGTCGTACAAAACGATCTCCGGATTCAAAGCCAGTGCGCGAGCCAGTCCCACTCGTTTCTTCATCCCTCCCGATAACTCCGCTGGTTTTTTGTCGGACGCCGATTGCGGTAGCCCAACATCCCGTAGCCGCTCATGGACGATCTGGGTGATCTGCGAGTCACTCATGCCGGTGTTGTGCCGCAGGCCGAACGCGACGTTTTCAAACACGGTCATGCTGTCGAACAAGGCGGCGCTCTGAAACAAATACCCGAACTTCAACCGGTCTCGATGAATATCACGCTCGCTCCGCTGCCGCAGCGCCTTGCCAAACCAATCCACGTCGCCGTGCGATGGTTCGAGCATCTTCATCATGATCTTCAGCATCACGCTTTTGCCGCAGCCCGATTCACCAATGACCGCCAAGGTCTCGCCACGCTGCACCGTCAACGAGATGTCTCGCAACACAGTCTGTGTCCCAAACACCCGCGACACGCCGCGCAGTTCGATCACAGGCTCGCCGAATGCGGCTGCCGACAAATCGAAATGTGAGAAATCAATGCTCATGAATTGAGTGAATCCGTACCGTTCAAAACAACGAAACCGGGTCCGGCCATAAGACGTAGTACAGCCCGCTTTGAAACACGCCCAGGAAAAAGTCCAGCACCAGAATCGCAATGAACGACCACACGAACGAGCGTGTCGAGGCTTGACCAACCCCTTCGGCTCCGGCTCCGCAATGAAATCCCTGGTAGCACGAGACCAACGCGATCGCTCCGCCAAAGAAAAAACTCTTCGTCAGGCCGCACTGCACGTCGTAGATCGCGATGAACTCCTTCGAGTGCAGCCACCAATAAAAGCTGTCGATCCCCAACACCTGCGAACCGATCATCCAGCCGCCGAGAATCCCGATCGCATCGGCAATCGCCGTCAGCAGCGGGATCAACAGGAAGCACGCCAGGAAACGGGGCACGACCAAGTATTGAATCGGATTCGCTCCGAGCGCTTTGAGCGCGTCGATCTGTTCGGTGACACGCATCGTGCCAAGTTCCGCCGCCATCGCCGAGCCGACTCGCCCCGCCAGCATCACCGCCGCGAGTGTCGGCCCCAGCTCACGCACCAGCGAAGCGTTGATCGCCGCGCCGAGCTTCGTCTCCATGTGCAGGAAGTGAAACTGGTCATACGCCTGAATGGCCAAGACCATCCCGATGAATAACCCCGTCACTCCCACGACTGGTATCGACCGCACTCCAATTTCGTAAAACGTCTGCGTCATCACACCGCGCCGAGGCAGCCCGGTCAGAATGAGTCGCACGACCTGTGCGCCAAACAACGCGAGATCGCCGACAGCAACGGTCATCTCCACGACCGTCTGGCCAAGCTGATGCACCAGCGTATTTGTCGGCTTCAATGCCGGAACCGAGGCCATCCGTGGCCGCTCGCTGTGAGAGTGAGATCAATCGACTGGTCGAGGCGCACAATCCCCCCGACACAAGGGGCGGGACGTTAGCCAAATTCCAACAAACGTGGCGAGACCAGTCATCACAAACTACAGCCACTTCGGCTCGAAGCCCTTGCGATACGGCTTCGTCAGCAGGCCGTTTGCCTTCGCATTGCCTGCGAATGTCGCCTCGGCCGCGTTCCAGCGCAGCGTTTGAGCAGGCAAACGAATCGCAATCGTGCCCAGCAGCACCGTCTCGGTCAGCGGGGCGGAATAGTCAAACAGGGAAGTCGTGTGTCCTTCGCCTCGGCAAGCGTCCGCCCACGTGACGTAATGATCGCGAGCGGGAACCTTCTCGTACTTGAAGTCCGCGAATTTTTCTTCCGGGAAGAGTTTCGGAGCCAAAACGTGCGGAATCAGCAGCGAGCCTTTCTCGCCCACGAGTACCGATCCCGAACCGGGCAGTTGGAACCCCGCCGGCACGCCGACGAGATCGTTCGCCGGCTTGTGGCCCTCACCATCAAACCACGTCACGGTGATGGGCTTGCCGCCGGTCAACTCCGTGCCGGGAAACTCGTAGATGACCGTTGACCATCTCGTCCAAACTTCCTTGTTGATCTTCGGAGCGTCACCAAACACGCTGGTCGGTGACGTCAGCTTCAATGCCATGAACACCGGATCGAGGATGTGACAACCGAAGTCGCCAAGCTGTCCATTCGAGTAATCCTGCCACGCCCGCCAGTTGAACGAGTGATAGATTTTGTTCTTGAACGGTCGCGGCGGAGCAACCCCCAGCCATTCGTCCCAATGCACCGCCGCCGGCACCGGGTCTTCGCCGGCCGGGCGGTCATCGGAGAACATCCAGCCCATCGCACCGCTTTGCCACGAGTAGACTTCTTTGACTTTGCCGATCGCTCCGTCATGCACCAGCTTGACCGCCGTGCGATAGAACTCGTGCGACTGAATTTGATTCCCCATCTGCGTGACGACGTTGTACGTCTTCGCCGCCAGCCGCATCTGCCGAGCCTCATGCACCGTGTGCGTCAGCGGCTTCTGACAATGGACGTGCTTGCCAAGCTGCATCGCTGGCAACGCAATCGGAGCGTGCATGTGATCCGGCGTCGAAACGATAATCGCATCGAACGTCTTCGCGTTCGCGTCTTCCAGCAGCTTGCGATAGTCAAAGAACTTCTTCGCCGCCGGATACTTCTCGGCCGCTCGGCCCAGATGATTCGTTGTCTCATCAATATCGCACAGCGCGACAACATTCACATGCGGGCTTTTCGCCGTCTCGGTCAGGTCCGACCAGCCTTTGCCTCCCGGCCCAACCGATGCGATGTTGAGCTTCCCGTTCGCGCCGTACACGCGGCTCCAACTGGCAGCGGTAAATGCGGATGACGCTCCGGCAACAACGCTGTGCTTCAGAAAATCACGACGAGTGGATTGGGACATGAGACAGCTCCTGTGGAAAGTGGGTTGCTCGACGGCATCTCGCCGAATACTCAGACCTCTTGAAGTTCTACGAGTTCGCTTTGAGTCGTCGGTGCCGGAATCGATTGGCCGGACGCACGCATGTCGGCCACATGCAGAGCGATCGCCTCGCGGATCAGTTGCTCGACCTCCGCTCGCGTATCTCCCACGGCGATGCAGCCTGGCAAATCGGGAACGTAGGCTCCGAAGCCATCATCGCTCGGCTCATAGATCACGAGATAACGCATCAATCGTCTCCCTTAAGTCCGGCTTGCTTGAGAATGCTGTTGAGCGTTCCGGGCGGCACAGTCTTATTCGGTTGCCCCGCCACTGTCACGGTTCCCGGTTTAGTCGGATGATGGAATTGACGATGACTTCCCGTCGTTCGAATCAGGAACCAGCCGTCCGACTCAATCAGCCGCAGGGCTTCTCGGACTTTCATGGCTTATCTGCGGCTGGTGGCGGATCGGCCTTGAACTCGCAGACGACGACCTTGTGGTGGCCGACGGCGAACAACGTATCGCTCGCCTCGTTCAACGCCAACTGGTGGACGTGCATCGGCAGCTTGTCTTGATGGATCACCTTGCCCGTCTCTGGACTGACAAACGTGACGAAGCCGTCACCGGCTCCGCCCGAACTCAGCAGCCATTGACCGGCCGGATCGAACGCAAAGTCTTCGACCAACGCCTTGAACTTGTCATTGTTGAGTTCGTGCTTCCGCTCACCTTTTTGCCAATCGAAAACTTCGGTCCTCGCCGGCGCGTCGAGGTGGTCGATGTTCCCAATCTGGCCAATGCCACCGACCGCCAGCAGTTTGTTGTCCGGCGAGAACGCGAGCGCTCGGATACCGCCGATCGAATGCCGCCGCTGCTTGGGATCCCAAGTGTAAAGTCCCGGAGCCTCGACCGTCCCGACCTTCGAGCCACTCGTCGCTTCCCAAATGGCGACATGCCCAACCTTGTCGCCGGTCGCGATGAATTTGCTGTCGGACGAGAACGCGACCGCGTGCAACATGCTCGGAAAATCGTGCGGCGTCATCGGCTTGTGATCGCTGAACTGCCGCAGCAACTCACCCGTCTCGGCATTCCACAGCTTGCACTGCATGTCATCGGCCACGCTGGCAATCGTCTTGCCGTCGGGACTGATAACGAGCCGCCGAATCCACAACTCGTGAGCTTTCACCTTGCGAGTCGGCTCGCGCTTCTCGACATCCCACCAAATGAGTTGGCCATCGTAACTGCCGGAGACGGCCACGTTCGGCGTGGGCAACACGACGCCGGTGACGTAGCTCTGATGCCCTTCACCGCCGAACGCGGTCGGCTGCGGCTTCTCGGCGAAGACGTCAATCTCGTGCAGCTTAAAGTCCGAACTGCCGAAGATCAGCCGCCCGGAATTCGGCACACGCGCGACGCACATCGCGATGCTCGGAATTCCGATATCTTTGGTCTTATGCAGCTTGGTCGGATCAGAGGCCATGATGAACTTTCTGAATCAATTTGCCCGGCTGATGGCTGTCGGCTGAAAGCTGATGGCCGTCAATTCAAATTCGTAGACGGTCAGTTTGAGATAACAGCCATCAGCTTTCAGCCGACAGCCATCAGCCGAAACCAAGAGTTAGATTAAGACATCTTTGATCGGCTTCGAACCGAAATCGGACAACGGGATCGGCCGAGCACCGACGTGATATTCCTTCAACGGATCGATGCCGAGCGCAGTCAGAATCGTCGCGAACAAGTCACCCGCTCCGACTTCGCCGTCAGCGACTTTGTGGCCGTCTTCGTCGGTCTTGCCAAAGCACGCTCCGCCGCGCACGCCGCAACCGGAGAGCGTGGCACTCCAGGCGGCGGCGAAGTGATCGCGGCCGAGGCTCGAATTGATCTGCGGAGTGCGGCCGAACTCACCGAAGGTCAGCACCAGCGTGTGCTCCAGCAACCCGCGCTCTTTCAGATCGTCGAGCAGCGCCGACATCGAGTGATCGAGGTCCGCACACAACTCGCGATGCGTTTCAAAATTCTCGCCGTGACTGTCCCACCAGGCGCGGGCCACTTTTACAAACGGCACGCCCGCCTCGACCAACCGCCGAGCAATCAAGCATTGCTGTCCGAACTGCGTCGGCCCGTACTTCGCGCGCATCTCGGCCGGCTCTTGTTCGATGTCGAACAGCTTCTCGCTGGCCATCAACCCGCGCACCCGTTGATACGCCTGCGTGTGGCTGCCGAGCGAATCGCTGTTCCGGTTCTGAGTAAACTTCTTCGCGAGTAAATCTCGCAGTGCCAGCCGATCTTGATGATCGAGGTCGCTGATCGACTCCAGCCGGCGGATGTTTTCCGGCTGCATGGACTCGGACAAAAACATCGGAGCGTATCGCGAACCGAGAAACCCGCTGCCCCCTTTGCGACGGCCTTCCGTGGACGTGTACATCGACACGTAATCGGGCACCGCACTGTCGAGCCGGCCAAGTTCCTTCGCACAGACCGCACCCAGATCGGGATACTCGATGCCGGGATCTTTGATGCGTCCAGTCTCCATGATCGTGGCACCGCCGCCGTGATCCGCGTTCTTCGTGTTGAGCGATCGGACAATCGCCGTCGTCTGTTGAATTCGCGCGGCCATCTTCGGCAACAATTCGCTGATATGAACTCCGGTCGCCGAGGTTGGGATCGCTCGATAAGGCCCGCCGGTGGGACGCCCCGGTTTTGGATCAAACGTCTCCAATTGACTAGCGCCTCCGGCCAGCCAGAGGAGAATGACGCGCTTGCCCTGCTTCTTGGCATCGTCAGCCCAGGCCGACTGCCGCAGCAGGTCGAACCGTGTCATGTCCGCCGCGAATGTTCCCGCCGTGCCGACGGCTGCTGCGTTCAAAAAACCGCGTCGAGAAAGCGTCATGCGAAGGTCTCCAATGCGATCGTAGCCACGCTCGCCAGAGCGTGGGCGATTGAACTTCGACTAGGCTGATCGGTGTCTCCCCACGCTCTGGCGAGCGTGGCTACGATCAAAAACTGAACCGCATCTCTGGACCGGTGAGCAACGCCCACACGACTTGCCGGATCGCCGCCACTCGGTCGGCTGAATGGCTTTGCAAGTAACTATCAATCGCCGCTCGCTCGTCGTCGCGAGGTGGCCGCGAACAAATCGTTTGAAACGCCGCTTCGATCACCGCGGGATTGTCGGGAAGTGATTTGAGGTATCCAACGATCTCGGTCTTCGAATCTCGGAGCAGTTCGTCTTCAATCCGCTTACTGTTGGAGAACAGTAACGCCTCATCGACGGCCACCTGAAAATTCTCGCCGGGCATCTCGAAGAAGGCCGCGTATCCGTTCGATCCATTTTCCAGTTGCTCGCGGCGAGCGATCCACTCCTCCGGCTTGTCGAGCGCCAGCCACTGGTCCGGACTTTGCCTCGCGATCAGCAATGACACCGCATACTGCCGCGGCGTCAGCGGCTTGACCTTCGCGACCGCGAAAAGAGCCGGTTCCGGTGGCAGAGAACCGGCAGTCCATTCGCTCGTCCTCGAATACGCGCGGCTGAGCACGATGCCGCGAATCAATCGCTTGAGGTCGTAGCCATGCGCAACCATGTCTCGCGTTAGCCAATCGAGCAACGCCGGATGCGACGGCGCGTTGGCCGCGTGCAATTGATCGACCGGATGCACGAGTCCGCGTCCAAAGAACCGGTCCCAAACTCGATTGACGATGTTCCGAGCGAAGAAGCGGTTGTCTTCGGATCGCAAAGCGACTTCGACCAATCTTTCACGCGGGCTGAATGACGGCTTTTCCGGCGGCGGAGCATCGTCTTTCTGCATCGCCGCCTTGATTGTCTCTTCGATCTTCTTGATGTCATCGGCCGAACGTTCGACGACCGGTTCGTCGATCACCGCGCCGGTGAGGAACTCGAACTTCGCGGTCTGCTCCCCCTTCGTGTCGTCCTTCCGCTTCGATTTGAACTTCACCTCGCCGAACGGCCGCTCGGCCAGCAAGTTCTTCTTCGTCACATAGGTCCGGCTGAAGAATGACGCCATGCCGAAGTAATGATGCTGCTTCCATTCGGGGGTCAGCGGGTGATCGTGACACTTCGCGCAGGTCACGTTGACTCCGAAGAAGAGGATGGCCGTGTCGTTCAACATGTCGTCGAGATCGCGTGCCCGCGACTTGATGAACGTCGTCGCGGGTTTCCGATTCTCGTCCGCTTCATCGCCAATCAGCATGTCGCGGAACATTGTCTCCCACGACCGATTCTCTTTGACCGCCCACAGCAGGTACTTGCGAAAGTCTCCGTCGTTCGGCTTGTTCGGCAGCAGCATCCGGTCGAGTTCGTTCCTCTGATGCCAGACGAAATCAGGACTCGCCAGCAAACGATCCACCAGTTCCACACGCTTCGCCGCCGAACTGTTCGCGACATACGCCGTGGCCTCTGCGGGAGTCGGAATGCGTCCCGCCACGTCGAGCATCAGCCGCCGCAACAGATTGGCGTCTCCCGCCTGCGGAGCGGCTGTGACTTTCTCCGCATCCAATCGTTGCTGAGTGAATTGGTCGATGACTTGCTCGATCGGCAAATCCGCCGAGGGCAACTCTGACCCGCTCATGGAAACGACTGTGGACAGCAGGCACAGCGCGGCCAAGTGGATGCGCAGAATCCATCGCATCGGCGGGTCTCGTCAGGAGGGCGGGTTGAGGCGGGAGTTGACCGAAGGAGTCGATCCCTTCCGGCCGAAGCATCGTGGCGGAGCAAGCTACCGTAACACTCTGGAGCCATCAAGCAGTTTCTCGGTAATCGACCAGGCTCTTTGAAAACGCATTGCTCGCAAGGTTTGACTTCCGGCCGCGCGGAACGTAAGCCGTGTCGCCGAGAGCTGTGTCAGCCCTGCCCCGATCCTCCCTTAATTCTCACTGGAGACTTCCCATGCAACGCTCGCCTCAATCGTGCCCGGATTGCGAATCGTTTGATCGTCGTTCGTTTTTGAAGACCGCTGGAGTGGCGACTCTGGCGGGAGTTGCCATGCCGATGCTCGTGGGAAACGCGGGACTGTTCGCGGCTCCCACGGCCAAGAGTTCTGCCGAGACTGCCGTCGGTCGCTTCTTCGCCGCATTGTCGGCCGAGCAAAAGAAAGCGATCTGCTTCCCGTTCGAGCATGAACTGCGTCGGAAGATCAACGCGAACTGGCACATCACCAAGCCGAAAGTCGGCAGCGACTTCTTCAACAAGGACCAACAAGCGGTCATCAGCGAGATTCTTCGCGGCGTGACTTCGGAAGAGGGCTACGAACGGCTCAAGAAGCAGATGGACGAAGACGCTGGCGGTCTCGACGAATTCAGCGTGGCGATGTTCGGCGAACCGGGCGGCAAGTTCGAATGGGAACTCACCGGCCGGCACCTCACGCTGCGAGCCGACGGCAACAGCGTGGACAAGGCCGCGTTCGGTGGCCCAATCATCTACGGGCACGGCGAAGAGACCCCGAAGGACAACATCTACCACTACCAGACGAAGCAAGTGAATGAGGTCTTCAAAGCTCTCGACGCCAATCAGGCCAAGTTGGCTCTGATCGCGAAGGCTCCCAGCGAAGCGGCTGTCACACTGCAAGGTGACAAAGGGGCGTTTCCCGGCATCGGTGTCGGACAACTCAGTGCGGATCAGAAGCAACTCGTCACGAAGACGATTCAAATGCTGCTGGCCCCGTATCGCCAAGAAGACGTGGATGAGGTCATGGAGATCGTGAAAGCCTCCGGCGGTCTCGACAAGCTGCACATGGCCTTCTACCAGCAAGAAGATTTAGGGAACGACAAAGTCTGGGACATCTGGCGTGTCGAAGGCCCCTCGTTCGTGTGGCACTTCCGCGGCGCTCCGCACGTTCATGCCTACATCAACATCGGCATGGCCAAGAGCTGACGAGATCGGCTGGGGTATGGCAATGAAAAGCCCGGCTTCTCAAAGAAGCCGGGCTTTTGTTTTTCGGAAGCCGCGTTTGCGAAAGCGAACGACTCGCCCTAACTTGCTGAAGGCAGGCGGCAATCAAAAAGGAACCTTCGATGAGCAAACGGGCGGAATGGCATTCCACAACGATCTTGTGCGTGCGGCACAACGGCCAGTGCGCGATGGGTGGCGACGGGCAGGTGACGCACGGCACGACAATCCTCAAAGCCGACACGAAGAAGATTCGCTGGCTCCTGGAGAAGAAAGTGCTCGTCGGGTTTGCCGGCTCGACGGCCGATGCGTTCGCTCTGATGGAGCGGTTCGAGGCCAAGCTCAAGGACTATCCAAACAACGTGCCGCGTGCGGCGACGGAGTTGGCTCGCGATTGGCGCACCGATCGAATGCTACGGCGGCTGGAGGCGATGCTGATCGTCGCCAACGACGAGCATTCGCTGCTGATCACTGGAGTCGGCGATGTCATTCAGCCGACCGACGGAGTGCTCGGCATCGGCAGCGGCTCGCCGTACGCGATCGCGGCGGCGCGAGCGTTGGCTCGCAACTCAAAGCTGTCGGCGGGCGAGATCGTCAAGGAATCCATGCGGATCGCCGCCGAACTCGACATCTACACGAACGACAATCTGACCGTCGAAGAATTCCCCTGCAAACGTTGATGCCGTTGTTGTGGCCGGTCTCCTGACCGAGCCACGTTCGACCGACCGCAGGTCTCCCCAAGCGGCGGGAGACCTTCGGTCAAACGCGGTGGCTCGGTCAGGAGACCGGCCACAACAACAATCCTTCAACCTGGAGTCACCCCCGTGCGAGCACTCACACCGCGCGCGATTGTCGCGGAACTGGATAAGTACATCATCGGCCAAGACGCGGCGAAACGTGCCGTCGCCATTGCGTTGCGGAACCGCTGGCGCTGGCAGCAGCTTTCCGAAGAGGTGCGCCGCGACATCACGCCTAAGAACATCATCATGATCGGCCCGACCGGCGTCGGCAAAACCGAGATTTCGCGGCGACTGGCCAAGCTGACCGACGCGCCCTTCATCAAGATCGAAGCGACCAAATACACCGAAGTCGGCTACTACGGCCGCGATGTCGAAAGCATGGTCCGCGATCTCGTCGAAGCCGCCATCGCGATGGTTCGCGACAAGAAGAAAATCTCGATCCAGGAGGAAGCCCAACGCCGCGTCGAAGACCGGCTGCTGGATCTGCTGATCCCCGCGCCGCCGTCGAAGAAGAAAAAGTCGCGTAGCGCGCCGCAGCCATTCGACTTCCTCATCAAAGCCGCCTCGGGCGAATCGGACGACGACGAGATCGATGAACCGACCGAGGCCGAACAAGAACGGGCCGCCGACCGCAGCAGCCGCACACGCGAAAAATTTCGTGAGAAGCTCCGTGCCGGAGAACTCGAAGAGAAGGAAGTCGAACTGCGGATCGAATCGCGGCTGATGCCGGTCCACGTCATGTCGAACATCGGCGGCATGGAACAGATGGAAATGGACCTGCAAAACTTGTTCGAGAAGATCGGC
Organism: Planctomyces sp. SH-PL62; assembly: GCA_945893075.1. Classification (GTDB taxonomy): domain Bacteria; phylum Planctomycetota; class Planctomycetia; order Planctomycetales; family Planctomycetaceae; genus SXKJ01. The sequence continues at coordinate 26,204 of CAMDDX010000025.1, read as the reverse complement.
CCCAAGCAAACCTCCAGCCGCTCCGCGCCGGTGAAAAAGGCTCGCGAGATCTTGCTGGAGCAGGAACTCGAGGCGCTGATGGACAAGGACGCGATCAACGAAGAAGCGGTGCGACTGGCGGAAACGCACGGCGTGATCTTCATCGACGAGCTCGACAAAATCTGCGGTGGAGAAGAATCACACGGCCCGGACGTCAGCCGTCAGGGGGTCCAACGCGACCTGCTGCCGATCATCGAAGGGACGACGGTGCAAACCAAGTACGGCTACGTGAAGACCGACCAAGTCCTGTTCATCGCCGCCGGAGCGTTTCACCGCTCGCGACCCTCCGACCTGATGCCCGAACTCCAAGGCCGCTTCCCGATCCGTGTCGAACTGCTGCCGCTGACACGCGACGATTTTATTCGCATCCTCACCGAACCGAAGACCTCGCTGACTCGGCAGTATCAAGACCTGCTCGGAGCCGACAACGTCAAACTCAAGTTTACAAAGGACGGCATTGAGGCTCTCGCCGACATCGCTCATCAAGTCAATCAAACGACGCAAAACATCGGAGCCCGCCGCCTGCACACGATCCTCGAACGCCTGCTGGAAGACATCAGCTTCGACGCTCCCGACATCAAGAAGAAATCGCTGGCCATCGACGGCGACTACGTCCGCAAGAAGCTGCAAGACATTATGCAGAACGAAGACTTGAGCAAATTCATCCTCTGAATTCCGCACGCTCTGTCCGGCCGAAAGCTGATAGCCGTCAGCCGAAAGCCGTTATTCCAACACCAATGCCTCACACGACTTTTCCGACACTGCGGATTGAATCGGTACCCAATCCCCGATCTCAACGATGTCATCTCACAGCGTGTTTCGCCAATTCTTCGCACTTCCGAGCAACGTTACGCTGGTCCCGAACCAATGACCTCGGAACCGTCGTGATGAAAAACGTCGCCATTCAAACTCAGTGCCTCGTTCACCAATTGCCGGAAGACCAACCCAGCCCGCTGGGATTGATCTGCCGCGAGTGTCACGCACGCTTACGGCACGATCCTCCGCGCGGTTCGTGTCATGGTTACTGGGAAAGCCAACCGGTCATCAGCGACGGAGATCCGTGCTCGGTCTTCGCTCTGGTCTGGGACGACTTTCAGATTCGCTCAGTGCATCCAACCACCGCTTGGGAGGATTTGGAGCGTGACGCACTCGATGTTTTGAACTCTGCCAATCGGCGAACACAAAAGTGAGATAACGGCTCTCGGCGGTCGGCCGGACAAGGAAACTATCCGACGGCCAACTCTTCGTCGCGGATGTCGGTCACGAACATGCAGCCGGGGCTGTGTGTGATGACCAGCGCCGGCTTCGCGGCCATGATCGCTGCTTGAGGCGTCACTCCGCAGGCCCAGAAGACGGGAACCTCGCCGGCGTGAATCGGCACCGCATCGCCGAAGTCGGGATGTGAAATGTCCGCGATGCCGATCGCCGACGGATCGCCGATGTGGACCGGAGCACCATGCACCGATGGGTATCGCGACGTGATCTGCACGGCTCGGACTGCATCACTCGGAGTCAGCGGGCGCATCGAGACCACCAGCGGTCCATGAAACACTCCGGCCGCACGGCACGCGATGTTTGTCCGAAACATCGGCACGTTGACGCCGAGTTCAATGTGTCTGACCGGTAAGCCCGCTCGCAGCATCGCGGACTCGAACGTGAACGAACAGCCGATGACGAAGCTCACGAAGTCGTCTTGCCAATACCGAGCAATATCTTTTGGCTCATCGACCAGTTCGCCGTTCCGCCAGACTCGGTAGCGCGGCAGATCGGTCCGCAAGTCGGCATCCGGTGCGACATGATGCGGTCTCGGATCGCCTGGCTCGGTGACATCGAGGAGCGGGCAAGGCTTTGGATTCCGCTGACAGAACAGCAAGAAGTCGAACGCCAGTGCTTTGGGAAGCACGACGAAATTCGCTTGTGCGAATCCGTCGGCCAACCCGCAGGTCGGTGCCGTCCAGGAACCGTTTCGGCAGGCGGAACGAACGGCGGTTCCAGTCGTGAGTTGTTTCGGATTGGTCATTGGTGATTGTTTATTGGCTGTTGGTGATTTGAAATTTGAGATTTGAGATCTCAAAGTCCGCTGTCAATCATCGCTCCACAAGGAAACGCCCTCCGAGAACTCTGCCGCACAGACGACTCCTGGGGAGTTCTACATTCCACGATCAATAGCCAATAGCCAATGACCAATCACCAAAGCATTTCCGCCGCCCGCGTCGAATGGATCGGAATCAGTCCCGGCAATCGCCAGCCGATTGAACCGCGAGACGAAGTCACGGTCGCCGCCGGCACGGGCGTTGACGGCGACTATCACTCGAAGAGAAAGCCAGGGGGCGAGCGACAAGTCTCGCTGATTCAGGCGGAGCACTTCGCCGTGATCGCGGCCAACGCCGGCCGAGACTCCGTCAGCCCGGAGTTATTCCGCCGCAACATCGTCGTGAGCGGCATCGAACTGGCTCCGCTGATCGGCCGCCGCTTCCGCATCGGCGAAGCGCTGCTCGAAGGGACTGGCCCCTGCACGCCCTGTTCGCGCATGGACGAGAACCTCGGCGCGGGGGGCCGACTTGCCATGTCGAGACTCGGTGGATTGACGGCGATCGTGATCGAACCAGGACGCATCCGCCGAGGTGATCTCGTTACGGTTACGGAGTGACTTGCGACCAGCCGATCGCTCGTTGCAACTGAAACTGAGCGACGTTGTAGTCGTTGACCGCTCGCAGATATTCGCGGCGGGCTTGAGCGAGCGCTTGCAACGATTGCAGCGTCTCCAGCGGCAAGCCCTGAGCGTTGCGGATGCGTTCCGAGTTTCGCTCGAACGAACTGGCGGCCGCATGGATGCCCTCTTCGGCGACGCTGACTTGTCTCTGTCGCGCCGTGATTTGAACGTGAGCCTCGACCACTTCGCGGGCGATGCGGTCGAGCGTCGCGATCTCGCGCCAGCGAGCTTGATTCACACGCGAGGTTGCTTCCGCTCGCGCGGCCTTCTCACCCAGGCCGAGATTGCGGACTTCCCAATAGGCGATGGCATCGGCATCCAGACGCTGATCGAAACGTCGGAAGTTGTCGCCGAGTCCTCCTCCAAATCCACCGTAGCTGACACCCAGCAACACGCTCGGCAACAGCGGTGCGTGTTGCTCGCGCTTCAACCGTGCGCACGCTTCGGCGACGAGTTGTTGTTGCTCGCAGATCTCCGCACGGTGCGATAAACCTTCTGCGACCAGTTCCTGAATCGAACCTCCCGGACTTTGAAGCGACATCGGGACGACGGTCGTTTCGGTCGGCAGCAATTCCACCGTCGGGTCGATGTGCAGCAATTGGGCGAGTCGAGCGGAGGCGACTTGCACCGCCTCTTCCGCTCGAACCGCGTCGTTGCGTCGCACGGCGAGTTCCGCGCGGGCACGGTCGTGATCGGCGGCTAACCCCTGGCCGATGTCGGCATACGCTTTGGTCACTTCGACCAACTTGTTCGCGTGATGTTCGATGTCACGAGCGATCGCCAGTTCCTGATTGGCTCGCAAGAGTTCCAGGTATCCGATCGCGGCGGCGAGCATCGCGTCTTGCTCGGCAACGGTTGCGGAATACTGGCGTGAGGCGGCGGCGTGCTCGGTGATGTTCGGTTGATGAATCGCGTCGGCCAGATGAAACGAGGCCATGATTCCCGGCACCGTCGGCGAGCCGGCTCCCACCGCGTTGGCTCCGAGGCCCGCGAAGCCCGCGTTGCGACTCGTGCTGAAGATGTCCCCTTCCACATTCTGAATCCGGCCTTCGTGCTTGTTCCAGTTGGCACCGGCTCGGATCGACGGCAACCACAACGCTTCGGCCCGCGCGTGCTGAGCGTAGGCTTCATTGATCCGTTCGCGAGCAAACGCGACGTTGGGATTCTGACCGGCGGCAAGCTGCATCGCTGACGCAAGGTCGAGGGCAAAACCCGTTGGAGCAGTTGGCGTACTTGTCGCCAAAGTTGCGTCGTTCGTTGCCGGCTTGGAAGGCACATCCACGTCGATCACGAACGTGGCTGGCTGAATCACGTTGACCACTTCTGAGTATTCGCCACGAGCGACGTGAACCATGCCATTCGGCCGCGGAGCAATTTTGGAATCGGCACTCGGTTTGGTGGCAACCGGATGCGGGCGGATCTGACGAACCTCGGCCGTGGGCGTCGTCGCACAGCCAACAACGATGGCCAGCAGACCACAGCCACTCATAAAGCCCAGTTGTCGCAGCGTGGCGATCACGAATCAGCGTCCTCCCTAACGCGGCGGCAGCTTTTGCCGATACCGAGCGCGGAATCCGTTCCGCAGGCGACAAGGCACAAGGCCGCGAGTTCGGGATCGGCAAGCTGCGTGGACCGTGTGCAGGATTCCGCCAGTCCCGAAGTTGCCTTTCACAACAGTCGTGTCAGTCACGAAAGCCGGGCAGACTTGTCAGCTTCCGCTGAGTTTGCGGTCCGAAGCCAATTCCTCTGGCCCCATTCCTCTGCCGAAAAGACTGCGGCAGAGGAATGGGGCCAGAGGAATGGTTCGCGCCGAATCATCCACGGCTATTTGGCAACGATGACTTCGACCGCTTGGCCATCCTTGTAAGCAGCGAGATTCGCGCCGATCAGCGATTCGTCACCGGCCAGGCCGGAGAGGATTTCGATGTCGGTGCCGGTGGGCGTGACAGCCACGATGCCGGTCTTGATCGGGAGTCTCACGATCTTGTTCTCGGCCGAGATGCTCAAGCAGAACGACTCGGCTCCCTGCTTAAGGATCGCCGACTTCGGCAGCGACAGTGCGTCAGGTCGGCGAGCGACTTCGATCTCAGCGGTGGCGTACATGCCGGGGCGCAGGCGGCCGTTGGGATTGGGAACGTCGATCTCGGTTCGCATCGTGCGCGATGTGGATTGCAACGTCCACGAAGTCCGCGCCACTTTTCCATCGAATGACGCGGCCGAAAGAGACGGGACTTTGATCTTCGCGGGACTGTCCGTTGCGATGAACGCGGCGTCGGCTTCTGGGACGTCCAGGAAGATACGCACCGTGTCGGCGCGCACAACGACGAACAACGGCTTGCCAGTCGCACCACTGGGTTGCACGAGATGACCGGTGTCGAGATGCCGCTCGGTGATGACTCCGTCGAATGGCGCTCGCAGCGTTGCGTAGCTGAGTAACGCGCGCGTTTTTTGTTCGTCGGCTTCGGCGACCTTGTGCTTCGATTGCGCGGCGACGAGGTCCGCATCCGCCTTCTCAATGTTGGCGGCAGATTCGCTGAGCTTGGCTTGGACCGATTTGATCTTGGCAGCGATCTCGCGCCGCGCGGCATCGGCCGCTTTGAATTGCTGCTCGGTTTCGTCGGCGACTTTCTGCGCGACTGCCTGCTTCGCGACGAGTTCGCGAACACGCTCGAACTCAGACTTCCAGCGCTCGTACATGGCGTCGGCCCGCTCGATGGATGCGCGAGCTTCCGCGACCAGTGCCTCGGCCGACGTCTTCGCGGACATCGCGACCTTGATGGCCGCTTGCGACTGCGTGACCTCGGCCGCCGCCTGCGCGACGAGGGCTTGCTTCTGCGTCAACTCGGCATCGAGTTCCGGCATCTCCAACTCGGCAAGGATTTGTCCGGGCTGCACGCGTTGATCGGTGCTGACTCGCGACGGCCCCGTGACTTGATCGCCGATATCGACATGCACTTTTTTGACGAACCCGGCGAGCTTGGCATGAATCGCCGTCTCCTCAAACGCCTCGATCTGCCCCGGTTGCTCGGTGACCCGGACGAGCGTCTTGCGAGCCGGCTTGATCGGCGTGACTCGCATGACACCATGAGCCGGCTCGGTGGCCGATGGCGTTGATGTCGCTGCCGGTTGATTGCAGCCGCAGATTGCGGCGATCGCACACAAACTGAGACACCACACAAGGCCGCGCATGTCGATGATCCTTATTCCAACCAGTTTTCAAATCGCAATCCCGGAACCCGCGAAAAGTCGCGGGCGTTGCGAGTCAACAGCAGAGCGTCGTTCGTGATCGCAAGTGACGCAATCTTCAAATCGTTGGGCCCAATCCGCACTCCGGCACGACGTAGTTCTTTGAATTTCTCAGCAGCAGGCTTCGTCCAACGAACGATCGGCCAATCCACGAGCATCTCGATCAATGCCACCAGCCGATCGTAGGCGTCAAGCTGCTGTTCGACATCGCGTTGGCGGCGAATCTTCGACAGCCATCCTTGCAGTTGTTCTTCGACCGCCACCACCGGCAGGAAAGGTTCGTCGAGATCGCGGCTCAGGCGTACCAGCAATTCCGCATGCCCCTTATCACGCCGATCCGTGACGACCGACAGGTGATCGGTGTCCAACAAGATCATGACTTGGCTCGCGATGTCTTCCGAGCCTTCTGACGTTGCTTACGTCGCTCTTCCGCACGGTAGAACTTTTCGCGATCCGCCTGACGAATTTTCAGCGCCTCGTCGAAGACTTCCTTCATACCGGTACCGGTAAAGATGCCGATCGTTCGTCGCCAGTCTTTGGCTCGTGGCGCAGGCTCCGTTCCTTGAGAGTTGGTCAGCTTGGCGACCTGTGCCTCCAACGCTTCCAGTCGTTGTTCAATGGTTGGCTTACGCATGATTTTGTCTCAAGAGTGCATTGTGTCGCCGCCAAGCGCGAATTCTAAGAATGTTTAATCGGAAATCGAGACCACTCCGAAGTGAGCACTCTCTGGGTCTTCGGGGTCGAGCGACGCTGACTTGATGCCGGCACGCGATTGCACAATCGCAAAGATGGCAGGCAGGATCAGCAGCGTTGCGAACGTCGCGGCAAGCAGTCCGCCCATGACGGCTCGTCCGAGCGGTGCGGTTTGCTGCCCGGATTCGCCGAGGCCGAGAGCCAGCGGCAACATGCCGGCCAGCATGGCGGCGCTGGTCATCGCGATCGCTCGCAGACGCGAGGCCGCGCCGTAAACGGCGGCATCGCGTGAATTGACCGACTCGCGGCGGCGTTGTTCCGCAAACGTCACCAGCAGGATCGCGTTGGCCATCGCGACGCCGAGGCTCATGATCGCGCCAATGAAGCTTTGGATGTTGAGCGTGCTGCCGGTCAGTAGCAGCGACAGCGCGACGCCGGTGATCACGGCGGGTGCGGTTGAGACCGTCACGAATGCCAATCGCCAGCTCTGAAAGTTGGCGGACAGAATCAGGAAGATCACGAGCACCGCCAGCAGCAGGCCAATGCCGAGTCCGTTCATGATCGCTCGCAGCGGCGGGATTTGGCCGCGGAGTTCGTGATGGATCACCGCAGGCTTCGGAACAGGCGCGGTGAGACCAGCAGCTTTGGCTTTTTCTTGGGCTTCTTTGTGAGTCAGCGCTTTCTCTTCGGCGTCTTGCAGAGCGACGGCGTGAAGCGCGTGTGTGATCTGTTGCGAGACGGCACCGAGATCATCGCCGACGATGTTGGCGGTGAGGCTGATCTCCCGTTTCATGTTGTAGCGGTCGTATTCGCCGGGGGTCGTGGCGTTCGTGAGCGAGGCGACATCGCGCAGCAACAGTGATTGGCCGGCGTGGCTTCCGCTGCCACGTTGAATCGGGACAGCTCCGAGGTCTTCGACACTGTCGAGTTGCGGTTGCGGGATTTCGACCTGCACTTGATAGCCAATGCCGGTCTTCGGATCGGGCCAGTAATTCGGCACGACAAAACGGCTCGACGACGTGGCGGTGACTACCGAACGAGTGACTTGCGACATCGTCGTGCCGCTCATCCCGGCTTTCTCGCGATCGACTTTGATCTCGACGGTCGGGTAGTCGAGCGACTGCGCAACTTGCATGTCTCGGATCGCCGGCAGCTTGCTGAGCGCGGCTTGAACCTTGCCGATGTACTCGCGGTTCTCGGCGAGATTGCCGCCGCGTGCGGCGATCTCAATCGGCGTTGCCGAGCCGAAGCTCATCACTTCGCTGATGATGTCGGCTGGCTCGAACGAGAATCGCACGTTGGGGAAGCGGCTGCGAAACTCACTGCGAAGTTCTTCTTTCATCGCCTCGGTGCTGATGCCGGAGTTCGGTTTGAGGGCGATCCGCAACAACCCTTCTTCCGGCCCACGCGAGAAGTGATAGACGGAATTGATCGGAAAACTCGCCGGCACGGTGCCGATGTAGCCGAGCGTCAACGCGACGTTCTTCTCGCCGACCTTTTGCTTCACAGTGTCGAGAATGTCGAGCGCGATCTGTTCGGTCTTGTCGATGTGCGTGCCGTCGGAAGCGCGAAATCTCAAACGAAATTCGCCGGCATCGACGGTTGGAAAGATCTCGACGCCCAGCCGACCACTGGCCCAGAAGAGCGTCACTCCGCAGCCAGCCAGATACGCGGGGACGACAAGCCAACGCAGGCGGACGAAAAGGGAGACGAGGCGTTCATACTTTGGAGTGCGGGGTGTCAGCCCCGCTTTGGATTCTTTCGATGCGTGCAAAAGCGGGGCTGACACCCCGCACTCCAAAGTCCGCAACAGCCACGTCGAGACCACTGGCACGAAGGTGCTCGACAGGATGTAGGACGCGATCATCGAGAAGCCGACCGCCAGCGAAAGCGGGACGAACAGTTCGCGGGCGGCTCCTTGCATGAAGAAGCTCGGCACGAAGACGGCCAGGATGCAGAGCATCGCCAGCAAGCGCGGAATCGCGGTTTGAGCGTTGCCCAGCCGCACGGCCCAGGCGATCGAGTTTGTGTGCCGCATCTGCGTATGGATGTTTTCGATCTCGACGGTCGCCTCATCGACCAGGATGCCGACTGCCAGCGCGAGGCCACCGAGGGTCATCAGGTTGATTGTCTGGCCGCAGAGCCACAGGCCGACGATCGAGGCGGCAATCGCCAGCGGGATGTTGAGCACGACGACGAGTGCGCTTCTCCAGTCGCGCAGGAAGACGAGCACCATCAGGCCGGTGAGGATCGCTCCCAACGCTCCTTCGGTGGCGAGGCTGTTGATGGCGCGTGTCACATACGGCGATTGATCGAACTCGAACGAGACGTTGATGTCGGGCGGAACCTCGGCACGGAACCTGGGCATCGCGGCTTTGATTTCGTCGATGACGCTCATGGTGGAAGCGTCGGCCCGTTTGGTGGCGAGGATGTAAACGGCTCGGCGGCCGTTGACGAGCGAGTAGCCGGTCGTGATGTCGGCCGCGTCTTCGATGACGCCGATGTCGCGCAGGTAGACAGTGCTCGCACTGCCGATCGCGGCGGCTCCGCCAGCGCTCAGTCCGGTCTCCCGACCGAGACTGCCGCCGACCTTGATTGGGATGTTGCCGAGTTCGCGAATGTCTTTGACCATCGCGTTGGTCGGGACCATCGGATAGCTGTCACCGACTCGCAGATTGCCGGACGGGCTGACGGTGTTGCCGGCCACCAGCGCGTTGACGACGTCGTCGGGGGCGATGCCGTAAGCTCGCAGGCGATCCGGATCGGCTCGCACGACGATGCTGCGTGCGCTTCCGCCGAACGGCGGCGGAGCACTCACACCCGGCAACGCGGAGAACATCGGCCGCACTTTCATCAGCGCCATGTCGGAAATCTCGGCGATCGTGCGCGTCTCGGAGGAGAAGACGAGGTAGCCGACCGGCACGCTGCCGGTATCGAACCGCATCACGAATGGCGGGACGGTGCCGGGAGGCATCATGGCTCGCGAGCGGTTGACGTAATTGATGGTCTCGGCCATCGCCTGGGCCATGTTCGTGCCCGGATGGAACATGAGCTTCATCAACGCCGTCCCTTGGACGTTGCGGCTCTCGACGTGATGAATGCCGTTGATGTAAAGAAAATGGTACTCGTAGTAATTGGTCAGCAGCCCTTCCATCTGAGCCGGGTCCATGCCGCCATACGGCTGGCAGACGTAGATCACCGGTAGGTTCAGCGCGGGAAAGATGTCGATCGGCATCCGCTTGAGCGGCAGTTCGATACCGACTTTCGCCAGCACGGCATCAAACGCCTTCGGCCGCACGGCGACGAACGCGGTCAGCACTACCGCGATGATCCCAACCATGACGGTGATCGGACGACGCAGAGCGAAGATGATGGGATTCATGCGGGGTATCGGAATGAATCCCGCGGCCAACAGCAAGCCGGAATTCGATCACGCATCGTGAGTTCGCTGACACGGAGTCGGTGGCAACTCCCGTCGGAACGGCAGAAGTAGAAGCAGCATGAACGAGAGCCGCTCGACTTGGGCGTCTCGAAATTCCGGACGACCGATGATCATGCCCTCGTGACCGGCATCGGGTTGGGCGTGGTAAGTGCGAAACAGAAAATCCCACCACGACAGGCAGAAGCCGAAGTTGCTGTTGGTCTCGTGGTTCTGAATCGAATGATGCACGCGGTGCATGTCGGGAGTGACCAGAGCGAGCCGCAGCACTCGGTCGAGCCACAGCGGCAGCCGAGCATTGCTGTGATTGAACAAAGCCGTCGCGTTCAACAGAATCTCAAAGATCATCACGGCCAACGCGGGCGCACCAAGCAACGCGATGACGGCGGCCTTCCAGCCAAAAGACAACAACGTCTCGACCGTGTGAAAGCGAACGCCGGTGGTCGCGTCGATGTCGAGATCGACGTGATGCACCAGATGCAGTCGCCACAGCCACGGAACTCGGTGAAAGACCCAGTGCTGCCCGTAAATCGCGAGGTCGAGCAACACGACCGAGGCCGCGACCTCAATCCACGCCGGCAACTCGACAGAGTTGAACAATCCCCAGCCACGAGCTTGCACGCTGATCGCCAGCCCCACCGCACCGGCCGGCATCAGCAGTCGCCACACGAAGTTGTTCAACAGTGCCAGACCCAAGTTGCAATACCAGCGCAGCGTCTTGTTCTGCGTCAGCGGTCGCCGCGGTGCGAGACTTTCCCACATCGCCATCACGAGAAGTGTTCCGAAGAAACACCCGCTGCGAATCACGGCTTCTTGAGTCGGCATGTGCATGAGTCAATTCTTCGGAGCACTGAAAGGCCGGCGACACATATCGAGCGGATCTTTGACCGGATCGTAGGCGGCGTCTGGCACCTTCGGCAGCGGCGGAGCACTCTTCACGCACGCCCCCTCCATGACGGCCCCCAGCATCACGGCGACGAAGAGCGTACACGCTCGTTGCCGCGGCGATTCGTGGCGGCCGCACCAAGCTCCTCCAGTGACTGCGGCGGCCAGTGCGATGAAGACGGCGAGACTTTGTGCCGGAGCGGTGCCGATTCCGAACAACGCTGTCGGACATTCGAGGACGCCGGTCAGCACGAGGTACTCGTGAAACCCGGCAACTCCCAATCCGGCCCACGCCAGCGGAACGCTCAGCAAACAGATCAACCCGGGTCGTGATCGTTCCAGAAATCGGCCGAGTGCCAGCACGGCCAGCACGCCCATGACAAACGACCGTTGATAGAAACAGAGCGGGCAGGCTTTGAGACCAAGCCCCATGCTCAAATACACGCTGCCGACAGTGCCGACGACAGCCACCACAATCGCGGCGACCAGACATTTCGCCGCGCATTTCGTGGACGAGGTACCGGAGCTGTGTTCCGACAAAGATGAGTCCGTCATTTCGTGTCTCTCCTTAGACGACCGACAAGGCTTTTCTAACCGTAGTCGCGTTCGCCAGAACGCGTGCGGCCCGCACTCTGGCGAGTGCGGCTACGTTCAATTCACAGGGACGTGATGCCAAGCGTTGAAGAGGTAGCCTTTGGCATTCCAGCGCACAACTTCCGGCTGAGCCTCACCGCGTGAGTCGATCGCGCGGACGATCAATTCTTTCGTCGTTGAGTTCACAGAGATCTCGGCAGACCAGAGTTGCCAGCAGAACTCCGATGTCATGGAGGTCAGCTTGGCCTCGGTCCACGAGCGGCCGCTGTCGGCGGAGACTTCGACCTTGCGGATCGAAACTCCCGGCACGCCAGGAGGCAGAGCGTAGCCGGTGACTTCGACTCGGCCCGGTTTCAAAGCGGCTCCGGCCGTCGGCGTGCAGATCGCGGAGTTGAGCGGCATCCGATAGATCGGTCCGCTTTCGGCGACTTCCAACAGCGTTCCCTCATCGACCAGCTTGTAGACATCGGCCACGAAATGATTCGGCGAAGGACGGTCGCTGACGACGATCTTGCTCAGCCATTTCACGCTGCGAGCACCGATGTAACCGGGCACAACCATCCGCAGTGGGAAACCATGATCGGCCGTCAGCGGCTTGTCGTTCATCGTCGTGGCGAGCAGAGCACCCGGTGACGATTCGCGATCGAGCAGTGCTTTCTCCAGCGGAATCGAACCGCCAAACGCAAACGTCTTGCCGCCATCGTCGACCGCATCGAGTCCTTCAAACCACACATGCTTGGCGGATTCGCGCACGCCCGCTTTTTTGAGCAAGTCAGAAAGCCGAGCACCGCGCCATTTCGCATTGCCGATCGCACCCTCACGCCATTGGACCCCTTTGACCGGCTTGATGCGGCTGTGCTCGGAGCGGCGATTGCCGGCGCAGGTCAGTGTCGCTGTGACCGCGTGTTGTTCCAAGCGGCCGAGTTCCGCCAGCGACAGCATCAGCGGCGATTCGACCAAGCCCTCGACGGACAGACGGAATGAGTCGGCATTGATCTCCGGCGTGTTGCCGTGACTGCGAATAAAGAACGACTCGACCGGAGTCACCCACCACCGCACGAGGTCGGGCAGTGACGGCTCGGCGTTCATCGGAGCCTTCGAGTGGACGAGCAAACGGCTCTCGTCTGCGGCGAACGCGGACGGCAACTTGCCGCTGACGAACATCAAACCAAGGGCTCCGGCCGACCACTGCCGCAGCAAGGTTCGGCGATTGATGAGCGAGGTCACTGAGGCATGATTCACGACGGCACGTCTCCTGATCCAAATGAACGAAGTCGCCAACGAACGGAAATCGTACTGGCCGCATCCAATGCTGTCTTGTGGCGGCGTCCTGCGAGCCAATGAACTCGGAGACGTGCCATCGTCCTCCAATCCGATAGACTCTCGCCGCGTCTCACGTCAATTGCCCCGTTGTGCTTTCTTGGAATGACGTTGTCATGGACCCCCAAGCTGATCGTCCTCCGCCGGACACCTTCGCGACAAGCGAACCGCCGCTCGCTTCCGGGCCACCTCCTGTCCCCGAAACGGAAGTTCTCGAAGTCTTGGAGATCGACTCCGCGCCGGAGGACTCCGCCGCCGACTCGTCGATCGGCACTCCCACGGTCGGTAAGTACCGCCTGCCGAATGCCGGGCGCGCGTTGCTGTGGATCTTGTTGCTGATCGGATCGCAGTTGGTTTTTGCTGTCCTCGTCGTTGTCGTGTTGGCTGCAACACTAATGGCTGGCGGTGAGCCCCAGGTGCCACAGGATCTGCCGTCGAAAATTGCCGAGCAAGAGCGATTGTTCAATCGGTTTCTGGTGCCGTTGGCAACGCTCCTGACGCTGGGAGTTTCGTTGGGAGTCGTGCTCCTGACGTTTCGCAAAGAGACCGCACGTTGCATGGGGCTGCGCGGCATGTCGCTGACTCAGGTGGCGCTGGTGTTGCTCAGCGTGCTGCCGTGCGCGCTGCTGGCCAGCGAGTTCACGAACTGCGCATCAGAAGTCCTGCCAAATATCTCGATGGATTTGTTTGGCGATTTCGCCAAGGAGTCTTGGTGGCTGGTGTTCGTGGCCGCCTGTTTGTTTCCGGGACTCGGCGAGGAATTGTTCTTCCGTGGTTTCCTGAGCCGTGGCTTGGTGGCTCATCACGGAGTCTGGCTGGGCACGCTGATCACGGCGTTTTACTTCGGAGCGATCCATCTGCATCCGATTCAAGCGTGCGGCGCATTCGCGCTGGGGATCGCTTTGCAATTCGTGTTCTTGACGACACGCTCGTTGTGGGGCGCGATCCTGCTGCACACGGCGAACAATGCGGTGGCGTTTCTGGCAATGAGATACGGCGACTTGGTTCCCATTCCCGGATTCACGTGGAACTCGCCGGTGGAACCTGGCGTGGATGGAGACCCTGCACCGCGATACGACCTGTTGGTGGAGGCGGCCCAAGGGACCGGAGCGGGAACGATCGTGCATACGGCTCCGCTGCTACTGCTCGCGGCGACGTTCGCCGTCGCGGCGATCGGGTGGGCACTGCTACGAACTCGCACCCGCTGGCTGCGCCCGGACGGGACGGAATGGTCGCCCGGATTTCTGTCCGCCGAGGGGCCACGCCCCAAAGTGCCGGTGCAGACGGTCGCCAGCCAGTTGGACGGAGTCACCGGCTCCGTGATCGTGTTGGCCAATGTCGCATTCTTCGCGACGTTGTACTTTCACATCCAACGCTGACACACAACACCTGTTTGATCCTCTCCAAAAATGTCGAACCCGTGCTTGATCGCCTTAGAAATGTCAGATGCCGAGCCAAACTACTCGCTTGAATTGCCAAATCAGAGCGGGTGCAAAATCAGCAATTCCACCGGCAGGGGTCAGGCACCGCAAAATTCAAAATTGGCGGAGTGAAGTCCTGTGGACACACTCAGCGATACTCCGCCAATTTTGAATTTTGCGGTGCCTGACCCCGGACAAATGCTGTTATGCACCAAAATCAGAGCCTCCTGGAGCAATCTCAGCGTCTTTTTCGACGATCAAAGCATCTTATTTCGCGAGATTTGCTTCTGAGATCGTGCAAACAGCCTATATTTTCACGTCATAAGCTTCTATTTTCACGCAAACAGCTTCTATTTTCGCGCGAACAGCTTCTATTTTCGCACAACTTGCTTCTATTTTGTTTGTTTTTGTGACAATCAGTGACGTCCTGGCGGATAAGAGGCCATCGACGCGAGTCAGGATCACTTGGCGGACTTGCGAACGTTGCTCGAAAGGCGTTCGAGTCGCCTGCGGATTTGCGGATTCACCGGCGGCTTGCTTGTCTTCGCCAACGCGAGCCCCTTCGCGGCTGTGTCGCTCGCGGCGCTCATTTGGCCGGCCTCAAAATAGGTTTCGGCAAGCTCCGCCAACGCTTCGACGTTGTTGGATTGAGTCAGTTGCACGGCACGCTTCGCAAATGCGATCGCCTCTTTCGCTTGTCCTTGCTGGCGGAGCACGAAACTCAGGCCGCGACACGCTTCGACATGCTGGGGATCAATCGTCAGCGTCTGCTGAAACTGTTGAACGGCTTCGGGCAGCCGGTTGAGCTTGGTCAGCGTCATCGCCAGTTGATAGTTGATCTTGGCGTTGAACGGCGTGATCTCGTCCGCGTGTTGGTAGTGCTGCCGGGATTCCTCCCAACGACCGCCGAGATACGCCAGCCAACCGAGCATCGACTCGCCGTATTGGTCATTCGGGTCGTGCCGCTCGACCGCTTGCAAGTGTTCGGTGGCAAGGTCCGTCTGTTGATTGATCGCGTGCAGCATCCCCAACCGCCCGTGAGCCCCGGCGTGAGTGGGCTTGAGTTTCAGGATGTCGAGCAGGGTGGCCGTCGTGTCGGTGAAACGTTGTTCGGAGAGTTGATGGAGCGCCAAACTCCAATTGTCGTCGAGCTGAGTTTGAATCGCGATGACTTCGGCGAGCTTCTCCCGCGCGCCGGACTGAGGATCGAACCGCTCGGCTTGGCGATACGAGTTGATGGCCGCCAGAAACCGGTACTCACGACGCTGACTTTCGGCTTCGGCCAGCCAATGCTCGGCGAGCATCCGCGAAAGTCGGGCAGCTTCTTCACGGTGCTGAGCTTCGGTCTGCGATTGATGCCACGCCAACAACACTTCGTCCCGAGCGACCGGATAAACGCCGATCCGATGCTCCCAACGTTTGGCCGGAGGCAAGTAGGCGTCCCGCTCCGTGCGGAAAGCGACTTGAATCTTATGGATCTGCGGCATGTGACAATCGACGCAACGGCCTCGGAGTTCGACCGGAAGCCGGTCCTGTTCGCCGCAGTCGGCGGCCTGGTGGCATTTGCGACATGACTCCGCGCCGGCATTGGTGGCGCTGCGCGGCCGATGCGGATTGTGACAGGTGATGCAAGTCAGGGTGTCACTGTTCTGGTAACAGCGACTCTGGACCAGGTATTTCGTCTGATTCGCGAGGTGGTCCTCTTCGGGATGTTCGATTTGCAGCGTCTTGAAATGAGCATCCAACGGCTCGCCGGGCCGATATCGAAATGCCGGCCCCCGATTCAACATCGCGTTGCTGTGGCACACGGCACACAGGTCCGTTTGCCGCTCACGGCTGAGACGACCGGGATGCACGATGGCCGCCGCGGCGCTCGCGTCGGGATGCCCTTGATGAAACGCGACGTGCTCGCGGCCCGGCCCGTGGCAAACTTCGCATGTCACGCCGAGCACCATGTTCTCGCGCCGATACTGGTTGACGGTGCCGGGCACATGCTCGAACCACGTGTTGTGACACTCCAGACAGCGCGGCGTCACATTGCGGGCGAAGTCTCCCGATCCGTGCGGATCGAACAACATGGCTCCCCATTCGCGAAACGGGTTCAGCCAAACAATCGGCAATTCCTGGAGCCGGTCACCATGCCAGGTAAAATACACTTCGTCCGCGTTCGCTCCCGCGCCATACACCAGTCCGATCGGTGAGGTGGTCCGTTTTGCTCCCGCGCTCGACTGTTGAATCGAGGTCATGAGGAATTCATCGCCTTGGCGGTGCATCTCGAAACGCAAATTCGGATCGCGGGTGGCATAGGCACTCGTTCCCGAATTGAACTCGGAGGACATGGCCTCGGGCTGAGGCAATACGCAGGCCTGGAAATGCCGCGTGGCTTGGAATTCGGCGACCCGCTTGGCATGGCACTCGGAACAGGCTTGCGGACCGAGATAGCCCGGCGAACTGGTCGTTGGATTGTCGAATCCGATTTCCTCGCGGGGAACTTCCTCGCGCAGCGACACCCCGTCAACGGGCGTTTCGCGAGTCTCCCACCAGAACCCGGTCGCCACGGCACACGCCACGACAACTCCCCACAAACCGAATTTCCGCCATCGCCGAGAGCGACTGCCACGTGATCCATCCGAAAGAGGAGTGCTCATGGGCTTGACCACGGAGAATCCAGGAGACGCGGATCGCCACTTCAGGAAGCACTGTCCGTTCGAAGTGCCAACCCGAGCGGCTGCGGTTTTCATGTTACTCGCCAAACCAAGATCGTCGAGTGCTGGGCAAAGACGAGATTCCCTCGGATCGTGCCGCTTATCGTGACCATCGTGGTCTCGGATTCGTCCTGCGATCGGAGAGCAGCGCAGCGATCCGCATCAGGATTTCACGAACGGTGCCTACGAAGTTGGTCCGACGACGGCTAGAAAGTGTGCCGCGCGATCTTGCGAGCGTTGTTCTAAAACACGGGAAAGGATGCTGCCGATGATGCGGAAGTTGTGCCTGGAATGCGGACTGCTGGTCTCGATGGTCACGGCGTCCGTCGCCGCTGATCACCTGCGCGAACTGCAAACCACCGCGATCAATAACGGTCAGTCCCCGGTTGCTCACTGGGGCGTTGATCCCCAGAACTACAAGGAATGGGGGTCACACAGCAATCGACTGATTCCGGTCTACACCTTTGGAACTCGTGGAACGAGTGCCGGAGTCGATCTCGACAGCTACACGGGGAAAAACAGTCCCTACCGCAGCGAAGCGAAACTGAAGGGAATCTACGGCCGAGTCCCCACGAATACGCTGAATCCCAACGCCGAATACTGCGACCAAACCGACCTCGCGGCATTGCAGCGAGCGGCATTCAAGGCCGGCAAGAAGCACGTCATCCTGCTGATCTTCGACGGCATGGATTGGCAGACGACTCGCAATGCCGCGATCTACAACGAACGGCGAGTCAGCTACTCCGAAGGTCGCGGCACCGGCACGCACTTCCAGAATTACACGGCCAACGGCACGACGCAGTTCGGCTGCATGTGCGTGGCACCACACAACGACGGCACCGACAGCGACGTGGATACTCAGACCATCGCTAACCCCGGTGGGAAATATCCCGGCGGATACAACGTCGCCAAGGGAGGGCCGTTCCCCTGGTCGCCACCCAGTGCAGACATCAATTACCTCACCGGCCGAGCACCCGACGGTAAGAGCAAGGGCGAGCATCCTTATCCCGACTCAGCCAATACCGCACAGGCCATGACCTCCGGTGTGAAGAGCTATAACAACTCGATCAACGTCGATTACGCCGGTCAGCAGGTGAGTCCAATCGCTCACGAAGTTCAAACCGCCGGGTTCGCGGTCGGAGCCGTCACCAGCGTGCCGATCAGTCATGCGACTCCGGCGTGTGCGTACGCCCAAAACGTGGATCGCGACGACTATCAAGATCTGACCCGAGATATGCTCGGCCTGCCGTCGATCTCGCATCCTCGAAAGCCGCTGAAGGGACTCGACGTGTTGATCGGCGGCGGCTTCGGAGACTCCGCGAAGACAACCGGAGATCCTGAAAAGAAATCGCAGGGACAGGGGAAAAACTTCGTCCCCGGCAACATTTGGCTGACTGATGCCGACCGCGAAACAATTGATGTGGCCAGGGGCGGCAAGTACGTCGTCGCCGAACGCACGGCCGGAGCCATTGGACGCGATGTCTTATTAGCCGCCGCCGACAAAGCGGTCT
Source organism: Planctomyces sp. SH-PL62 (assembly GCA_945893075.1). Lineage (GTDB taxonomy): Bacteria > Planctomycetota > Planctomycetia > Planctomycetales > Planctomycetaceae > SXKJ01. The sequence continues at coordinate 7,638 of CAMDDX010000025.1, read as the reverse complement.
CTTCTAAACAACGGCTGCTCGGATTCTTCGGAATCGGCAAATTGAAGGGGCATCTGCCCTTCGCCACCGCTGATGGAGATTTCAATCCCACCATCGGTCGCACCAACAAGACTGAGTCGTACACCGCCGCCGATCTCGCCGAAAACCCAACGCTCGCCGACATGACCACCGCCGCCCTGACTGTGCTCGGCAAGAATCCGAAGGGTTTCTGGCTGATGGTCGAGGCCGGCGATGTCGATTGGGCCAATCACGATAACAACCTCGACAACTCTATCGGAGCGGTGAACTCCGGCGATCGAGCCTTCCGCGTCATCACCGCTTGGGTCGAGAAACACAGCAACTGGCAAGAGACAGTGGTGATCGTCACCGCCGATCACGGGCATTACTTGTGGCTCGACCAGCCGGAAGGATTGATTCCGCCGAAGTAATTCGTCGTCTCGACTTCAGGCTGCACCTGTCGATGAAAAGACAGCGAACAATAAAACTTTCCCTATTCGTCTTGTGATTTCAGCGAACCTTTATAGATTGCGTTGGGTTTCGGACGGGATTTCATTTCGTTTCACCAGAGGAGTCTGCCCGTGAAGCGTTGGCCATTCATCGTCGTTGCTACCTGTTTGTCGTTGGGAGTCTTGGGGTTGAGCGTTTCGGACGCGAAACCGCCGGTGGCTCAAAAGAAGGTCGAGAAGGCCCCGGTCGACCCGAAAGCCGAAGCCGCTTTCCGGGAGGCTGCCAAGAAATTGGCGAGTGGCACCGACCTCGACAAAGTGCTCGCCCTCGAAAATAAGGAGCGTGGCGTCAAACTCGACCCAATGCCGGTCATCGACGATCTGACCTTCCTCCGACGTATCTTTTGTGATCTCGTCAGTCGAATTCCCTCGACCGACGAGATCGCTGCATTTGAGGCGGACAAGAATCCCGCCAAGCGGGCCGATTTGGTGGATCGGCTGATTGCCGATGAGCGCTTCATCGACCGCTGGACCGTGTTCTATTCCGACATGTTCCGCCTGCGTGCTCAGGCCGACGGTGGCCGGGCCGCGATTGCTTGGATGCATGAGGCGATCACGGACGCGATGCCTCACGACGAGATTTGTCGGCGGCTCATCACAACCAACGGCAAGGCGGGAGCCGCTCCTGAAGTGGCGTTCGTGCTCGGCGACAATGCCGATCCGATGATCCTCGCCGGCGTGACCTCGCAGGTCTTCATGGGTGTGCGGATTCAATGCGCTCAGTGCCACGACCATCCGTTTGACGTTTGGACTCAGGAAAACTTCTACGGCTTCGCGGCGTACTTTGGCAAAACCCAACGAATTGAAAACCAATTCACTCGGACGATCTACGCCAAGGAAAACGAAGCCTCGACGGTCCTCTGGCCGCCTGAAGGCAAGGCGAAACCCAGCGAACGCAAGCCGGCCAAACCAACCTTCCCGTTCGACATGACTTCGGCCGATGAGAAACCGGAATACCTCGTCCGACTGACTACGCTACGAGCCAAGCAAAAGGCAGAAAAAGACGCTCTGCTTGCCAAGGCGAACTCGAAGGACGCGGACGTCGATGCTCTGCTCACTGGAGCGGAAGAGAACGAAGCCAAAGCGAAGGGCAAGAAGCAAGACGACGACGTCACTCGCGGTGCCAAGACCGACGCCAAGAACCTCAACATCAAGGCCGGGCTGTACACGACCAGCGACTGGCGGAATGAGTTGGCCAATCTTGTGACGAGTCCTCGCAACCGTTGGTTCGCGAAGAACATGGTCAACCGCGTCTGGGCCGATCTGGTCGGCCGCGGCATTGTCGATCCGATCGACGACTTCAGCGATAACAACCCGGCCAGCCATCCAAAGATGCTCGATTACCTCGCCGACGAGTTCGTCGCAAACGGCTATGACCTGCGTTCGCTGGTGCGGTTGATCGTCAACAGCCAGGTCTATCAACGCGGCCACATATACGGAGCCGAGGAACAACAAGTCACCGAGATGGAGAAATCGTTCCTCGCGACGCCAATGCGACGAATGCTCAGCGAGACCCTCTACGACAGCATCATCACTGCCGGGCACATCTTCGACGTAAAGCACACGCCCGGTAAGAACATGAAGACGACCTGGAAGCTCTCGCAAGTCGCGAAGCCGAATTCCGGCCGTCAAGGTTTGGCGCTCACGGCCATGAAGTTCCAGCAGAAGCTGGAAATGAACGCCGCGATGGCGGCGAAAGACGACGATGAAGAAGCCGCCCCTGGCGTCGATCTGGAAAAGGGCATCGAAATCGACTTTGGAAAAGTCCTGGCGAAAGCCAAAGCAGACGGCCAGAAAGTCGAAGTCGAAGAGATGCGTGTCATGTCGAAAGAAGAAATCGAAGCCGAACGGATGCGTGCCCAAATGCAAACGCAACGCCGCGGCGTCGATTACATCGATCGTTATGTGAAGGCCACATTCGACGATAACCCGAAATTTGGTTCGTCGCTCCGCATGTCTTCGCCCGCCGCACCGGAACACTTCCTTCGCGTCTTCGGCCAAACCGACCGCGAAGTGCTCGGCGAGACTCGCGACCACGCTCCTAACATGCGGCAAGCCCTGATGATGCTTAATGGGTCGTTGACCCATGAAGCGGCCCGTGTCGGTGAGTTCGAGCCGATGTATGCTCTGCTCGTCGAACAGAAGAATCTCGATGGAGCAGTCAAGCTCGCCTACCGTGAAATCCTCACTCGTGAGCCGAGTGCCGACGAAATCAAAGAAGCCAAGTCGATCATTGCGACACACAAAGACGTACTTGATGGCATGGCCGACTTCCGTTGGATTCTGCTGAACTGCAATGAATTTCGTTTTCTGCCGTAACCTCGTGGGGCAGGTTTTCAACCTGCCCGTCTCCCTCTGTTGATGCAGGTTGAAAGCCTGCCCCACGATTAACCCGTTTCAGAAAGGAACTCGACATGGGCTGCCTGGATTACCGAACGAATCGCCGAGCTGTGTTGCAGGCGTCGCTGGCTTCGATCCTCGGATTCTCGATGCGCGACTTGATCGCGTTTGGTGGAACCGATCATGTGCCAACGGCCGAGCACGTCATTTTCTTCTGGAATGGCGGAGGAATGTCGCATATCGACACCTGGGATCCAAAACCAGGTCGTCCCACCGGCGGTGAGTTTGATCCGATCGACACCTCCGTCGAAGGTGTGAAGATTTCGCAGATCTTCCCAGAGATCGCCAAGGTCATGCACCACTGCGCGTTGGTCCGCTCGATCGCCGGAGTCAACGGCGATCACGGCCGCGGCACCTATCAGTTGCAGACTAGCTATCAGGCGTCAGCCAACTTGATTCATCCCGGCTTCGGCTCAGTGGTGACTCACGAGAAGAAGCAAGTTGGTGACTTGCCCTCTTACGTCACGATCAGTGGCCGAGCACCCAAGGCCAGTTATCTCGGCCAGAAGTGCGAGGCGTACTTCATCGGTGCTCCCGGCGAGAAAGACCCGTACCTGTCGTTCCCGGAAGGGATCGCCTCGGCACGTGGCAACCAACGCCTGGAAGTGCTCGAAAAGTTCAACGGCCGCTTCGCCGAGAAGAGCAGCAACAAAGAGTTGAAGTCGACTCAGACTTCAATCGACGAAGCACTGACGCTGATGCGGAGCCCCGCCTTGGCGGCGTTTGAACTCGACAAGGTTCCGACGTCTCAGTTGAACCGCTACGGCGACACGCCGTTCGGCCGTGGCTGTCTCACGGCGAAGCAACTGGTCGAGACCGGCGTACGGTTCGTGCAAGTCAACCGCGGTGGCTTCGATACGCACATGAACAACTTCCCCGCGATGGAAGCTCACGGCGAGATCATGGACCCGGCGATCGCGTCGCTGATCGCCGACCTGGCCGAATCGGGCATGCTCAAGAAGACCCTGATCGTCATGCTCAGCGAATTCGGCCGCACGCCGAAGATCAACAAAGATGCTGGCCGCGATCACTGGGCCAACGTCTTCACCTGCTTCATGGCCGGTGGCGGCATCAAGGGTGGCACGGTCATCGGCTCGTCCGACGAAGACGGCTACGAACCGAAGGACAACCCGGTGAAGGTTTCGAATCTGCACGCCACTTTCTGTCACGCCTTGGGTATCGATCCGGATAAGAAAGTCATGACGCCGCTCCAACGCCCGTTCAAACTCGTCGAGGACGGCACGCCAATCAAGGAACTATTCGCGTAGGCGGGACAACACCCACCAACGGACGTGACTTAATGGATTTTGCGTGAGGCAGGTGCAAGCCTGCCTCGCGCCGTTTCTGCCAAGCGTGGCCAAACGGCGACAAACCGATACGACAAGAGCCCGCTTTGCAATCGACGACATCGCGTTTGCAAGCACCTCGCCCGTCTGTTGGATCGAAGCCGGCCATCTTGGACTGGTTTCTTCAACCGACTTTTGCCAACCTGTTTTCAGGCTGCGGATGCGGCCTCCTTCAACTGCACACGGACGTGCCCGATCGTCTTGGAACGGTCCCTTCCATCTTCAACTGGATTGAGCGCGTCATGCGAGCATCACGCATTGCTGTGGCAGTCATTTGTGGGTCTTTCTATTTGAGCGGTGCGGCTTTTGCGCAAGCGCCTGCGAAACCCACCGATACCCCGTCGCTAAAGGGGTCGATCGTCGAAGACCGCGCGGCCAAGAAGTTGGTCGAAGCGGGGGACGCTCGTTACGAGGCCGATGAGGTCTCGAAGGCCGTCGAGATTTGGCAGTCGGTGATTGAGCGGTATCCCAAGAGCAAGGTGCGGTACGAAGCCTACATGCGGCTGGGAAAGTTCTTCCTCCAGCGAGACCGGCAATACGACAAAGCCCGCGCACAGTTTGAAGCGGTCGCTGCGGAAGAAAACAAAGACGAAGAAATGCGGGCTGAGGCGACGCTCAAAGCGGGCATCTGTTTTTATGAGGCACGCAACTTCGGCAAGTGCTTTCAGGTCATGCGTGAAGTGATCGAGAAGTTCCCTGTCAGCAAACAGGTCAACGAAGCGTACTACTACATTGGACTCGGCCACTTCCAACTCGGCCACTACAGCCGAGCGATCTCGGCGCTGGAAAAAGTCGGCACGACGCTGGCCAGCGAAGAGGGCAAAGTTGAGAAGTTGGAAGCGGGCAAGCGGCTCTTCGTGAAAATCGAAGACGCGGACCTGTCGGCGCTCGAACCGGGTCAATCCATCAAGGTTGAGTGCGTTGCGACCAGCGGCGATAAGGAAATCGTTGAATGCTTCTCGGTCGGCCGCAATGTGCGGATCGCTTTGGGGAGCCTGCTGACGAAGCTCGGCAAGCCACAGCCGGGAAATGGAACGCTGGAATTGAAAGGGGACGACACCGTCGAGGTCTCGTACATCGACGAGCAAACGGCCGACAAGCAATTCAACCGCAAGCTGCTGCACAAGGTCACGGTCGTCGGCAACGGGCTGCTATCAATCACCGACGGAGCGTTTAAGGAAACGCTGCGCGGTGTGGTGCTCGGCAAGACGATCAACCTGCAAATCATCGACGCGGATCGCGATCTGACCGATGCCGCGGACACGATCAAGGCGTCCGTTGAGGTCATTCGGCCGAAGACTGATGAGGAGATTGAGAACGAATTGCTCGAACTCAAGAAGTCCGGCAAGGCGGTCGCGACCGACGACGATGGGGAGCCGAAGATCGAGAAGTTTAAGAAAGTGGATCGAGTTGAAATCACGCTGACGGAGGTCAAGGTTGAGAATCAATTCGAGAAGAAGCCGGCTGCTGACGACGTGACGGAAGCTCCCAAGACGACGGCGGCGAACACGGCCGGTCAACCAAACACAACGGACGGTGCTCCGCCGACGAAGGGCGAAGCGAAGCCAGCCGACTCGGCGACTCAACCCGCAGCGAAGCCAGTCGAGGACAATTCGATCCATTCCGGCGTCTTTCGAGTGACGGTCGCATTGGTGAAGGCGGAGGAAGTCGTTTCGACCGACGATGTCTTGCAGGCGTTGCCGGGAGATTTCGTCAGGCTGATCTATGCCGACGCAAAGAACACGACGCCGGACGCCCGCACTGTCACGTTCGACGCGAAGGCGATCGAAGGAAACCTTGGCGGCGTGCGAGTCACCAAGGCATTGATTTCCGACCGCGAATTGCGCGTGCAGACGCAGCTCAAGACAGCTCACGCTTTGACCAACATTGGCAACCGCTACAAAGAATTCGGGCTGAAGAAGAACGCCGACGCCAAGTACGAACAGGCGCTCGACCTGTGCGATGAGATCATGGCCGAAGCCACGAAGCTGGGCGGCAAGTTGCTCGAAGAGACCTACGTGCAACTTTGGAAGATCTACTACGAGATGGACAAGCTGGAACTTGCCGCCGCGATGGCCGAGCGATTGCAACGCGATTTTCCCAACAGCGGCTTCGTGGATGACGCGCTGCTGCAACTTGCCGACGTCGCTCTCAAACAGAGCAACTTCAACCGGGCGATTGGCGTTTATCAACGGCTAGTCAACATGCCGACCAGTCAACTCCGTGGCGAGGCTCAATTCGGCATCGCTCAGTGCTACGACAAGATGGCCGATCAACAGCCCAACGAAGCGGCAAAGGCGCAACTCTTCGACCGCGCGTTTCAGGAATACAAAAAAGTCTTCGACAACTTCCCGGAAAGCGGCCGAGTCGGTGAGGCGGTCGCTCAGATGGCCAACTACTACTACCGCCAGAAGGATTATGCTCGCGCCGTGGATATCTTCGAGACAGTGCTCGAAAACCATCCCGACGCGAAGTTCCTGGACGTGATCCTGTTTAATTACGGCCGTTGCCTATACCGCATGGATCGCAAAGCGGAAGCTCGCAAACGCTTTGATCAACTCATCGGCGACTACCCGGAAAGCCCGCTCGCGGGTGACGCGAAGAAGATTTCGGAAGCGCTGAACAAGGCGGAACGAACTGCCGCTCCGAAGGGCAATTGATTCACGAAGGAGGACGATGATGGTCGCTCAACTGGAATCCTCGGAACTCGCACGAACTGCGACTGAGTTCTATGAAACGGAACTTCGCCAGTCGTTGGAGGCGACTCATGCCAATGAGTTCGTCGCGATTGAGCCATTGTCCCGGTCGTACTTTTTCGGACAGACACTGAGCGAAGCAATTCAGGCGGCGAAGCGTGCTCAGCCGGGAAAGCTGTCGTACGCGATGCGAGTTGGACATCGAGCGGCTGTGGAAATTGGACATCTGGAATCATGAAAGGGGCTGTCAACGATCAGGGACAGGCATTGATCGAAGTGGACGTTCGCGGGTCCGCAACAGGCGGAGGATGCACGGTTTCGGCTTGGATCGACACGGCATTCACGGGTGAGTTGGTGTTGCCGCGAGACCTGATTGAGAGGCTGGGACTGGCCAAGTCGGCGGAGATTGGAGCTGGATTGGCCGACGGCTTGGTTCGGCCATTGGACGCCTTTACGGCATGGATTCCTTGGTTCGGCGAGATTCGAGAAGTGGAAGTCGTGGCTAGTGCGGGTCAGACAGTTCTTTTGGGAGTCGGGCTGTTGCTCGGCCATGTGTTGCAAGTGGATTATCGAACGTTGGAAGTCACGGTGGAGTGACATTCGGCGATGTGGAAGCAAACTTCCGACAGAGGATGAGTCGTTATGAATCGATTGCATTTCTTCGCGATGGTGGTTGCCTCGTTCGTGGCT